>JAGCBE010000037.1 GCA_017652345.1 Methanobrevibacter sp.
AGTATAAGTTCAATGAATTTTGCTATTTTTTAACGAAAAATAATAAAATTATAAATATTAATAAGATTAAAATATACTAATATTATATTAAAAAATTAAATAATAATTAAAAATAGCAAATTATTAACAAAAAATTATATCGTGAAAATGGCAAAATAAAAAGAACATTTGCTAAAACTAATAAAGATTTAAAATTAAAATGAGGTGAAAATATGGATAATCCAAACATTGATAATCCGAATCCAAAAAAAGAGGAGTACGTAATAATTTTAGATTATCTTAAATTTGGGTATGTAAATCCAGAAAGACCAACTGCTCATGGCAAACCTATTGCACAAGCTATTGGAGTAGACAAATTCACATTAATTGAAGTTACACCTAAAGAAGGTGTTGATTTAGATATTCATGACAAAGTCTATATAGGATCTGGAAAAAGAGATAAGGTAAATAGAGTAAAAGGATTATTAGACTTTGAAAACTTAACTGCAACCAGTAGAATCGAATTGGAATATGCAATTAAGGAAATCATTTTAGCACATGAAGACATTTATGTAAAATTCTTCAATGAAATCGATTCACTTAACATTAAAATGCATAAATTGGAGCTAATCCCAGGTATTGGTAAAAAGCACACTCAAATGATCTTGGAAGAACGTAAGAAAGAACCTTTCAAAAGCTTTGAAGACTTGAAAGAAAGAGTCCCTCTCCTTGGAGAACCTGTGGATATGCTTGCAAAAAGAGTTAGGTTAGAACTTGATACAACTACTGTCAAAAGAGGCAAGAACAAGTATTACATGTTTACCCAAGTTCCATCCAGACACCCTTCCAACAGAAAGAAAAAATTCAACAAAGGCAGAGGAAGAGGTAGAAACAACAGGAACAAAGGTAGAAAACCTAATAACAGAGGCAAGAAGCCTCAAAACAAACCAAGTTCCGAAAACAAGGAATAAATTTCTATGAGTCAAACTCTAAAAGAGTTGAACTCATTTTTCTATTTTTTATTTTTAATTTTTAACTAATCATCAATGATTTCTCAAATACAATAAACCACTATTTTAATGGCTAAAAAGGTGATTGATTGACTGAAAAAATATCCTTAGCTAAAGAGACTAAACAAATATTGCAGGAAAATGGGATTATTTTAAACAAGAATTTAGGTCAGAATTACCTTATAGACGATTTCAAAAGAAAGAAAATCATTGAATATGCAAATCTTACAAAAGAGGATACCGTACTTGAAATAGGTCCAGGTATCGGAACATTGACAATTGAGCTTGCAAAGAAAGCTGGAAAAGTAATAGCTATTGAGCAAGACACAGCTATTTTTAACATATTAAAGAAACGCCTTGAAAAGGAGCAAATCGATAATGTAGAACTTTTAAACGGAGATGCCGTTAAGGTAGATTTCCCAAAGTTCAATAAAATCGTTTCAAACCTTCCTTATCAAATATCTTCACCAATCAGCTTTAAGTTCCTAAAGCATGACTTTGACCTTGCAATTCTTATGTATCAGAAAGAATTTGCAGATAGAATGAACGGCAAGGTAGGAACTAAACAATATTCAAGGCTTTCTGCCATGCTATACTTTAAGGCAAATGTCAAGTTCCTAACAAAAGTTTCTCCTGAATCATTCATACCATCCCCTAAGGTAGACTCCTCTGTCGTGGAATTAAAGCCAAAGGAAAACCAAATATCAGATGATGACTTTAAGGTCTATTCAAAAGTCGTCAAGGCATTATTCCAACATAGAAACAAAAAGGCAAGAAATGCATTGATTGATTCAAGACATATAATTGGCTTTAAGGACAAGAAGGAATTGAAAGCCATTCTAAATGATCTAGAAGATGAAGATTCAAGAATCAAGGAACTGTTACTGGAAAGAACAATCAATCTATCTCCAGAAAGCATTATGGAACTATCTATCTTATTAAAGGAGCATATTAACTGAGGCTAAAATTTTTATTAAAGAAGAGATTAAAAGAACCGATTAAATGAGGCCTAAAAATGAAAATGGGAAAATTTGAAATAGAAACTGATGATTTGGTCTACCTCCCTTCAGATGACAGCTTTCTTTTAGCTGAAAACCTTGAAATAAAGGAAGGGCAAAGTGTGCTCGAAATAGGAACCGGATCAGGAATCGTTTCCATGTATGCAAGTCTCTTAACAGATGATGTGACAGCAACTGACATCAATTACAATGCCCTTGAACTTGCTGAGAAAAACTTCAAGATCAACAACATCGACACCATAAAACTTGAGTTCGGAGACCTCTTTGAACCAGTGAAAGACCAAAAGTTTGATGTTATACTATTTAATACTCCA
>JAGCBE010000318.1 GCA_017652345.1 Methanobrevibacter sp.
ATACTGGTTGAACTCATCTATTTTATCAAGATTTCCAATCATTGGCCTTGGATTTTTGGTGCAGAAGATTATGCAATCAATCAATTCTGGGTCTAACTTGTATGAATAGATCTGATTTTTTGCATAGGGATTTCTCACATAAACGAATCCCTCATCTATCCTATTGTAGAACCATTCGCTGAAAAATCCAGGAATGTCTGTTCTTAAACCAGTATTTAAAATCATCTTTACACCTTGAAAAATTTCTCTATTAATATTTATGCAATCCTTTTTAAAAATATTTTTATAAGATTATTTTCAAAAATTCTATTATGAATTTTAAGATTATGGCAAAAGGACACGAAAATGTATTGTCCTTACATAAATCCACCTTTGAAATCACAAAAGATAAAGATCTAACCTTATCTGGAGACTGTATAATAGGTTTAGATATTGATAAGTCAATGGAGGATTTCCCTAAGGAATTTAAAGAGAAACTTGCCAATGATGATACAAAAGTGATTGTTGAATTAAAGACTCCAAATGCCTCTGACACTATAGAAGGCTTTGGTCATCATGATTTAAGCTTATCCCATCCAACAGATATCGTTTGCAGAAAAAGCACATTTGTGTGCTCCAGAACCTTAATGATTAAATCTAACAAGGCAGCTATTGATTTAAACAGAGATTTGATTAAGGATTTGGCTAATGGCGAATCTATGGAGGTTAATATTGAGCTTATTTGATTTTTTTATTTATATTGGTAGTAATATTTAAATAAGATAATAAATATATTATATAGTACTGTACTATTTTTCTGTTTATGCAGGGGTGGTCGAGCGGTCAAAGGCGCTAGGTTGAGGGCCTAGTGGGTTAGTCCCTTCGCGGGTTCGATTCCCGTCCCCTGCACCATTTTATAATCTATTTTTATTTGATCTTATCTGATTTTTCACTTGTTTATTTTAAGATATTTTGATTGCTTATTTTTTAAAAAGCCTATTTTTTCATCAGATTTATATATTTTTATTAATAAAACTAATAATATATTAATTAAATATAATTCTTAAATAGAATTAAAAGAATCAAAAGAATTCTAATTTATTTGAGGTGTAATGATGAAGGCAGTTATTCCAGCAGCAGGTTTGGGAACAAGATTCTTGCCTGCTACAAAGGCTCAACCTAAGGAAATGCTACCGGTTTATGATAAGCCTACTATTCAATATGTAATAGAGGAATCAGTGAATTCCGGTGTAGATGACATTCTAATTGTTACAGGTAAAGGTAAAAGATCAATTGAAGACCATTTCGACAGGTCTTTCGAATTGGAGCATCATTTAAAGACAAAAGGCAAAGAAGAGTTTTTAAAGGAAATAGAATACATTTCTGATTTGGCAGATATTCATTTCATAAGGCAAAAGAAGCAAAAAGGTCTTGGTGATGCTATCTATTGTGCAAAAAAACATGTCGGAAATGACCCTTTTGTAGTTATGTTAGGGGATACAATTACTAAAGGCACTGTTCCATGCACAAAACAATTGATTGACATCCATGAGAAGTACGGCAAATCAGTCATTGCTGTGGAAGAGGTTCCTGATGAAAAGGTGGAAAGATACGGTATTATCGGTGGGGAAGAGATTGAACCTAACATTTACAAAATCGATAAATTGGTTGAAAAGCCACCTTTAAGAGTTGCACCAAGTAATTTGGCTATTATGGGAAGATATGTTCTCACTCCAGACATCTTTGACTGCATTGAGAATGTTGAGCCAGGTTATGGTGGAGAGATCCAATTGACAGATGCATTGTCTAAATTGGATGAGATTTACGGTCAAGTCTTTACAGGCCAATCCTATGATATAGGTAATCGTATCGATTGGTTAAAAACTTCCATAAAATTTGCATTGGAAGATGAGAAAGCTAAAGAGGAAATTTTGAATTTCATTAAAAATGAAATAATATGAGTTAATTTATCAATTTTAAAATTGCATTTTCCTAAGTGATTTGATGATTAATGAAAAGAGCCCTGAAGAGGAAATTGAAGAGTTGAAGATTCAGCTTTCCAATTACAGAAAGGAAAATCGTATTCTTAAGGAAAGGTGTGAATCCTATGAGGATAGGATAGAGCATTTTGCAATTGAAAGGGAAAACCTTTCAAGGGACATTATGCATTTTGAATCCTTGGAATTGGAAGTCAGGCAATATGATATTGAAGAGTTGGGGCTTGAAACTAAAAAGTTAAATCACAGGATTGATATCCTAAGGAGATATCTTAAATCCGAAAGGGAAGACAATGAGAAATTAAATGAATTGATCGATAAATTGACAAAGCAATTGAATGATGCCAATTATGAAATCGCTAATCTTGAAAGAGACTTAAGGAAATCCAGGATTCGTCAGAATCAAAGGACATACAATTTGGAAAATCGTTTGGATATAGCATATACAAAATTGGCACAGATGAAATACACTTTAAATGAATTTGAAGAATTAGGATTTTTTAAAAGGGTGAGAGGCAAGAAGCCTGATAGCCTTGATGATATTGATATCTAATCGATATTTAGTTGATATAAATTTAATTTAATGATTTTTTTTAATCTTTTTGGATGTGGTGTTTTTTATGGAAACTCAAAGAATTATGGTAACTGGAGGAGCAGGATTTATAGGAACTAATCTTGTAAATGAACTTAGAAGCAGAGGTCATGAAGTCCTCTCTGTTGACTTATTGCATCATGAAGATGAAGCTGACTTATACTCTGATTCATACTCTGACTATGTTAGAGGGGATATTCGTAACTATCGTCAAATGGAAAGGATCTTTGATGATAATGAAAAATTCGATTACGTTTACAACTTAGCTGCGGAATACGGCAGATGGAATGGTGAAGGATACTATGAAAACCTTTGGGAAACCAATGTAATCGGTTTAAAGAACATGATTCGTCTTCAAGAGAAATTAGGCTTTAGGATGATTTCATTCTCATCTGCAGAAGTTTATGGAGACTATGAGGGAATCATGACTGAAGATGTAATGGAAAACAGGCCAATTAAAGACACTTATCAAATGAATGACTATGCAATTTCCAAATGGGCTGGAGAATTGATGTGCATGAACTCAGCAACCATGTTCGGTACAGAAACCGTAAGGGTTCGTCCTGTAAACTGCTATGGTCCTCATGAAGCTTATTCCCCATACAAGGGATTCATCCCTATTTTCATTTACAAAGCACTCCATGGATTGCCTTATTCAGTTCATAAAGGTCACAAAAGAATTATTGATTATGTTGAAGATACTGCAAATACCTTTGCAAATATCGTGGATAATTTCATTCCTGGTGAAGTTTACAATGTTGGAAGCAAACAGGAATGGGAAATGACCATTGAAGAATATTCTGACTTGGTATTGGAAGCTGTAGGAATAGATGACTCCTTAGTTACATACACTCCTGCTGAAGCATTCACTACAAAAGTCAAAACCATAGATTTTTCCAAAGCTATTCGCGATTTAAAACATGATCCGAAAGTTGACCCTAAAGAGGGAATTAGAAGAACTGTGGAATGGATGAAATGGTATTATAGGATTGAAGATTAAGTCTTAATCTAAATTCATATCATTTTCATATCCCAATTTTTTACTATTTTTTAGTTTTTATTATTTTATAATCTATTAATTTATTTTTCAAGTGATAAAATGGCAAATGTAGTGGCTATCATACCTGCATACAATGAGGAAAAGGCTTTAGCTGATGTCATAGGTAAAACTTTAGAGCATGTTGATGAAGTTATCGTTGTAAATGATGGAAGCAGCGATAAGACTGCTGAAGTAGCTATTGAAGCTGGTGCTCGAGTTATTAGCCATAGCGTTAATTTAGGTAAGGGTGAAGCATTGAAATCAGGTTTTAAAGCTGTTGGTGATGATTCAATAATCATTACAATAGATGGTGATGGCCAGCATAATCCTTCAGAGATTCCAGATTTAATAAGGCCAATCATTGAGGATGGTGCAGATCTGGTGAATGGGAGCAGATATATGAATGGCCCTGAAGAAAACACTCCTGCTTATAGGAGAGTTGGGCAGAAGGTTTTGGATATTGCCACAAATATATCAGCAGGAATTAATGTAACAGACTCTCAAAGCGGGTTTAGAGCATTTTCCAGCAATTCCAGAAAAGTTTTCAGATTCAAGGATACTGGTTTTGGGATTGAAAGTGAAATGCTTGTAGATGCTGCTGAAGCAGGATTGAAAATAGTTGAAGTTCCAATTACAGTCCGTTATGACCTTGATGGTTCTACAAAGGATCCTATTACTCATGGTGTAGGCGTTTTATTTAACATTGCCAAGGATAAAGTTCTCAGAACTTTTAAAAAATAGCTTTTTTTAATTAGTTTTAATAAAAAATAGAAAAAATAGATAAAAAATAGCTATATTAATAGCTATTATAAAATACTTTAAATAAAATTAGAACCTTTGTGGTTTTAGTTTTTTAGTTTTTTCTTTGCTTGCAGTCTTAGCTTCTTTTGTATATTTATCACAAATGTAATTTACTTCTCCAATCTCACGGACTTTTCCTTTTTCAATCCAGATTGCCGTATCACAAATGGAACGGATTTCTGGGATGGAGTGAGATACAAGCAATACAGTAGTGTTGGATTCCATCAATGATTTGAGCTTTTCCTTACTTTTCTTTCTAAAGGTGATGTCTCCTACACCTAATACCTCATCAAGAAT
>JAGCBE010000319.1 GCA_017652345.1 Methanobrevibacter sp.
TCAGATAATATCCATACTTGCTACCATGTACTTTGTATTGTCGCATTTTGTATATGTTAGGAAATAAAGGTGCTAAAGTGCTTCACTAATCACGTTTACCAATTCTTCTTTTCCCATTGTTCCTGCTTTTTGTAATACATCCTTTCAGAATGCAAATATCACATTATTATCAGGTGCTATATCTTTCTGGATCAATGCTATTTCGTGTCAGATATTTTTTAATGCGTTTGCATTCATTGCTACGTTATGTCACGCTACTATCTGCTCTTGTAATTTCTGCATCGTCGTATAGAGATATTTCAGTAATGTTTTGTTGTCGTTTTCTATCATTCCATACACTGTATCTACTTCATTGTGTACGATTTTATTTACTGCTCGCCTTACTCATGGAGTAGCACTGTACATTTTTCACATTACAAATATTTCATTTTGGAGTTTTTCAAGTTCTGCTTTTTTCTCGTATTTTTTGCTTGAATCATTTGCAAATGCTTTATTGTATTCTATTTCTGCATTTTTCAGTTCTTCTCATTTATCTACAAATACGCTTACATATGCTAAATCGCTACTCACTCATGATGCAATCAATGCTCCAAAATGTAACTGGTTCATGTTTGGTTTCAGACTATCAGTCATTTCGTTTATCTCATTCAGGACTTCTTCTCAGTAAAAATCAGCATAGATCGTTTTAGAGATTGTTTCTAAATTGAATTTCTGATTTTCTTTTCATTCTTCGATTTTCTTATTTAGTTCCTGAATATCTTTTGACTGCTTCTTCGGATAGAGATTTACTCATCATGATTTTTTTCCATAATCTGCTGGTATATCTCATCGTTTCTTTGTGAATCGTTGGTATATGTTTTCAAATGGAGCTTTGGATTTTTTTCTCCAGTTCTCCAATTTTTCTGTATAGCTTTTTGCGTGTTGCCACATTGCTAATTGTGAGCAGTTGTGACCTCATTTTCTTACTCGAGATAGAGCTACACTACTATCAGAGTAAATTGGTATTTTCGGATCATTCTTCATTCTCCATCTCATTGCTTCCAGAATTGCTAAATATTCTGTGAGATTGTTAGATGTTTGTGGAAATTCCTTTTCAAATATCACTTTACCATTATTGACTTCTCCATTTTTTATCAGTATTCATCTGTAATATCCTACTCATCCTCATCATGTGTTTGCACATCATCCATCTACTGCAATGTAGTTTTCTGGTTTAGTTAGAGTTTCCATAGGTTAGTACTGGCAAATAAAATATATCGGGGTTAGGCTTGTGCTTCAAGAGAATATTAAAGGAGTTAATTTCCGTTTTATGTATAGAAAGAAATTATCCCCCTTTTTATATTTCCCCCTTATAAAGAAAGAAATCATACACAAGGTAGATACATCATGAGTCCACTCCCGTTATCTTATACGCTCAGCGTGTAACGTTGCTAGCCATCTACTCATGGTATAGAAGTTTGGTAAAGGTTCATTCCTACAGAACCATCTGGATACTTCTCCAACATGGCTACCTATCTGGATAGATAATAGTTGCTACTCGTAAATAGCAATACCTCTATCTCTCGTAGGTAGACGCAATTGGAGGCTTCATTCCTGTTGGAGATTTGCCATTGTTGGATATGTTGCAATCCATGAGATTTTGGACTTATATTTCTCCAGTAGTGCATCGGTAATTAGGATGCGATCTTTCGAATAGGTTTTCGATCACGGTTTCCTCGTCCAACATTTTCTTACCCAAGAAAAGTTTGCTAAGGTATAGTTCCTCTATACCACCAAAAAAAGAGTGACTCTAGCCATTATCGTAGGAAGATGATTGATCCACGTCTGAATTTTCAGAAAAATCAGAAAGAGTGAAATTCTCGTAAGGATTCCACTTTTTATGATTGTTCCTATTATTTGCATTCAAAACTGAATAATGTTTTCCATGTTTCCTTGTTGCTTGTATAGCAGATTTTCTGCTCATCCCTTGTCTGACTCTCTGACGAAAAAATTTGTAGTCCACCTTATCTCATTTCCATTCTAGCCAGAATTTCTTTAGTGGATCTAGATTTTTTCAGCAATAAGGACAATTACATACCATGTCAATCCGTTATACAATTATATAAAATTTTTGTATTAACGGAAAAATCTCAAAGACTTTTCCTATCTTCGAGATTAGATATTTCAGTCTGACACCAACGAGAAGACTAGCTTCTCGAGGTCGATTTGTGCCATAACTGTGCTTTCTTGTTGCACCTGTATCGTACAATTACATTTTTGAAATTCAAGTAGATTTTCCACCGTTATTTTTATTTTATTTTTTGTTGTATTGACTTTCTGTATATTTTGTATAAATTATATAATACACTCAACTCAACAAGATAGCAGTCCACCATTTTATTTTTATCTGCTTACTTGTTGCAAAATGAAAATCACAAAAAATCTTATCGAGGATTTTTGTCTATTCTACGAGAATAGAGAAAAAGCTACGTCTACGATCCAGCATCATAGACACAATCTTTATGAGCTTTTAGATCGAGCAAAAACTCAATGATATCCTGAGCTTTCTGTAGAGGATATTACTCTCAAACTTGTGGAGGATTACCACGCATATTGTAGGACTCTACCATGTACCAAAACTTCACGCTATCATGATCTCCACAAAAATTTATCATCTTCTACCATCCAGTGAAAGATACAAGCTATCAAAATGTTTCTAAAGTTTACATCTAGAATGTATCAGATTTGAGATTGGCGATTTAGAATAGAATCTCCACGTTGTATCAAGCCACCAATCGAATGCTTAAATGATCAGGAAATTCAGGATCTTTTAGAGTATATATCTCGTGTAGAAGTTTTTGATATTAATAGATATAGATCATTACTTCTTGTGCTTACTGCATATACTACCTGACTTAGATTATCAGAATTACTCAATCTGACTTTTGACGATATTCAGCATCCTGAATCCATGATACGTGGTAAATGAGCAAAGGATAGATTGGTATTTTTTAATAATTGCGTTAGATCTCTTGCAGAAAAGTATAGAATCAAACGTGAGCAAATTATTCCTCGAAATTGAATTATACTGCCACAATCTGACTGGCTTTTTGTGTCACATAATGATGGACGTAAATGTTCTAAACAAACTGTATGTGGATTATTCAAAAAATATAGAGAATGAATGCATCTGAAAAAACATCTCACTTGTCATACTCTCAGACATTCCTACGCTACACATCTTCTGGAGCAGGGGACTGATATCAGAATTATTCAGGAGCTACTCTGACATTCTGATATTACTACTACTCAGATCTATACTCATGTATCCAATATCAAATTAAAATCTGAGCGAGCTAAAGTATTTATCAATATGGCTTACTAATTGCTTTTTACAAAATTTTATAATTTTCTCTTGAAATTAGAGAATATTTTTGTAGAATGCTTGCGTTGCAATGTGTTCTGAGATACGTTGCGAGTTAGTCATACCACCTTGTACTTGGTGGGTTGTCGGTTCGATTCCGACGGCTGGCTCCATTAAAGTATCATACTTCGTATATATATGAAGCAGGACACATGAAGTCGTCCTGCTTTTTTGTTGAGTTGAGGAGATTAGATGACGATAGCAACGTATGTTCTGATTATATTCTCAGCTTAAAAAATAGCTCTATGGGTATCATCAGAACAGTACCATATAGAGCTATTTTTTGTTTCTCATTAATTTGAGCCTTACGATAAAAGGAAGTAAACATGGAGTAGACAATTGGTACACGTTTACATCTTAATTACCACCATGAAAATAGGTTGGATAATTTTAATCGTTGTGAATTTGTTAGTTGCCTTATTTGCTACTCCATATGGAGTTTTGCTAGGATTTGTAGAGGTAAGTGTTCTGAGTTTTAAGTTGTATTATTGGTATGAAAAGAGCACGAGATAAATCCAAATATCCATATGTGTACGAAGTCAAATGAGAAAATCTAGAACCTCATACCATCTGGATGCTTAAACCATTCGATGTAAAGAGGAAAACGTTCAAATGTCCACGCTGTGGAAAATGTGTTTTTCGAGCAAGAAATCAGAATGGTAAAAGAATCATGATATGAGCAGAAAAAGATCATCGATCATGATACTGGTATCCTATTTATCACTTTTATGATTGTAAAAAA
>JAGCBE010000320.1 GCA_017652345.1 Methanobrevibacter sp.
AATAATTTATTTAATTTATTTATAATAAATCAAATTATTTCTATTTTCTTGGAGAATGTTAAATGTTATTAAGTAAAATTTTAGAAGAATTATTATGGGGTATGGGAACCTCCATTGAAATATTCTTACTTACATTGCTGTTTTCAATTCCTCTTGGTTTAGCAGTAGCTGCAGGAAGAATGAGTAGCTTTAAGCCATTGCAATTGTTAATGAAAGCATATATTTCAATTATGAGAGGAACTCCATTGATGCTGCAATTGATTGTGGTATTCTTTGGGCCATACTATATTTTCGGAATGACTCTTTCAAGAGATTTCAGAATGATTGCAGTTATCATTGCATTTACCATTAACTATGCAGCATACTTTGCAGAGATTTTCCGTGGAGGAATTGAATCCATTCCAAATGGACAGTATGAAGCTGCACAGGTATTGGGTTACAATAGATTAGAGACATTCTTCATCATTGTATTACCTCAAGTAGTGAAAATAGTGCTTCCTTCCATTACCAACGAGGTCATCACTCTTGTTAAGGATACTTCACTTTCATTCGTGCTTGCTATTCCGGAAATGTTCACTGTTGCAAAACAGATTGCAGCAGCTGAAGCGTCCATTTCAGCATTGCTGATTGCAGGTGGATTCTATTATCTGTTCAATGCACTTGTAGCATTTATAATGGAACGTTTCGAGAAAAGATTGGATTATTACGACACTTAGGAGAGATATCATGAGTTTATTGGAAGTTAAAAATCTAAAGAAAAGTTTTGGAGACAATGTAGTTTTAAAGGATATCTCTTTTAATGTTGAAAAGGGAGAAGTATTGTCCATTATCGGACCATCCGGATCAGGTAAGTCTACATTGCTAAGATGCATTACAGATTTGGAAACTGAAGACAGTGGAGACATTAATTTTGATGGAACATTCGGTTTGGTGTTCCAGAACTTCAACTTGTTCCCACATCATTCTGTAATGAAGAATATTGCCAATGCACCTATAAGGGTTCAAAAAAGAGACAAAAATGAGGTTTACGCCCATGCAAGAGACTTGCTCAAAAAGATGGGATTGTCAGATAAGGAAGATGCGTATCCTTCTGAACTCTCTGGTGGACAGCAACAAAGGGTATCAATTGCAAGGGCACTTTGTATGGATCCGGACATTCTGTTCTTTGATGAACCTACTTCTGCACTTGACCCTGAGCTTACAGGTGAGATTTTGCAGGTAATCAAGGATTTGGCTGCAGAGCACATGACAATGGTAATTGTTACTCACGAGATGAATTTCGCTCGTAATGTATCTGATACCATTATTTTCATGGATGGTGGAGTTATTGTAGAACAAGGCTCACCTGAAGAGGTATTCTCATCAGACAATCAAAGAATGAAAGATTTCTTAGGTAAATTCTATGAATAATTAGAATTTACCGGTTTTCTATTTTTTTTATTCATTTTAATATTTTATTCATTTTAATATTTTATTCATTTTTATTTTTTTCATTTTTATATTATATTCCACTAAATATTTGAGTAATTTTTATTATTTCTAGCTCTTTTTTTATTATCTTAAATTAATTTAAAAACTATTTTATATTATTAAAAATATAAATATATTCAATTTATAAAATAGGGTATTTTTTTAATATTTTTTCGATTCAAATTTACTCTTGTTTTATAATTTGATGATTATTATTTTATTGAAAAAAGAGGCAAGCCTATGCTAATTAAAATTAATGGAGAAGATGTGGATATTCCTGAAGGTTCTACCATAAAGGATGCAATTGAAATTTCAAATGCTCCTTATAAGAAAGGAAGTATCGTTTGTCTTATCAAGGGAGAAAGCGAAATACAAAGCAATATCCTCAAGTATAAGATCAAAACACCTAAAGGAAGTATTCTCATCGAATTGGAAGTTTCTGAAAAATCACAACCTTTAACTGATTTCTTCAAGGAAAACTATTCTCAGTTTATCTCTAATAATGTCCGTTGGGAAACATCTAATGAAGTTGCTATAGGTCCTGTAAGCTCTAATTTTGAACCTTCACATGATGAATTTGCATATTTCGACAATGAGGTCTTGATTAGCTTATCCGGATTTTCAGCTGAGGCTACTCACATAATCTTTGTTAAGGATGACCACAAGAATGTTTATGGCGTTCCAAAATACAGCGACCGTGGAGTCTTTGCAAGGGTTATAGGTGGAAGGAAAACATTATTCTCCTTAACTGATGATGATGAGATCCTAGCGATTGAACCTGTAATTGAGCGCAGTACCGTTAAGGACAGTACTGGAGGTTCCAATTTGGATGAGGTTTTAGAGGAAGGAAATCAATTGTTCACCTATGTTCTTTTTGAACCTAACTTCAATTCACCTAAATCTGTTGAACACTTGTTTTCACTCATTAGAAATAACAAGATAGAAGTCAGCTTTGAATCCAACTCATTTGTAGGGTTCTATGAATTGACTGGTTTAACTAAGGAGAAAGAAGAGATAACAGAACGTAAAAGAGGAACCGTTACCTTGAGAAATGATGGATTCGGTAAAGGTAGAGTTTACATTTATAGAGAAGACAGAGTAAGAGCTGAAACCCACACCAATTTAGCTACTGTCAAGCAAGGGATGGAATTGTTTGACATAGCAAAAGAAGGGGATGTCATTACAGTTAGAAGCAGTCCTGACAGAATCATGCTTATGATGATGACTCAAAAAGAGGCAGAGGAAAAACTTAAAGCCTTAGGCATCAATCATGCAAGAACAGGTAATGATGATGACGATGCAATTATCGTAACTCAAGAGCCTGAAAGCACTGTCGGTATCATTGAATCCGGTGAAGTGACTACCTTTGGTATTGCAAGCGATGAGCTCCTTAATGTCAAATTGACTGATAAGGCTCCAAGAACCAGATGGTATCTTGAGAAAATCACTGGTCTTGCAGAAAAGCCAGTAGGAACTTTGAAGGTTTACTTTGCAGTGCCTGACATGAACATGTTTATGTTCAATGGTGATAACGATGAATCCAAGGGACTTATTCCTGAAAACAATCCAGAGGATCTTATGAAGGCTGGAGAGATAGGGGTAACCAACATGTCCAAGAAGAATGTAGGGCTTATCGGTATAAGGACTGTCGACACCACTGACTTTGGACCTACTGGGGAACCGTTCTCAGCTACAAATGTTGTCGGTGAAGTTGTTGGAAACATTGAAGGCTTGAACAAGCTTAAAGACGGAAGCACTCTTTATATTCATGAAGTATACGAGGATGATGATTAGGAGGAATGATTATGCCTGCAAATTTATGTATAACTCCAGATTTAGGTAAAGAGGATATGGATCCAGAAGTTTCAACAAGGATGATCATTTTAAGTTCAAAAGCAAATGTAAGTGAAAGTGAGGTTGTAAACTTCCTTCATATGTTGAATTTGCCTATTACAATCAAATGGACTTGTTATGGGGCTATGATTAGTGGAAAGGATGAATATGTGAGAGAAGCTATTCGTGAACTCCGTAAATTAGACCCTTATGGAATTTTTACAAAGGAAAGAGGTTTTGCTCCAGGTGACCCAAGAAGATGCAGAGGTCACAGATACGGACCAAGAGAAGGTTTCCACCAAATGGAAAAGGAATTCAGAATTCTTGATTATGTTGGAGAAGCTTTAAAGAATCCAAGAGAAGTGGAAATAGAAAAGAAAGAACCTGTTTCTGTTGATTACTTCAAGGAAATTTTAGAAGAAGAAGAAAATAAAAAAGAGGATGATAAATAATAGAGGGTAAATTTGGATTAGATATTTACTTTCTAATTATAATTATGAGGATGATATTATGGTAAAAGTAGCTATTTATCCACCAAATTCACTGGTTTTAGCTGACTTGATTGAGAGAAAAGGTCACACTCCTTTAGCTCTTCAAAAACAAATAAGACAAAAGATCAAAGATCCGGAGATTGATTCTCCTCCAATGAACATTACAGAAGAAGATCCAATTAACGGATTAAAGTATGCTGCTATTGAAGTGCCTTCAGGAGTTCGTGGAAGAATGTCCATTATTGGGCCTCTTATAGATGCAGCAGAAGCAGCAATTATTGTTGATGGTGCTCCATTTGGCTTTGGTTGTGTAGGTTGTGCAAGAACAAATGAACTATCTATTTTCTGTTTACGTAAAAAAGACATACCTGTCTTGGAAGTGGTTTACCCTGATGATGAAGACGGAACAAGACTTATGGTAAATCAAATCATGGAATTCCTTGATTCCTTGCCTGGTGGCGGAGGAGACTTGGAAGGAGACAGTGATGTTTTAGGAGAACCAATTGGAAATAAAGGAGGAAAATAAAATGGTACAAATTGCATTGGTTTCTTGCGGTACCGAATATAGTGGTATCCAAAAGGAAATTGAAAAGGCAGCTTTAAAATTTGGAGCAGAAATTATTCTTCCTGAAATTGATTTGGATTACATTAATGAAGCTTATGAGAAATTCGGTTTCTCTGCTCAAAGTTCAAGCTTAAAGCTTATGATTGCAAGGGCAATGTCCATTGTAGAAGGAAAATGCAAACCTGATGCAGTATTCATTGCTACCTGTTTCAGATGTGCGGAAGGAGCACTTGTAAGAAATGAAGTAAGACGTTTCATTCAAAACAATACACGTATTCCAGTAGTAACATATTCCTTCACTGAAAGGACAAAAGCTGATGAGCTCTTTATCCGTATGGAAGCATTGGCTACCACTGTTACACGTAGAAGCATTCTTGCTCGTGAAAAGCAAGAAGGACTTACCCTTGGACTTGACTCAGGTTCAACAACCACAAAGGCAGTTCTTATGGAAAACAACAAGGTTATCGGAACCGGTTGGACTTCCACCAAAGACATCATTGCATCTGCTCAAACTGCAGCTGCAGAAGCATTTGAAGGTACTGGCTACAAATGGGATGATGTTGACGGCATAGGAACTACCGGTTACGGTAGGTTTACCATGGGTCAGGAATTTGGAGCAGAACTTATCCAAGAGGAATTGTCTGTAAACGCAAAAGGTGCAGTATACTTAGCAGATTGCCAAAAAGGAGAAGCTACTGTACTTGATATAGGTGGTATGGATAACAAGGTAATTACCGTAAACAATGGTATTCCTGACAACTTCACTATGGGTGGTATCTGTGCAGGTGCATCTGGAAGATTCCTGGATATGACTTCCCGTAGATTGGATGTGGATATCACAGAACTTGGACCTCTTGCTGTGCAAGGTGACTGGAGAAAGGCTATGCTTAACTCCTACTGTATTGTATTCGGTATTCAAGACTTGGTAACCACTCTTGCTGCTGGAGGGTCTAAGGCAGATGTAGCAGCAGCTGCATGTCACTCAGTATCAGAACAAGTTTATGAACAGCAATTGCAGGAAATTGACATTCGTGAACCTTTAATCCAAGTAGGTGGTACCAGTTTAATTTCCGGACTTGTTGAAGCAGTAAGTGAAACCTTAGGTGGAATTGAAGTTATCGTACCTGAATACTCACAGCATATTGGTGCAGTAGGTGCAGCATTGCTTGTATCTGGTATGGGAAATAGACATGGATAGATTTAAGCTTAAATCAAGCTTTTTTCTATTACCTTTAAAGAAGTGATTATATGTATATTGAATCAAATGACCCTGAAGGAGCAAAAGTCTACGATATGATCATTAGGCAAATCTTCCAGGATTTGGTCTTGCCGCCTTCAATTGATGACATGCGCGCTTATGTCAATCCAGATGAAGTATGCTTCATTATAGCTATAAAGATGAGAAAGACTTCAAAGCACATTACATTAAAGGAAGTCGCTAAAGTTAATTATGAAGCGGATGATGATACCACTGTTGTTTTAATAGATGATGAGAACTATCTTCCAAATATTCTAAGAACCCTTTGGAAAACCAACGGTAGGGAAAACGTTCATCAGCCAAGCAGATATGTCATTCACATGAAAGGGGAACATGAAGTGTCTGATTTGGTTGTAGATGACCCTCATGAAAACCTTAAGAGAAGGATTTATGATGCAATATTCAGAATAGTTCCTGAAGGATTCAAGATAATGAAAGACATTTCCCGTGATGATATTGTATCTGTCATAGCTACTGATGAATTGATTAAGGATGAATGGGTTGAAAAGGCTGAAGAGTATATTGTAGAATTGAATACTCCAAAAACTTGGGATTAAATTTATGGATTGATTATAATATTTTGATTTATAATTGATCTAATTTCTTTATTTTTTAAGTTTGTTTTAGTTTTTTGCATTGATTTCAACAATTTATCAAAAACAGTTCGTTTATTTCAGATTTTTGTTCGTATAGTTTAAAAATAAATAGAAATCTTTAAATACTATATATTCAATAACAATAGTTATAACCATAAGAATAGAATTAAAGAAAATGTATGAAAATTTATAAGATTTTATTGAATTAAAATATTTATAAAGTTTTATCGATTGTTGATTATAAAATAAATTTAATGTGTATAAAATGTTTAAAATATTGTGTTGAGGTAATACTATGACTAAAAAAGATATTAGCTGTGGGGGAAGTCATAAAGGTGCAAAATTTGCACACATTACAAAAGTGCATCCATGCTACAATGAGAAATTGCATGATAAGGTAGGTAGAGTTCATGTGCCTATTGCTCCTAAATGTAATATTGGATGTAATTTCTGTATAAGATCAATTAATACTGAAGAAGACAGGCCTGGTGTTGCAGGTTCCATTATGGATGCTGATGCAGCTGTAGAGCATGTATTGAAAGTAACTGAAGACAGTGCAATCACTGTTGTAGGTGTTGCAGGTCCTGGTGATTCACTTGCAAATGAAGCTACATTTGAATTCTTTGAAAAGATCAATGAAGTGAAGCCGGATTTAATCAAATGTATGAGTACAAATGGTCTCTTGCTTCCAAAATATGCTGAAAGAATTGCAGAGCTCGGTGTCAATACTGTAACTGTAACTGTCAATGCTGTTGATCCTGAAATCCTAAAGGAAATCAACGGATTCATTGTTTATGAAGGAAAAGCTTACAAAGGACTTGAAGCTGCTGAAATCCTTTCCAGAAACCAATTGGAAGGAATCAAGAAAATCACTGACCTCGGTGTAGTTGTAAAAGTCAATATAGTTCTTATTCCTGGATTGAATGATGATCATATCGTTGAAATCGCCAAGACTGTTAAAGAATGCGGTGCAGACTTGATAAATGTCTTGCCACTCATTCCATTAAACAAGATGGCTGATTATCCAAGACCTGGATGTGGAGAGATTGAAAAGGCACGTAGTGATGTAGAAGAGTATCTTCCAGTATTCAGAGCATGTACTCAATGTAGAGCAGATGCTTATGGAATTCCTGG
>JAGCBE010000321.1 GCA_017652345.1 Methanobrevibacter sp.
CATAATTTCCTACGATGATGATAGGATCAATCTTAACCAATTTTCCATGGCTTGTAGTGGATTCTGCGATTTCCTTAAGCTCATCGAATTTCTCTTCAAACCATTGCTTGACCTTTACAGCCTCTACAACAGATTCTGTTTTGATTGCAGGGGCTCTTGTCATCTTATCGCCGATTACCCTTGCATTAGCTCCTCCAGCTGCAGTAATGGCTGAACATCCCCTATTAACTGACGCCAATAATGCACCTTCAGATGTTGCAAGTGGCACAAAGAAATCATCTTTTGCATATTCTCCATTGACTCTTAAAGGGCCTGCAACTCCAATAGGTATTTGGACGGTTCCTATAGGATTTTCTATATTCTTTGCAAATGCAAGTTCCATATCCAATGTATAATCAGCTATCTTATCAAGTTGGCAATTGGAATGTCTTTCAATAAACTCCCTTCTAATGTCTAAAGCTTCTGTTGCACTTTCAGTAAACTTGTCAATTTGATAAAGCTTCATTTCACCAGCCAATAACTTTTCAATGATTTCTTCTTTATCCATATTATCACCGAGAAAAATAGTTTTCTTATAAAAATAGAGTTTCTGTAAATTTTAATTTTTAGATTTGTATAATCTTGATTTAATAGAAAATAAAAAAAAGATGGAGAGATTATTCTCCACGAACTTCTTTAATAAATTCTACGATTTCAGAAGGTTTTTTAGCTACTTTTACACCAGCAGCTGCCAAAGCTTCCATTTTGCTTTTTGCAGTACCTGAGTTACCAGCAATGATAGCTCCTGCGTGACCCATTCTTTTTCCAGGTGGTGCAGAAAGACCTGCAATATAAGCTACAACAGGTTTTGTAATGTTTTCCTTAATGTATTCAGCTGCAGCCTCTTCAGCTCCTCCACCGATTTCACCAATCAATACGATTTCTTTTGTATCAGGGTCATTTTCAAACATATCCAATACATCAATGTATGGAGTACCGATAACAGGGTCTCCTCCAATACCTACGCAAGTGCTTTGTCCAATTCCTGCACGGGTTAATTGGCTTGCAATTTCATAAGTTAATGTACCGCTTCTGGAAATGACTCCTACATCTCCTTCAGAGAAGATATGGGTTGGCATAATACCGAGTTTTCCAACTTTAGGAGAGATTACACCAGGAGTGTTTGGTCCAATGACGGTTACTCCTTTTGCCTTTGCATAAGCCATGATTTCCATAGTATCATGAATAGGAATGTGTTCAGTGATTATAATAACCAAATCCAAATGATCAATGGATTCAAATGCAGCATCCTTTGCAAATGGTGCTGGTACGAATATGATTGATGCATTTACATCTACATTTTCCTTAGCTTCTTCAATAGAATCAAAAACAGGAACTCCGCAAACCTCTTGACCACCTTTGCCTGGAGTAACACCTGCTACAATCTTTGTATTGTATTTCATCATCTGTTCAGTGTGGAATTGACCTTGTTTTCCAGTGATTCCTTGCACTAAACATTTTGTATTTTCATTTAATATTATCATATGAACCACAATCGAATTTTAAATAATTGTTTATTTCAAATTAATTAAATTAAGTTTAAATCTAGATAATAATCTTAAAAATTATTAATCACTATTATATATAGTTCTTAAATATTAAATAGTTAATCATTTATTTATATAAAAAATTTAAATTTTCCATATTTAATTTTTAAAAATATGAAAAATAGTGAAAAAATTAGAATAAAATCAGCAGTAAAAATAAGGAAAAATAAGAAAAGAATTTTAATAAAGAATACTCTAATTAATGATTAATTAAACTAACACTTTATTAAAAATAATTAAAATAATAGTATCTAAAATTAATTAAAATGATACTTAACCTAAAATTCTTGTTTTGTTTTCAAATGGTATAGATAAATCTATCATATTTCCATTCATTAATGCAGTTACAGATACCAAGACACTTCCTGGAAGCACATTGCATGCAGTATGCCTCTTTACGAGATAGGTGTTCTTATTTCCTAAAGCAGCTCCAATCATTGCACTTGCAACAACTGCTATCTGTTCCAATTCATTCACTGAAACAACTACAACAGGATCATCTGTATCATCAGTTGATACATAACCCACTCCAGGAATATCTGTTCTTGTACCTATCTTATCGCTGACTCCAGTGACTGCTTTCATTCCACTTGCTGCCTCTATGACAGAATTAGCCACATCAGCTACAAATGACTCTCCCCCATAAGTGTCAAAGGCCATTATGATTGCATCCTGAAACTCACCTTCCTCGAGGTTTGCCTCTGCATAGGAGATTCCTTCCCCTCCATTATCAGGGTCTTCGGAGATTCCTGCCA
>JAGCBE010000322.1 GCA_017652345.1 Methanobrevibacter sp.
CAACATCCAATGAGTCACATTGCTCAATTAGCTTAATCTCAATTATGTCACCTTCTTCATCCAAGTCCAACCAATATATCTCATACATAGAGTCTTTCTTAGGGTCATAGTTGCAAGCTCTATATTCCCATTTTGATGATGGTGTGTCTTTTGCTATCTTTTTAGCTTCTTCTATAGTGTCAGCCTTCACTAACACCATCTCACACTTAGCTAAGTTGTCTATCTCATAATGTGTCATATTACATACTTTTAAAATGATGGTGCAAAGATAGGTAAAAGTTTGACACCTAAGCCAAAAAGTTTCTATATTTAAATATGGAAAATGGCAATTTGTTTCTTCCATACATTAAGGTTCTAAATCACTTATTCATTAGATTCCAAAATCTTCATAACTTTAAGTTTTTTTGCAAATTGTTGTTTACAGGTGGTTATCCACAATTTCTAAAGCCATTTTCCATTGAGTTTTCAATCATTTATGCATAATTTTTTAGCCGCAGAAATGCGGCTTTTTTGTTGCGATGAAATCTGATAAATTTTTTATCTATCTTATATAGAATACATTATTATTATTCATAAATATATGAAAATTGAGCTTTAGCTCTATATAAAAGAGTATGAAATATATATCTATAAAGCAGATGTTTGATGACATAAGGCTTAATAGTTATAAGATAGGCCAACTTAATCCACAAGGCATAATTGGAATACCTCGTTCAGGACTTATGGCAGCTACATTATTGTCTCAAGAGCTTCATATAGGTGTTTGCTCAATAAATGAGTTTATTGACAACAATGGGCAAGAACATGTGTTTTATCATCATGGACATCGTCAAATTGAACATAATAATTCTAATATATTTATTATATTAGAGGACTCCTGCTATAATGGAAGCATGATAGAACATGTGAAGGCACTTAAGTCAACATTCCCAGACAAGATATTCATATCAGCTTGCATATATTTAGAAGGACCTTGTAAGGTATATAAACCAGACATTGCATTAGTTGACATAAGGAAAGAAGTGTTGAACAACGCAGAAATGCCTGTTGCTTTATACCAATATAATTTGTTAGACAATTATTGGAATTTCAAGTTCTTGTATGACTTAGATGGTGTAATGTGTATTGACCCTCCTTGTGACATAAACACTGAAGCTTATGAGAATTATTTGCTAAACCCTATAAAGTTGCACATACCAATTACTCCATCAAATAATCCAATTAGTATTTGCACTTATAGACTAAACAAATATGAAAGAGAGACAAGAAGGTTTTTAGACACTAACAAGGTGAAATGTAAAGACCTTTTTATGTTTCCTTCAGCATCCAAAGAAATTAGAGCTTTGACACAACCTGCATACTATAAAGCACAACATTACAAAGACAACAAATATTTATTGTTTATAGAAAGCAATGACCAAGAAGCACAACAAATTTGCAGATTATCACAAAAGCCAGTCTATTGTTATTCTACTGGAAATATGTATAAATGGCATGGCTAATAAAAAGATGACACAGGAGACACTTTAACAAATTAGATGATAAATTATATATCTATTTCAGAAAGTCCCTTAAAATGAATAAAAACAACATTAAACAAATATGATTATTTCAGAAATATTAACTGAGGAACAAAAGGAAAAGATTTTACAAAATATTCAAGAGCCATCAAACATGGATGACCCTACTAACACAAAATTATATATTGAAGAATAATGAGAACTTTGTTTGACCGTCCAGCTATAGGACCATCAAGGAACAATTGTGAGTTTGTAGATGAGTATTCTTATGCTGCATTGATGGCTAACCAAGTAAGGGCTGAGGAATGCATAAATGACAATAACAACATAGAACACCATTATGATAGAGAGGGATGGATTAGGTTGTTGTTGCACTACATACATTATATAGACCTTATGATAGATGAATATCCTCAAGCTATAACATATATTGATGTTGTAGACTACAACAAACTTTTGTTGTTAAGAGAAAAGACACAACTTAAAGTAAGTGGGATAATACCTTACCATGACATGCCTATAGGCAATAAGTATGTGTTAGAATGGACAATAAAAGCTATAAAGATATTAAGGACTATATTTGATATAGAGCTTAAATTAGATTATGTGAAAGCAGAATACTACAAAGTAAAGAACTTAGAACCTGTAAAAGAATACAACATAGGTGATAGCAATAAGAAGTATTGTAGTAAGAAGCAGACACAATGGTATAGCAAAAAGAATAGAGACATATATGGCGACGATTAACAAAAACAGGATTAGGCCTAAGCATGTAGACAGGATATGTAGTGAAACATTCAATAGTGCAACATTCTACAATAGCTTAGCATGGAAGAGAATGAGAGATGTTTATTACAAAGAAAATCCAATTTGTTATGAATGTTTACAACATGAAAGGATAACACCAGCAAATGATATACATCATTTAAGAAGATTTTCTAGTGGAGCTAATGAAGAGGAACAATGGAAATTGTTTTTGAATATGAATAACCTACGTTCGCTTTGTGAAGCATGCCATGTAGGTTACCACATAAAGATGAAGAGGTATGGATTAGATTATGTAGATGCATTCGATGGGATCGACCTTTGTTCCGATTCCCATTCTTACAATATCCTACGGCGTATTGTATAGAATTGTTC
>JAGCBE010000323.1 GCA_017652345.1 Methanobrevibacter sp.
ATTATCATACTTATGATTCTATTGCTAATGATGCTGATATCATAGAATTTGAAAACATACTTATAGATTATGACAATCACAACAGTACTACTTACTATGATCAATTTGTAGAAGCAGTGAATATATGTGATATAGATACTATTAAAGATATGTTGTTTCACAGTTGTGATACTGTTTTTGATGTTGATGATTATGTTTGTGATGTGAATGATCAAGATCGAGAATTTTATAAAGTTGATTGCTATAACTGTTTGACTAATGTTTATATTAGTGATTTAAGGGATTTTGTCACCGACTTGAGGTAGGTGGGAGGCACAAATTGAAAGAAAGGATTTTGAATTATGAAAAACTGGACTAGAACATATTACCTATTTATAGGAAGTAAGAGAACTTACAATTTAATTAAACATACTCTTCAAATGGACTATGTTTGGAGTGATTTATGAGGTGCTGGTTATGCAGCAACTGTAGAACTAAGTGCTCAACAATTAAGAGACTTACAAGTTAAACTATGAGGGGGTAAATATCACTTATTCAAAGTTAGAGGAGAATAAATTAAGGGGGGGTATTACCCCTCCTTTTTTTCTTTTCTTTTTTTATTTAAAATTCCCCTTTTATTATTCCCCTTATAAAAATTATGATATAATATATACAGTAAAGGATTTATGAAACATGAAAAAATTATTATTAACATTTTACACAAACACCATCATAACAGCAGATCAAGCTGCTGCAATTGCTAAAGCACTAGAAGCAACAATTACCCATTATCAAAAGCATGTTTTTAATGTTGTAGTTGAGGCTAACAATGATTTAATTAAAAAAGCATTTAAGCAAGCTGAATTAAATGAATTAACATTATTTATTAAGCACTAAAAGGAGTTTGGAAAAATGGATTTTACAAAATGAGAAAAATTAATTGATAATATTCCCCTTAAGGACCTTTGAGTACCACATGAAGTGGTAGATAAATTTTTGGATGAAGTTTATGAATATGATGATCCAGATTACTGTAAAGGATATTTTTGAGACATGTGTTTTCAAGAATGCGGATTATGTGAACATGAGGATGTTGTATGACAATTTGATAATCAAGATCAAGAATATAAAGACATGTTTAGCACAATAAGTAAAGAGGATTTTCACAATTCCCCTTTTGTATATCTTACAGTTGATGGTTATATTATTCCATTTACTTATCAATGTTTTAAACAATTAATTAAACAATTAAAGGAGTTAATGAATGATTAGATTTTATATAGCAATGATTTAAAAATATGAAGTTTAGAAGTAGTTATATTGTGTGGATTGAAGAACTAGATGGAGAAAATAAATAATGAATAGCAACAAGCATTTAAACACAGCAAAGATAAATCAAGATGATGAATTTTACACATTGAGAGATAATGTAGATTACATTATGAACCCCCTTAAGGGGTCTTTATCTCTTGTAATTCTCCCTTGTGATGGAGAACAAAGCAATTTTACTAAATATTGTAATGAAAATAATATATTACATCACAACATGGATGAATTCAATAAACTAAGATGACCTTTTGATACATACACTCTTACAAAAGTTGATATTATCACTAATCCTCCATTTTCCAAGCTAGCAGACTTTATTGAAGCATGCTTAGCATTTAGAGATACCCATCCCCATGTTGAAGTTAATATTACTTTTATTGCTCCAGTTGTTGTTAGTTCTTTAGTATTCAAGAAGTATTTAAAGTTATTCCATTGCTACAAAATCAAGCATAAAAGATTTATACACAACAACAAAGAAGCAGAAGTAAATACATGTTTATATAGCACCTATCATCATGTTGATGGTTGAAAAGGTAAAGAATTTAAAAAAGTTGAACCAATTGACCCAACATACACTTTTTTTAAAAAGACAGATGTAGCCTTAACAAGCATACAAGATAATTTAAATACTCATGATTACATTTACGTGACCAGAGCAGCAATTGTAGCAGAACAAGCATTTAATAGTCTTGGTTGATTTTGTGATTTCGATAGTGCGTACAATATGGATGTGGTAAAAAGCAATCCCACCTATGCTTCAAAATTTGGTATGATAAAATTTATTAAAAAAAATAAATAATATGATATAATATATATATGGAGGGTTTAGAAAATGTTAGAGTTCAACACAACAACATTTACCGAGTTTAAGCAAAAACTTAAAGAAGTAGTTTTAAGGATGTTGGAGGAGGTTAAAGACTTTAGATATTTTGAGAGTTCATTATTGGATTTAAAAAAGTTGCTCCGAAGCAACATAAGCATAAAGCAAACTTCCAAATTCCCGCATTATGAATATTTATTTAAAAACAAATTAGACATTACTTATTTATGTTCTTATATCTCTAGCATAGATAACAACATTAAAAGCATTAAGAAAAGAATAAAAGAGATATTAGCATATTTAAAAAATTAAGGAGAAAATTACATGTATAAATTTAGACCAAGTTATTTAAAGACCATAATTGCTAATCCCGCGAATTATTGAAAACTAACACAAGATATAAGCAATTTAGAAGCAGTTAAACAAGGTATAAACAGAGAAAAAACAAGTTATGAGTTATATGAAAAATTAACAAGCAATAAAGATTATAAAGCACAAGTTTTAGAAGCAGTAGACCACAAACAATGAACTTTAGTGGGTACAGCAGACATAATTACTAATGATAGCATAATAGACATTAAAAATTCAATTCAAAATGATACCCAACTAATTAAAGAATATCAATACCAATTAAGTGCATATTGCTACTTATTCAAAAAAGAAAAAGCATATTTATTTATTGATAGCAACAAGGGTGATGAAAAGGATTTAAGCAAAGTTAGATTGATCCAAGTTCCCATTATTCCAGCTCAAGAATTAATAGATACTTTAAACGCAGTAGCACAAAGCATACAAGAACTAGAAAACTTAAACTTTAATTTAATAGTGATTAATAAGAATTCAGAGTATGATAGTATGCTAGAACACTACTTTACAAATAAAGCGCAAATTAAGCAATTAGAACAAGAAAACAAGGAGATAGCAAAAAAACTGAATAAACCTTATGAAAATGATAATTATATAGTTCAATATGAAGCAACAAGACACACGCAAAGAATAGTTAATACAATCCCTACTAATACTTATGATTACAGTTTAAAAATAAAGGAAAAATAATATGAAAATAGAAAATGGTATTTATTTAATTTACAACAGCGATTATGCTATCGAACTTTTTAAAGGCGAAGCCACTAAAAGAGTTTATTTAGCATTATTTAAAAAGGACAAAAATAATAAATGAGTAGACACAAAAACTTATTTATATTATCCGCAAGACTACACTGACGACTTTATTGTTGTTTTAAATACTGAAGTAGAAAAATTAATTAAGATATATGAAAATAAAGGAAAAAAATAATATGGTATATGGTTTTTGTAATGAATACAAATTAGACCAATCGACAAAGTTTGGCACGAATTAGACGATTATTTTCAAGCATTAATTCAAATTGATAAAAAGGAAACTGAATAATGGATAATTTGGAACAAGAATTTATTAAAGTAATTGAAACATTAAGAGCATTAGATTATAGCGACGAACAAATTAATTATGGTATTAACAAGTTAGATTACGACGCATATACAGAATGAAACACCCGTTTAGTAATAGCAGATATTATTAAAAATATAGAACAAAGATAATAAAAAAAGATGTTTAATGAAATAAGAGAACTATATGAAAAATATGAAAGATTAAAAACTGAAGCATTCTTTAAGAAGATAGTTCAGGTACTATTTGCGATTACTATGGATATTTTAAAGATATGATGCATAAATTAATAGACATTTTAGATTATATAGGAGTTGAATACGACAATGACTAATGAATTAATAACAACAAATTACGAACAACTAGCAAAAGAGTATTTAAATACATTAACATGCGACCAATTAACACCGCAAGAACAACAACAATTTATAATGCTATCTAAAGGGTATAACCTTAACCCTTTTAAAAGAGAATTATACGCAATCAAATTTAATAATAAATTCCAAATTGTAGTAAGTTACTTAATTGTATTAGCAGCCGGTCAAAACCAACCCGGATATGATGGATTTAAAGTTGAATACTACAGCAACGATAAAAGAGTTATATGTTTTAATGCGTTAACTCCGAACTTAGTAGCAGTCACCACAATTTATAAAAGAGACGCTAACAACGTAAGATACGAATACACAGAAACAGTGGTGAATTTAAACGAATATAACCAACAAAGAAATAATGGATTTGCTAAAGCAGCATTTACATCATGAGCGGAAAAAATAGCAATTACTAATGCGTTTAGACGTAGTTTTGCGGGAACACTTAATAACGTATATATTGAGGAGGAATTATTGGATTTTAGCAAACCCGCAGCAATTAGTCCAGTTAAGCAAGAAAGCAATTACACTAACGCAGTTAGACAACTAGAAACCATAGATGATGAAGCGGTAAGAGTATCTATAATTAAGAACTTTTTAGCAAAGAATAATTTAACCTTTTCAGACTTTAAATTAAGCAAGTTTGATTTGGAAAAATTTAATGAAGTCCTTAAAAAAGAAGTAGAGGACGCTCAACCAGTCATACAAGGAGAAAAAGCATAAATGGAATTAGGATTAAAAATTATTAAAGTTGTAGAACTACAAAAGATCACAATACAACAAAGAACAAATAGACAATATCAAGTACTAGTATTCGAACATGATAAAGACATTTTTAAAGGAATGTACTATTTAGACAGCGGGATCAAACTCCATCCCGGAGACCAAGTGCTAGCAAGTTTATTATTAACGGGTAAAGGAGAAAATAAGCACACAGCGCAAGGACAAACATTTACCGATTATAATACGTTCTTTATTCTTAATAAATGCGTTGTTGTAGGACATACTACCACATGAACTCCACCAAAGCAAAACGCGCAATGAGTACCGCAACAACAAACTATTAACGAACAAGATTACCAAACAACAAAACAAGCGATGGTTCAAGAACAAGAACAAGAACAAAGTCCGTCAGACGATGTTTTACCGGATTGAATGAGCGATATAGAAGCGGATAATGAATAAGAATATTACATTTTCTAAGCGCGTAAGAATTAAAGAAAAGTTTAAAGTTGTTAGTTCTAAAACCGGGAGAAGTTATCCAATCTTTACTACATACACTCCAGACTATTACGTAATGAAAAGAGATAAGGGAGAATGATTATTATTATTTTCTCAAGACGGACATCACTTTAAGGAGTTATTACCGGGATGACCAAGATCAAAGTGTTAAAGATTGCTAGAGGTATGTATTATTGATTAGTAAAAAATAATTATTGTAATAAAGACCCGGAATTTGAAAAAGCAATAAATGAAATGATTAGAAAGGAACAATTAAATTAACCATGAAAATATTAAGTATAGATTTAAGCACAAAGCAAACGGGATTAGTATTAATGAATGATGGAGCTGGGATTGAATTAAGTTCCACTATACCGCAGATATGCGGGGATAGAATTTACCAAATCGGAGATATTCAAGCAGTTAAGAACGCAGTAGCA
Organism: Methanobrevibacter sp.; assembly: GCA_017652345.1. The sequence goes on from JAGCBE010000323.1 coordinate 5,590, forward strand.
AATATTATTATGTATGTAGCTCAATGCGACGGAGTGGATTTAATCTTGGTAGAGGAAGCAGTCATTAAAACAACACCTAAATACATCGCATTTTGCGAAGCAGTTATTAATAGGTTGGAGCAATGCTTGCCAAACAAAGTAAAAGGTATAAACGCAGCAAGATGATTACCATTAGCAGATAAAACATTCCAACGTAAGCGTAAGTCTTTCCCAAAAGGTAGAGCGGGTGATAAGAAATGATTAGCAGAGATTGCGGACGCTAACGACGAACAATATACTTTTGGGTCGCAAGACGAAAGAGACGCGTACGTAATGGGATGAACATATTTATTAAACAAGGAGAAATTTTAATATGAGTAAAAAAATAGAAATATCAGACAGTCTTTACGATAGATTAGTAGAATTAAAAGAAAAATTCGAACGTGATGACATGGATGATTTAATAGAATACATTTTAGATAAAAGTACTTTTTTAGAATATTAATAATGAAAAATAAAAAATTAGAGTTGGAATGACATGGAACACCAGTGAACTGTCAAGAATTACAATGACCACCAAAACAGGAGCAAGAAATGAAAAAAGATAAATGACAAAGTATAGATATTAAGCAAGAAGTTTATAACAAATTAGAAGCATATAGAAGCGAATGAAGCGCGGATAACTTATCAGAAGTAATAAATGAATTTATCTCATACTTCGAAGCGGATAACCCGGACGAAAACGATAATTATTGCTGTAATTGTGGAGACTATCATGACTAAAGGTGAAATACTAGAATTTATACAAGCAGAACAAGAGGAAATAGCAATATTAAAAAACGAAAATAAAGAAGCGGATTATGATTATGAGGAAGTTCTATATAAACTAGAAAAAATGATTAAGGAGTGAGATTAATGTATCCATGTATAAATGTAAGTGAACAAGTGCTTAACGAATTAAAAGATTTTAAAATAGACCGCAAATACAAATCATTACATTACGCATTACACGAACTTATAAAACAAGGAATACCAAAGGCAAAGGAAAACACTAAAGGATTGGCAAATATCACGTGAAAAACGATCGGAGTACCAATAGCACTAAGAGACGATTTATTAGCGTTAAAAGACAAAGCGAAATTTAAATCACTTAATAATTTAATCCATAATTTATTGAAAGGAGTAAAGAAGCATGAAAAAAGAAGTTAAGACAATTATTTTAACCTTAGACACATATAAGAAATTAAGAGCATTACGTAATAAACTAGACGCGCATAGTTTAAATGAAACAGTTGAGCATTTATTAGAAAAAAGGGTATAATATAAGTATCGGTAGAACGCTTAAAGTCCGATTAACAAACAAAAGCGGAACAAATTTTTTATTTCAATTTTTAAAGAACTCAAGCATAATGTTGTAAATCCTTTTTTACATATAAAAAATACTTCCAATTTTAAATAATAACCAGTCCGTCAGAAATGATGAGACTGGATTTTTTTACATAAAAAAACATCCTATAAGATAGGACGTCATTTTATGGTTTATACCCTCCCCGGGTCGAACACATATATTATAGCACTATTTATTCATTAAACTATATAATGTTGCTTGTTTTTTATTCAATGCCAACATAGTAGTTTTTGTTTGAATTTGTTTTGCTTTTTGAGTTAGGTATTCTTTTTGTTTAGGGTCATTAGTATTTTCTGCTAAGCCGTTCACTAATTGTAATTCCTCATTCAAAATGTTAAGCAAGTTTTGATTTGCTTTTTTCTTTCCAAAGTATAAAATTACACCATGACTAGAAACCGCAGTAAAAAATGTTAACACCGCAATGATTAATCCTGCTAATGCTTCAGGAGTTAACTCTTTCATTTGTCCTCCTTTCATTAAATCATATGTTAGATTATAACACTCAGCGATTATAAATACGAGATAATCAATGCTTAAAGTGGGTCAGTTTCACATGCTCTTTTTGCTATCAAATGTTGCTTATGATTTACGCGTGCTTTATGAATGGCTTTAAACGTTAAATAAACTAGCATAGGGCCCCCTAAAATAAAGAATGCTATCAATCATACTATGGCGAAAATTAAGAAGCAAATAACAATGCTAAATCAAGCACAGAACTTACATAACTTAGCCAGATTACTATCCTCTTTTGTAATCGTTAAATTTTCTTTAATCATTTAATGTTGTTGTCTCCAATAAAATAACAAAGCCTTGTAGCATTAAACTATATGTGCCGCTTGTGGATGGATTCGAGATTGTAAATGATATGCTGGGAGTTGGGGTTATCATAGCAAACGTATAATTTCATGTTGGATAAGATGTTGCCACATTTCAATTATTGCTAGTAATACCGTTTGGTTGTAAGATACAACTTGACGCATTTCTTAACCATCCATCCCCCGTCATTGTTGGTTCTAAATGTAATCCGTTCATACCGTTGCTGTTGCTAAACGTAAGAGTAAGCGTAAGTTGTGTGCTAGTGCTTGTTGTGATTTCACATTCCATAGTTAAACTATCAACGCTACAATTACTTAATAACACTTCTGAAGTATTAAAATCAACTTCAATAACTAAAGGGTAATATTGTCAATATGAGATAGTTTGCGAAGTTAAATCCGGGATGATGGTTGGGTTTCCATTAGAACTTGTATAATTGCTTAAGATTTGTCCGAATTGTTGGAGCGATTGATAAATGCTACTTAGGGTTCCGTCTTGTCCTATTATAGTATTGCTAGGAAGCGATATAGACCCGTTAAAATTGATGTTAGCATTTTGTAGGGCTTGAACTATCTTAAACAGCATTCCTTGCGTTAAAACGTCATTATTTGAATTATTAGGAATACTTGGTAATGTTGCTTGCGTAAAACTTCCGCTTTGATACAATCCCAACAAAATTAATTTGTCTCTTATATCATTTCTTAAACCGATTACGTTGGAGTTGTCCGTACTAAAATTATTTGTTCCGTTTACATTTCCCGTATATTGATTGTGTAGGTTAATATATTCCCCGGTTTGAATTTTATATAAAACGCATTCAGTTAAAACTGAGTATAATGTTGTTTCTTGCGTAGTGTCTTTAAAAGTTATTTGACCGTTAGGGTTGAATGTTTGGTATAGTCTACCGTTTAACATCGCATTTAAAGACGTTTCCACGTTATTAATAATGTTAGGTAATACTTTTCTAACTCCGGCGTTTAAGATGTTGTTAGGAGTGCTATTAGACAAAAAATAATTGTCGGAGTATTGATTGAATAAATTAACGCTTAATATTGCCATAGTCTGCTGTATTAGATTTTGTATAGTTATTGGATTTGTTTATAGCGTCTTGAACGTGTGGATTTTGTACTCTTTCGGTTCATTTAATATTTTTAGTTTTTCTTTTATTTCCTTGTTGTAAAATGTCTGTTTTAGCATTTGTTAAGTTTGTTTGAGCGTTGTTTCTATCAATGGTAGAGTTGGTATATGCTTCGTAAGACTTAGCGTTGTGAGCTGATATGCCTTCCATTGTTTTATTATGTCTTTCTCTTTCTGTTTGAGCTCTATTGTTTTTAGCCATTTCAAACGCTAACTTTTGACCGAATTGCTTATTTTTATCTTTTCTTGCTTGTTGCTTTTCGAATAATTGCTTTTGTTTATAGTCTTTATTATCTTTGTGGATTGTCATTCTGTTAGTTTCCTTTGTGTTAAAGTTTTCTTGAGCTTGTTTATCTTGGGTTTGCTTATGCGTGAATTTATCGCGTGCTAATTGCTCGTGTTGCTGAGCTAGTTTTAACCTATCGCTTGCGTGCTTATGCGCCATGATACTATTAGCAATGCCATGAATTCCGCGAAATAAATTTAATTGTTCTCCGTTTTTCTGTGCTGCCATTAGGCTTCTCCTTTCAAAATTTTATTCATATATTTAATTATACCCTTATGGGTTTTTTGCTTCATAAATCTAAAGCCTTTTAATGTTCCCCGTTTATCCCCGGTTAGTCCTTTAGGAACCAATCACGCATACCAAAAGAAGTTTCACGCTCCCGCAAAGTAATTATTTTTTGTTAAGTACGTTAAAGGCATAAGAGACATTACGGCAATAATAGCATTGGGGATTTGATGGTATAAGTATGACGGACTTGGAATTGGGTCTCCGGGCTTCATTCCTTTTTTAAGTTTTTGAGGCTTTGAAGTATTAAAAGGTTTTTCCTTAATTCTCACCTTGTGTAAAAATGATATGTCAATATTTGACGTATGGTCCTTATTTTTTCAATGAATACGCATACGATAAATACAACGATCCGAATGCTTCTCGTCAATTAAATAACGTCATGCGTAAGGACTGGTAGTATTTCGTTTTCTCCATCATACGTTATTTTGCGTTGCTTGTAGGTTAAAACGCGCCTTTTTTCTTTCTCCGGGACTTATTCCAAACTTCTTTAATTGTTCGTCTATTGCCCGCATACTTAACTCTCTAACTTCTCCAATATGCGCCTTATTCACTCACTTCTTAATAAATTGGTGCTTATCAAAAAAGGAGGCTATTCCTTTCTGACGTAATCAGTGTTCTAGAATAGTCTCCCTTGCGGTTCTTTCACCTACTGCTTCAGCCATTTGACTGATTTCGTCGTCTCCTAAGCCGTCCGAGATAGCGTCAATTAAGTCTGCTAATAATTCGGGGAACATTATGAAACTGTTGGAGCGTCGTTTGGATAAGAGAATGTTGGTTGAACTTCGGTATATGCTAATTGAACGTTTCCGATTTTTTGAACGTCCATAAGAGTTTGAGTTTGGTTAGTTATAGAGTTTGTAAAGATTGTGCCTAAACCTCTAAGACTTCTTGTTTGTAAAACGTTTCCAAGCATTCAAGTACCTGGTAATGGACTTTGAGTTGTTTCACTCTCATATAAGTCTTCTGGGTCTGTTGAAAGGTTTAAGCCTTGATTGTAATCTCAATTTCAAACATTATACTGCATACCTGGTTCTCATGATTGTAAGATAGTTTGAGATTGGATAATATCGTCTATTAATTGATTTAAATTAATTTCATAGTTAACAGTGTATTGTATTCCGTTTGCTATCTTAGTTGCTGTATAAGTAGGGTTTTCTTGTTCTTGATAGTAATCTGATAAAGTGCTAGTAGTTCCGGTTTGTAAGTCGTTTAATGTTGCTATTCAATCGTGAGCTGCGCTAGTACTTGCTGCTTGTGAAGTAGAAGTAATATTAATATATGCTTTACTATCAATTAACGCAAAATTGGTTGCTGCTAATACTGGCTTATGAACTTGTCCTCAACCTCATACCCCACCTAATCTATATCATGTTTTAGAGTTTCCGGTATTGTATGGAATGAATGGAACGTAAGGGGTTGTATATTGTTCGATACTGCCTTCATGTGAAATATAACCAACCACATTCTTTAAATAACTAAATGCGCTGGTCACGTTGTTAATACCATATCCTAATGGACTACCGTTATTGCTTCCGCTAACTGCGCCAGCTTGGGTGACCAATGGAATATTATTTTGAAAGAATGGTACGGTTCCTGTATCGGTTAAAACAACGTTTAATCATTGAGAAACAGTAGCACCTTGATATGATTTATTATTAATAATATTCATGTTGGTTTCTGTAGGTCATCCAAGGTTGATTGCTTCAGCTAGATTACTTCTCATATAGTAAGAACAATCGATATGAACTTTATTAATATCATAACCAATAGCGAACATGTTAACACTTAAAGGTAATGACATCATAAATTTACTTAACATTCCTAATTCGTATTTTAAGTATTCTTTACCTTGTCCTACTAATTGCGCTGATGTTGACATTTTGCAGGGTTGTTGTGTGTTTCATAAAATCTTACACATTCCCCCGGCAGCATTATTAGGGTCTTCTGGATTGTAAACCACATTATCGCCTAAGAAATCCACCATAAAGAATTGTCCGGTGGCTAATGAGAACATTACTGCTTCTAATGCTGATAATTGCGCCTTAACAATTTGAATACTTTTACTATATGAATTTAATAATAAGTCTTGGAATTGGTTTTTGAATTCGTCTGCTCCTTGTAAATCCAACATTGAGGTCACTCAAAAGTTAGTTTGTAAGTATAAAATTGGAGTTCCGAATACTTGGAACGCTGTGGTAAAACTTCTATTACCAAGGTCTGATGGAGAATAGTTAGAAACTGGAACTGCTGCTGCTGTTCATGCGTATGGTATGGTTCCTGTGTTTGCTACTTCTAAGGTTCTTAATGCCTTGGTAAATCATGCGGAATTATAAGAGTTTTCGCATATTTGAACTTTGGAGATTTTATCGATATATTGCGCGTAGGATAAAGTTCCGTATGCGGTACTTGTAATTGTAGAATAATTAAAGACCGTAGCAGCGGGAATTTGCCCTGTTGTTTGCGTATACGCGTTGCTAAATTGTGATTGATTAATAGCCATTATTTAACTTCACCATCCTCTTTAACGTCAAAACTAAATGCGTCATAAGGATTGCTTGAGGTTTCCTTTCATTTCTTTTCTAATTCGTCTAGTCTTGAGACCAAACTGTTATATTCGTCTCTGCTTGGATATCTTTGATCCAAATCGGAGTAGTCTTGTTTTAATGCTTTATAGTCTTTTGCTTCTTGGTCGTTTAAGCGTTCGGACTTTTCAGCGTCGTCTCTGATAGTTTTTTCTCTATCATTTGTATCCTTGGAGGCGTCGACTTTATAATCTTTATCCTCCTCCTTGGATACGGTTTCCGCCTTTTCCGCGTCTTTCTTGATGTCGGTTTTTTCGGCGTCTATTTTTTCTTGTGTATCCATTAAATAGTCCTTTCTAAGTTATATATTATTGTAATACTATCATAACTAAATTAAATGTTTTTCCACCATAAATTGAAGTTGGAGAACTAGGAAAACTATTACCGCTACCAACTCCTCATAATTGAATTTGATAAGCAGCGGTTAACCCAACTGGGCCTTTACTATCATATAAATTACCAACTCCATCCGTAAATCGAACTTCACTTCATGGTACGCTGTCATTTAATCCTGGTTGTTCCACGCAAATCATATTAACACATCCCCCGCCATTTAAAACTGTAGTGGTGCTAAATAACCCAATGCCATTAATATCACTTGGTCCTCATGCTCCATCAGGATCGGGATTAGTTAAGTTGTAATTGCTAGGAAATGAACTTTGTAAGTATCCGTAAAGGTTTCAATCTTTAACCGGAGAATTAGCCCCATAACTTAAAATATGCGTGTTCGTTCCATCATAAATTAAAATAAATCTGCTATCTGTCGGTAAATTGCTTGGAATAGGTATTTGGTTAATTTGTTCTTGCGTCATAGTAGTAGGAACCAAACAATAATAATTATTATAAGAAGTATTGGCTTTGTATTGTCATTGGTTTAATGCTTCAGAAATCATATACTCAATATTAAAAATTAAATGTATTGTTTCATAATAAACCGTATCGCCCATACAGCAGCATTGTCCGGTATATGGTGGTCCGTCTTGGTTTCCAGTAATAGAGAAATTCATAAATAAACAATTGCTTATTAATTCCGTTCCGCTCAAATATCCATTGGTTAAGGTTTGACTTGATTGTTGGCATTGATTAATATAACTTCCATTATCAAAGTTAACTAGGGGGTTTGTTTGTCAATCTCAATAAGTAGAGTTTCCTTGATTCCACGCATTCCCTGCTTGTCAGGTATTTTGTGGAGATACAGTAAACCATTCCCCAATAGGGCAACTTCAATTTTTAATATATTGTTCCCCAATAGCATTATCTTTAACGTTGTATTCGTCATATGCTTGATTACTTGTTAAATTAGCATTAAACTTTCCGCCGTAATTGCTTTTTAAGGTTTCACCACTATTTCAATGTTGGCTATTTGTAGTAAAGGTTATTCCTTGAATGCTAGAAGTTGACAATAATCCATAAGTTCCCCTAGTTGCTCCGGATGGCAAAGTATATTGTGGCACGTCATTAGTACTTACTATATTAGGTAATGGAGCATATTGAAGTGAAAGATAAGGACTTACATTAGTAGCAAAAGAAGTATTATATTTATCATAAACATAATAATCAAAATCATTATCAATATAAGAGTTATTTTTCATTACTTTAGCATTATTAGCAACTCACTCTTCCCCTACGGTTTCTAACTTATTACCACTTCTTTTTAAGTAAGTAATATGTAAGTTTGATTGTCCTAATTCCTTAACGTTAATTTCGTCGATAATATAAGAATATCCATTTAAATTTGCGGTTGGTTCTTTGAAAAAAACAAAAGAATTAGCCGGGGTATAAAATTCTCCTGCACTTTGGTCTGACGCTATAGTATTCGGCATTCCAGAAACTTTACCATAACCTACATATGCGGTCTCACAAATATAATATAAAGTTGCCATATTCATTTTGCCTCATGACGCAGTGGTATAAATAAAATTATTTGTAGTTGCGTTAACACTAGTACTTATATAACTATCTGTTAAAGAAAATTGAAGCCCACTCATATATTGAAGTTGACCCACTGCGGTGTTGTTATCGTATGAATTGTTAAAGATGTCTAAAGGTACGGCGTTATAGTTGTTTCCGCTTGGATCTAGATATGCTTGAAATAATGGTAATAAACTTGACGGAATGAAAAGATTATAAGTTCTTGAAGCAGTATTCATAAAGAATTTAGCAACCCCAGGAGTATAGCCAACAATCTTATCCGCAATACCACTCATTCAGTTAGCAATCATATTTAAAAATCCACCTTGTCCCCGGTTAGTGTTTGTATAAACTATACCGTCTCGGTAATTGATTTCTAACATATGAACGTTTTTCATAGACATCGAATTTAAGACGAAAGCAACATTCGGAAGTATAAAACTACCCCCTTGTATTGTTCCGTTGCTTAAACCCGTTAAAAATGTGATTTCGGATGTTTGTTGCGTATCAGGAGTATATCCCATACTAAAAACATCAGCAACTGTCGCCACCGCATTATTCAATAATCCGGGAGTATTTATAAGTGCTTTATAAGTGTTGTTTGCTAATCAAGAACATAAATTAGTAAATCTAAAATCTCATGTTCCAATGCTACAACCATTTGCTCCATAAACATAAAAGCCTATTCCTTGGTCTGAAGACCCTATTGGTTGTCATGTTTGAGATTGTAAAACATCTAAACTTCAATTTTTCTTATTCGAAAACATCACCGTTTGTAAATTACATGAACCTCATGAATAATAACCGTTTTGGTTAGGAGATATATTGGACCATGTTTCATTTACAATTTCGCTGTTGCTAGTATCTAAAATTGTCTTAATTGAATTAAATAAAGCGTCATTAGCAGTTCCACCAGGAGTTCCAGCAAATGCTAATCCCCCTTGATATGTAAAGTTTTGTATAGGGTTATAAATTTCCTTGGTTTGCTTTCAACTTCCCCATAATTGCTCTGAAACTATCACCATATTCATAGCCAAACAATAAGACGAATGAACTAATGAATGCTTGGTGACGATATTATCGTTTATTGGTGCTTCAAAACTTAAAGGTAGCAAATATCTATCGGGTTGGTTTGTTCTTGTTAAAACGCCGTTTTGTTCTTGAAATGCCACATAAGGATGACCATAAATTAAAGTTCCTAAATGCGCTACTAAAGAATTATTTTTAATACATACACTATCAACTCCCGCTTGAGATTTCAAAATAAAGTTAGGGTTAAGAATTGTTTTAATTTCCCCGTTCTCTATGATTTCTTGTGGGAATGCGTAAGCGTCGTTTGGTGCTCCAAATTTGACGTAGGTAAGAATAGAATAAGACGAAGTATTAAAGTATTGGTTAATGCTTTGGAATTGAATGTCAGCTCATTGAAAAGCACCGTCGGGTCGATAATGCGGAGTGACCCCGGTAATTCTTAAAGCAATCGGGCATGGATAGCGAATATCAATAATATAATAAATGAATTCGTTTATTTCTTGAAATGTAGGACATCACTCATTAGAAAAACACGAGTAATTATAAACCATTTCATATATGCCACATTCCACGTTATCAAGCTGGTGCGTATAGGTATGATTAGGAGCGTATGAGAAATCAATTACTCCGACGTTCTTTCATGGGTTTTGTTGTTCCATATCGGAGAAACTTTCCAATCCAACTTTGGCATTATTCATTGATTTAGCGGTTAAAGGATTGGCGAACATGTTAGGTACTCAATGGCCGTTTGTATCTTGCGCTGCGTTAATGGTTTCAGTAATGGTTCCATCCGCATTCATAGTAGCATTCATAACCCCAAATCAATAAGCAATGATTGGTCTATTTCCCGAATAAATCAAAGATAGATCCGTATATGCTCCATATGGTATATTGGTGACCGTTCCTTGTTCGATGTCAGGATAAGTACTTCCCGGAGTTGTTCCTAATCCCTCCAATCCACGATTGCTTAAATAATTAAATCCGCTAACGACTTTAAAAGGATAAACCCTTATAGGTTCTCCTATGACTTGTTGGACATCGTCTTGAACGTTTGCTGTATTCGTTCTTGCTTGATTATTTGCGTAATTATTCATTGATAGTGTTTCCTTGTTCTACTCCGCCCGCTGTATCTTGTGGGCTACTCATTGCTGGGCTTTCTTGTTCCATCATTTGTTGCTGCTTATCCATTTCCAAACTCATAAGTTCGTCTTGGAGTTCTTGGTCGGTCATGTTTGGATTTAGTTTTCTTATTGCCAACTCCTTACTCATTAATCCCATTTGGTAAATTTGTAAGATGTTTTGAACTTCCACCGGACTTAATCCCCCTCTTTGGTTATCAATCTTGATTTCGAAATATTCCTGGAATGTTTGTCCGAAAGTATAAAATAGCGCTTCGCATATTGCTTCTTTCATTTGCTTTTTATATCATTCCGTAAGAATAATAAGGTTTTCTCTTTCACTTACTGCTCTTTGTAAGTTTTCTGTGGCTGTGCTTTCACGTGTAGCACTTTCTCCGAACAAATCAAAACCAACGACTAATTTAAATCCCACATCCATTCAATCCTTAAGGTTTTGGATTTCAACGCTTCCGTTAAATGTGCTTGGTTGTTGGGTCACTTGTTGTCCGTCTCCTGTGGTAAATTGTAAACTTCTAGCGGTTGTAAATGTTCCCCCTGGTTTTAATGTTTTATCCGTTGTACTTGACATATCTGATACGGGCATTAATTGCGGGTCTAGATTACCAATTATTCTTGTAATGTTAACTTCTTGCTCTTGGTATGCTCTTTCTAATGCGGACGGAATTAAAAAACCAATGGAATATAAGAACCACATGTCCGAGTTTTGAACTTCGTTTTTATATCCTAAAGTAAATTGTCTATTTCTAAAGACATAAAAAGGAGCGTGATCGTTATTCACATAAGGTCAAAGTTTCTTTTTTGTTTGTTCTTTCTTGTCAAAGTATCACAAATCATTATAGCGAATGGTTTTACCCAAGAGTTTTTCGCTGTTAAAGAAATTCATAGGCTCATTAATGCCAATATCTAAGCCTCATGACCCAATCATAAATACCGTAGCATTTGGACCTGTAAAATTCAAGATGTTAAACTTTTCTTTGTCTTTGGAGAATAACGCAATATTAGGAGTTTTAAATCTTTGCGTGTTTAAGCATGTTTGAAAAGCAATTACATTAACTTTATTAGTTGCTGTGTCAAAGTTTCATTGGTCGTAAATGCTAGGGAATGGATTAACGAAAATATAGGTTTTTGCTTCTTGCTTGTATGCCACTCTTTCAATGTCAATTACTGCGTATCCATTCATGCTTGCTTGCTGAATAGCATTTTGAAATAAACTTAGCAATGGCAAACTATTCAAAAAGACCTTAACATCTCCCCTAATGTTTTCACTATAAACAAACTTAGCATTTTGAACTAAAATATGCGCTTTCTTTTCCGCAAAGATAGACATGAAGTCAACCCACGGAAACTTCATTATTGGACGACCAATTAATCCTTGATAGTTTAGTAAGTCCCCCGTTCAGAATGTTGCGGGATTGTTTAAGTAATCTAGTTTATCCGACATTGATTTCTCCTTGGCTAATATTTTCATTTAATAACTTAGTTGGATTATACTTTGAAACGTTCTCGTTCTTGTTGTTAATATTGAATTTCTCATAATCACTATTTGACGGAGCGAATTTGCTTTCTATTTGCGTATAAGGAACAACAACGATATCAAATACAAGGATTTTAATTTCGGGATAAATAGACACATAGCGGATTAAAACGTCGTTATAAATGTAAGTGCTTTGAAAAGTCAAAGACTTAACCAATTCGTCCTCATCACCGTAATACAAATCGCTATTTAATAGCATTTCTCAATTAACGCTGTCGCTAACTATTTGCTGAACGGGTAATTGTTGTCGCTCGTCGTATCTGATGTAGATTTTGTATCCACTTTTTCTTGCTTCTGACGTAGTATTCTTCTTTTGTTTCATCCATCTAATCATAATTTACCTTTCCCTATTGCTGCGTATGTTAATCCACCCACAATTGTATCACTGAATTCATGCTCCATAATCGGGTCTTTTTCAATGTTCGGGTCTTTTTCTTTGTATATGGCGCTTTCTAAGTCCGAATATAAACGAGGCTGCTTAAGAATTGAAACCTGAATATAAGAGAAAAATAAGCATTTGTTAATTCATTGATAACGGTCATAAAGTTTTCATTGGTTTTTCATTCCCGTGGTCACTGGGAAAAAGTTAACTTGCGCTACGCATTGATTGGCGAATTTCACGTTTCACTCGTCCTGAAAAATACGGGCCAAATTACCATCCCCACCAACGTCAACATTAATCCATACATACTCGCGCTTAACGCAATTAGCATTTAAATAATTTGTTAGCAACGTTAGCATGTTGGTTTGTTGCGCCGAACTTGAAATAAAAGACGTGTTATTGTGATGGTAGTATTCTAAAACACCTTGAAGACCTTTCTCAGCATCTCATTTAAAGAGTTCTAGAACGGTTGCTCCCCCATTCCCACTTTGCGTGGTTCACCCGATGTCAATTCCGCCATAGAAACGCGAATATTCATGACCAAAGTCCTCGTACTTCATAAATCGGAAGTTGTCAAAGATTTGACCGTTTAACGCTCCTGGTAAACCCAGCAAAACGATGTCCCGAGAAGTCTTATCGCCTTTCGTGGTTTCAATATACGCTTCTAAATCGGTTTGCGGGCACATAGGATTAGCGAAAATGGACGCTCCTATATAACATCACCCGTTAATTGTTTTGCTTGAAAAATAAGGCGCTTGCGTTGCTAAGGTTCGATTTCAACCTAATGCTTGGTTTCACTTGTTAATGTAATAGTTGGTTTTAACCCATGGATTACACATAAACAAATTCATTTTTGGAACTTGCTTAAAGAAGTCGGTTTTAACGGATTGAATAAGAACATTAACCAAGTCCGGCTTAAGGTCCGGAGCGCATTCATCAAAGATATTTAAGATACCTTGAGCTCACGTATCGATTATTAGTCCGGTTGGAGGGTTCTTTTCCACGCTTAACTTGTCCCCGTTTAAGGTATAACCTCGAATTAAAGATTGCCCGAAGCGCATTTCGTTTTTGGATTGATTGTATTTTAAATCGATGTCTAAGTCCCTCTTGGCGGACTGGATAATTTGCTGTACGAACTGAATTAACTTCGCCGTGGTTTTTTTCACGATGTTAATCAATCAAGGACGATTTAAAAATAAGGCCTCTATAATCTTTAAGGTTGACGTGGTTTTACCCGTTCCACGGGCGGTACAAATAAGAAAATTAGGGACGTAGACCTCACCCCTAATCATCTTTTGTAAGTTCTGATAAAGCGGATTTAGAAATGGCGGATAATTCAGAGTTGTCATATGGTTCTAATACGGCCTCCTTGCTTGCTTGTTGTTGCGGTTCTTGGGATTGCTTTTTGTCGCCAAGGGAATAAACCATTTTCATGGAATTAAAAAAAGAGATAGGCTTGGAACTTCCCTTCGCTATCTCTATTAATGCTTTAATTTCCAAAGGGTCTTTAATACCTAATTGCTTAACGACCAATCAGACCCATCAGGCCTTTTTATTTGGCTTCTTGTTGTCCACTGGTACTAATAATTAGTCCTAAGGCTTCCAAATCGTCATACATGGCGCGTTGAGTATCGCTCAAACAATCCCTAAACTTCTTTTGAAGTTCCACGAACTCCTTACGCACAGCCTTAACTTCGCCAACGCTTAATTGATGTAAAACAACGAACTCTTCACGCACACGGTCAGCGGCCTCGTCAACCTTAAGACCACGAGCGAACTCGTCAACCTTTCTATTTAGACTTGCTTGCTGCTTTACTGCTTCCAGCAATTTCACCAACTTTTCCATTATTACCTCCTTGTATCTTATCATAAGCATCCATCTTAATCATTTCCTGAACCCGCTTCATGTCTATCAAACGACCCTCACGAATGACATAGTCCGCATACTTGGTTAAAACCTCTTTTCGCTCAGGGTCAGAAATCTTAGCCACGAACATGTCGAACAACTTGTCATAAGGCACGCCAAGATGGGGCATGGGCTTGGAATTGAACTCGTCATAAGACGCATTGGCAAGAGAGAAATCGGACTCACGCAACACAGCATGAATTTCACGCGCCAATAATCTACCCAATATTCTTTTCTTGTTAATCATGATATTTAGATTATAGCACTCTAAAAAGAAAAATAGATATGTATTTATTATCATGACATCTTTAAATGAATACTTACCCTTTCCCATCAAACACTCCAGTCCCCCCCTGCTATAATATCACCTAGATCTAAATTACACCCCTTACA
>JAGCBE010000324.1 GCA_017652345.1 Methanobrevibacter sp.
ATAATTAATTACAATAATATAATATATAATATAATATAGTAATTTTCTTATTAATATGAAAATTACTTAATATTATTTAATAATATATTTAATAATATATAATAATATTAATAAAATATAATAATAGTAATTTTTGAATTAGAAGATATTTATAGTTTTCTTAGTAAAGAATATATAGATTTTAGTAAAATTTTTGTTAAAAATAATAAGAAAAATTAGCTAAATTATATGAATTATTTTTAGATAAAATAAACAAAATTTGGAACTTAGGAGAATTAAAGAATGCCAGAAATAAAGAAAAATGAAGAGTTATCTTTAGATGATTCTGTGAAGACAAGTAAAAGTGGCAATCCAATTTTAGGCCGTCTCCAAGGTCCTTGTGCAGATTTTCTGCAACCAACGAGAAATGGAAGAAAATACGATGAATCTTTATGGGAAAAAGTTTTTAAAGACCCAATAGTTTTAGAGTATTTCAAATGCGGTGGTATTCCTGGAGAATTAGACCATCCTGCTGATAGAACTGAAACATGCTCAGAGAAAATTGCTATTATGATGCCAGAGCCTCCTAAAAAGAATTCTAATGGTCAATTGATAGCAACTTTTGATATATTAGATACTCCTAATGGTAGAATTACATACACATTAGCAAAGTATGGCTATAAACTTGGAATTAGTTCAAGAGGCAGTGGAGACACATATATTGGATTAGATAATACAGAGCATGTAGATGAAGATTCTTATGATTTTCAGGCTTTCGATGTTGTATTACTTCCCGCTGTTAAGTCAGCAAGAATGAGTTTAATTGATGAATCGTTTGGAAATAATATGACATTTAAGAGAGCTATAAATGAAGCTCTGGAAAAATCTAATGATAATGATAAAAAAATAATGCAGGAAACTCTGCATAATTTGAAGATTGATTATTCCTCTGAAAAGAGTAATAATATAGATGAATCTGTGAGCAATATTGAAGCCAGTAATACAGGGTCAGAATTAGTCATGGATTTACAGGAAGCTTTGAAGAAGAATAAAGATTTGGAAAAGCAGATAGCTGGTCTTAAAGATGAGTTATCAGTTTGCTATGCAAAAGATGCCAAGTTTAATGACTTAAGCGATAAGTATAGAAGTACTATTTCTAAATTATCTGAATCTTTGAAATCAGAAAAAGCTTTAAGGAGAAGAATTTCAACCTTAGAACAAAAAGTGAATGATTCTAATGCTGATTTAGATGAAAGAAGCAAAGAAATAAATAGATTAACTGAACAAGTTAATAAGCTAAGAGAAAGAGATTCCAATAAGAGGAATTTAACCGAAGATTTGATTAAGAAAGATGTTGACATTAAATCTCTTAGAGAAAAGCTTGGAAAGTTAAACAAGAATTTGGAAAATTCAGAAAAGATACGAGAGAATTTAGAAGAAAAGAATAGTGTATTAGAAGAAGAGTTGGCCAGCCTTAATAAAGACAACGCCATAAAGTATGCTCAATACACAGAGAAGTTAAATAAAGAGAAGTCGATTACTGAAAAATATAAGAAGATAGCAAAGAGAGCTATTGAAAAGTATATTGGTATTCAGGCTTTAAGATTAGGAGTATCGAGCAGTGATATTACTAATAGATTGTCAGAAAATTATTCTTTTGATGACATTGATAAAGTTTGTGAAAACCTTAGAAATTACAATATTAATATGAGTAAGCTTCCTTTTAGTACTTCTAATTCTGTAGTATCTAAAGTTAAATTGACTGAATCAAAAAATGATTTGCCTATTCAAAAGGGCTATGATGATGAAGTTGACGAGGGTTTATTAGCATTAGCTAATATAAATTAAAATTACTAAGAACGAAATTTAAAAGAGGTATAAAAATGACTTTAGTTGAACAATATAAAAATAGATTAAATATTTCTGAGAGCGTTTATAGCCGTTCTCATAATGGTGCAAAAATGGATAATAACCGTAAGATTTGCACCGCCAAGTGCCTTTAATACTGGAGGCTATAGGTAGTAATATCTATAGAAGATAATTTATATGTATGGTTATGTTTATGAGACTGAAAACTTAATAAATGGTAAAAAGTATATTGGAAAGCATGTTTCAGATAAATTTGATTTATCATATAAAGGGTCTGGAAGATTGTTAAAGAAAGCCTTTAAAAAATATGGTTTTGAGAATTTTTCATGTAGAATTTTAAAAGAATGTTTTTCAGAAGAAGATTTGAATGATTCAGAAATCTACTATATTAGATTATTTAATGCAGATATAGATAATAAGTATTATAATATATCTTCTGGTGGAGAACATAGTATAAAAGGCTTAGTTAATATGTATAATCCAATTACTGATGAAGTTATAGTTTCTCATAAAGATAACATAGATTTTAATATAAATAATGGCTTTATTTTAGGTATGAGACCACATTCTAGCGAATCTAATTTAAAATTAAGTAATTCTAGAAAAGAATTGGTTGCAATGACAGATGGGTTTAAAACTGTTTGGGTCAAGGAAAATTTAGTTGATAATTATAAATTAAATGGTTTTAAATTAGGTCTATCTAAGCCTACTAGACCAAATCAAAAAGAAGAAGCTAGAAAATGGGTAAATAAAGATGGAAAATCTTTTATGGTTAAATCAGAAGATTTAGATAAATATTTAGATGATGGTTATTCTTTAGGGAGAGTAAAATTTTCTCATTTTAATAGAACTAAACCAGCTTGGAATAAAGGTATCCCATCTTCTGAAGAATCTAAAGAGAAAAATAGACAATCACATTTAAAGAAAAATAAAGTCTAATATATATAAATTATTAAAACCTCATGAATTGCTGGAACATCTTATAATGCAATCCACATATTATAAGACAATCAGCAGCCAAGCTACTTAAAAACAAGTAGAAGGTTCAGAGACTATCGAAATCATAATTAAGAAGAAAAATCTTAATGAAGAAGAGAGTAGAGTAGGATTTAAGTAAATCCGAAGTATGAGGTATCTATTAGAGGTTAACACAATAATAGATAATGATATAGTCCGAACTTATTAGTGATAATAAGAGAAATAGCGGAAACGGCTATTTCGTAACATATTTGCAGAATGTGGAACGCTTCTTAAACGAGGCTTTTGAAAATTCTACAGGTACTCAGCGTTCGGATATGGGCATGTTTAAGAAATTCTGCCTTTGTTAATAAGGGCCTGTAAGTAGCAATACTTATGGAAAGTTAATTTAATAACTATTATTTTATAATGTATACTATAATAGTAGGACAGCAGGTTGCAAACTGTTTTTAAAGCCCTAACTTTAAATTACTACTTTTATATACTTTAATCTTTAGGGAGATTTTATATGTACGGGTATATTTATATAACAACGAATACCATTAATGGTATGATTTATATTGGTCAGCATAAATCTGAAAGTTTTGATAAAAATTATTATGGAAGCGGAATACATCTTCTTAGTGCAATAGACAAGTATGGCAAAGAAAATTTTAAATGTGAAATTATTGAAGAGTGCTGTTCTAAAGAAGAATTAGATTTGAGAGAAATTTTTTACATTAACAAATATAATTCCACAGACATTAATATTGGTTACAATATTTCTTTAGGAGGTTCTGGTATTTGGATAGAGCATCATACAGATGAAACTAAGCAAAAAATATCAAAAGCTAATAAAGGAAAGGTTAGAACTGATGATTGTAAAAAATATTTATCTAAAATAAGAAAGAACAGTAGATGGATAAATAATGGCGTAATAAATAAGCATGTTCTTTCTAATGAAGTTGACTATTATATTTCTAATGGGTGGGTTTTTGGAACCATTGGAAAAAGAAAAAGCCATAAAATGTCTGATGAGACAAAGAAGAAAATAAGTATTTCAAATAAAAAGCCGAAGTTAAAAGAATCTGTTGAGCATCAAAAAGATTCTTTATTATCTAAAAAATTTCACTGGTATACAAATGGTTTTGAAGAAATTTTGGTATCAGAATTTGATAGTGTTCCAGAAGGTTTTAATAGAGGTAGACTTCCAGTTTCAGATGAATTTAGAAAAAAATGCGGAAAACGACCAAATAAAAAATAATAGTTTTATATTAATGAAAACGCACTTAACTGCTGGAAAACCTTAATAATTCTACAGTTGGTTATTAAGACAATCAGCAACCAAGATGGCAAATATTGCCATAAGGTTCAACGACTATCGAAAGTATAATCAAAGAGAAAAACTTTGATGAATAAACGAGTAGAGTAAAACCCCAAGTGGGGAAGAAATGGTGCGGGTCTTTAGGACGGTAAAAGAACTAAAGATTGTGATATAGTCTAATCTTTATAGTGATATAAAGAGAAATAATGGAAACGATTATTTCGTAATATAAATGGAATCTGACAACTGTGGCATTACCCAACCTTATAGCAAATGATCTGGTCATTGTTTCTCCAATGTCTAGTATGTCTGGATTTATTACCTACGTGCAGTACACTGCTGGCACTAATAAGGGCCAAACTAGACAAGGTGATGTATTTAATGATCCTTTTAAGCTGGGTAATGTTGATGTAAACTACACTGCTGCTCGTGTTGTTGAAAACTTCACTGGTGCCAACAGTGCTGTTGTTGCTTCTTGGTATCCTGTTTATACTGGTGCTGATGTTGCATCTAAGCCTCAGATTGTTTCTATTACTACTTCTGGTGGTGTGGCTGTTCCTGTTGCTGATGATGCTTCTATTACTGTAGCCGATGATGGCAAGACTCTTACTATTTCTAATGGTACTGGTACTGCTATTAATGCTACTGATACTGTTAAAGTTAAGTATGTGTATGATAACGTAGTTATTCCTCAGAATGATCTTCCTATTGTGAATGCTGAGATGAAGAGCATTTCACTTGTTGCTAAGGCTAGACGGGTCGCAATTTACTATTCTCAAATTGCTGCATTCCAAGCCAAACAGGATTATGGCTTCTCATTAGGTGATCAGTTAGCTGAAAAGGCCGTTGGCCAATTGAGTTATGAAATAGATACGGAGATCACAGACCTTCTGATTGACCATGCTGAAACTTATTCTGATATGGTATGGTCTAAGACACTCCCTGTTGGTGTGTCTAAATCAGAACACTATGAAGGATTTACTGAAATTGTTGAACTGGCAAGAATGCATGTTTATAATCAGACTAAGAGATTTGCTCCTAATTATATGCTGATTGCTTCTGATGTTCTTCCTATTCTTACCTTTATTAAGGGCTTTACTCCAGCTCCCGCTGGACAGGTTAATGGTCCTTACTTTGCGGGTACACTTAATGCTCTTAAGGTTTTCGTGACTCCTAATATTGCTCCTGGTCACTTTGTTATCGGTGTTAATGGTAGTGACATGATGAGTTCTGCTGCTGTGTATGCTCCCTATATGGCTATTGTACCTACTCAGCTGCTTCAGTATGCTGATGGTGGCACTAGCCAAGGCTGGTCCACACTTTATGACCTGAAAGCTCTTAACACTTATGTTAAGGACGGACATGAGTATTCTAACCTCTTAGTGCAGGGTTATATTACTGCCTAAAAATAACTAAGATAAATATACAAATAGAGGGAACTAATAATTCCCTCTATTTGTCATATAAAAATGTAAATATAATTAAGAGAAATCTAAGTAAACTGAGGTGATATTTTGGATAGACAGGCTTATTTAGATGAGATAAAATTTAAATTATCTGGTGGTGGAATTCTTAAATTAGAATTAGATGATAATGCATTTAATCAATTATTGAATTCTAGTTTCAGAGAGATACAAAGATATATAGACACAACAAGAATTGTTACTATCCCATATGCACCTTGTATAGATGTTAATACTATTAATAACGGTAAAGTAAATGCTGTAGCAAGAATATTTAGGTCAGAAGGATATATTTCAAATTCTGAAACTGCTGATTCTGGTGGAGGTTATCCAGTTGACCCCATGGAAGCCACACAATGGCAGTTGCTATCTGGGGTTGGAAATTTATATAATTTCAATGACTATGTTTATAATTATGCTTCTTGGAACACTTTATTGCAAATTAGAAATACTACATCTACAGATTTAGCATTTAGATTTGATAGGAGTTCTAACAAGCTATATATCAATATTTCTTCTGGTATTCCAGATAAAATAACTGTTGAATATGTACCAAGATATGATGATGTTTCTGAGATTGTTTCAGATTTTTGGATTGATATTATAATAAGAATGGCAGTTGCTCTTGGAAAAATAGCTCTTGGAAGAGCAAGAACAAGATATACTCAATCTAATGCTTTATGGCAACAAGACGGGCAAATAATGCTTGATGAAGGAAACTCAGAATTAAATGATTTAAGAGAAAGATTACAGGCTTCTACACAGCTTTGTTATCCTATTGATTAACATAAAAAGGAGTAGAGATAAATTTAATGAGTAATTATTTATCAGAAGCTTTTAAAAAGTTAGAAATTTTAGACGAAGATGTTTTTGACTTAGATAAAGATGGTTTAACAGCTTTGAAAGATTTTGAAGATAAAGATGAAGAAGATGATTCTATAGCTGTTATTGACCCAGATGCAGAAAGTGAAGAAGATTTAGAAGATTCCTATATTGGTAAAGTTATTCTTGATTGTTCTGTTTGTCATACTGATATTTATAAGGATAAGGAAGACATTACAATTGATGAAGAAGCTGGCTTAGCCAATATTGGAGAAGAATGTCCATATTGCTATTCTTCAGAAGGTTTTAAAGTTATTGGAGAAGTAAAGCCTTTTGTTGAGACTACTTTTGAAACTGATGACGATGTTGATGTTGAAGTAGATGACGAAGAAGTAGACAACGAAGATATGAATGAATCTTTTGAAGATAACAAGCAAGAGGTTATAGGAATTGGGTGGTCAAGACAGTCTATACCGGAGTTTAGAAACTGGTTAAAACAGCATCCAAGTCATAGAATTTGGAAAGATGGAAATAGATACCTTCTTGGGCGAGGTGTTAATGACAGCTATGCTATGGCTATTAGCGTGAGTGACATTAACAAGTTGCGAAAAGATAAGTTTTTTGCTTCTAAAATAGAAGAAGTAGAGAATGAATCTCTTAAGAGAAAGAGAATTAGAGAATCTATTAGTAAAATGCATAAAAAGGCTCTTGTAGAAAAGCCAGTTTATGGACTTGAGCCAAGATATGATGCAAGAAAATCTTTCTATGGAAAAGCACAGGTAGACACAGGGGATAAGGGTGACAAGAATAGGTTGTATTCCTATGATACTCTTGTGGCTGAAATTAAAGACGGTAAGCCTGTTGTTTATGGAACTTATTCTGCGACTACTTTAAGACACATTAAAGATTGGTTAAAACAGAATGGTTTTAGAGCAGATACTTCTAAACAGATTATGGCAGACTATGGTGTTAAGGATGAGGCTTGCAATGGAAAAAAGTCAATAAAAGAATCTTCCGGCGAAGTATTCCATAACGATAATGGCTTAGATTATACCGTAGTTGAGAGAAGCAAATCTGGAAAGAATGCTCTTTTGAATCGTGGAAAACAGTGGATTATTGCATGGAACTGCCCACAAGATAATAATGGTTCTTGGGGACAAGGACACTATTTCTTTGATGAAAGTGAAGCAAGAGAATGGTGGAACAAAAAGTACATTAAAGAATCAAAATCCCCTATGAAAATTTCAAAGAAACCTATTAAGGAATCTTGTTCTATTAACCAGTGCCAAAAATGGGTTGATTATGATATGAAGAAGTATAAGAAGATTTCCGATGATACTATGGAAAAGATTAAATCTTCTGGATATTCTGTTGTAAAAGACCAATATGGCGATTACGAAGTAATTGCTGATAGAAAAGATGAATCTCTTAAAGAATCTATTGAAGACATAGACTTTAATGATTTTTTTTGGGAAGTTGATCCTAAAGGAAAATATGAAAATAATATGTCGAAAGAAGTGTTTGATACATTTGTAAAGGCTTTTATGAAAAAGTTTAATGTATCAAAAAAGACTGCGGAAAGACAGATATATAAAAAGTTTTTATGGGATTTTGATAAAAGTGAATTAAAAGAATCTATTGAAGACATTACTATCGATACTGGAGACCAAGAAATTTCAGTTTCAGCGAGAGATAAAGAAAGAAAATCTGATGGAGAAATGATTGCTCCTTTATCTGATGAAGTTAAGGCTGATATTGAAATGGATTCTGATGATATTGATGTAGATGTTGATGAATTCTCAGAGGAAGATTTTGATGAACTTGGTGAAAGCTATTTAAAGAAAGTTTATGAAAATGTGGATAGTTACAGAACCACTTCTGTTAAAACAAAGGGAAATAAACTTTTTGTTGAAGGTTTAATTAAGTTTAATTCTGGTAAAGAAAAGAAAACTTCATTTGTATTTGAATCAAGAACTATTACTAAGAGCGGCAAAGCTAAGTTAATTGGTGAGAATCTTCAGATTAGTAGAGGTCATAAATCTTTCAAGTTGACTGGTACTATTAATAATGGTAAGTTTATTTCAGAGTCTTTAAACTATAATTATAGAGTTAAGAATGGCTCTGAGTCTCAGAGGGTTTACGGAACAGCTAAAAAATCTAAATAAGGGGAGTTATTTAGATGAGTTTAAAAAGTATTAATGAGTCTTTTAACAGACAGTTTAGTGAAATAGATAAGTCTATTAAAGAGGACACAATAAAACAAAATGGTAAATGGGTAAATAAAGGCAAAGAAGGTACTCATGGTAAATTCAAGACAAAGAAAGCGGCTGATGCCCAAAGAAAAGCAATGTTTGCAAATGGGTATAAAGCAGAATCTTTAAAAGAATCTTCTGAAGATAAATTAGTTATTTATAAATCTCTTGGAAAATATAGAGTAACGCCTGAATCAAATTATAATGCAAGAGTTCAAAATGCAAGAAAAGTTCAAAAGCTTGATGATTTTGAATCTGCTGATGAAATTATTGATTATTATGTAAAATATGGCTGGGCAAATGGAAAAGATGATTTTAAAGTAATAGAGGAATCTAAGAAAATTACTGAAAGAAATCTTAACAGAGCAGAAAGACATAACCGTGATATGTCAAATATTTTTGATAGAAAAAAAGGTTATGACAGGAAGTTTGCGGATTTCTTAAAGAAAAATGGGTACTCTGATGATGAAATAGAAAGGCTTAGGAAGTCAGACAGTCTTAGTAAGGAAATAGCAAATAAATTTACCCCAGATGGAAAACAGCCATCGGAAATATTAGGAAAAATATTAAAAGAAGCAGATGATGTTGAGTATGAAAAGAAATATTATTCTGCAAAAAGACCAGATGGTTCTGGTGAAATAGATTATTGGGAAGTTGAACGTCCAAAAAATCCAAAAGATTGGGGTCGTGGGGAACGAAACAGAACTTTTCTTGATAGAAAAGAGTGGCAAAAAAGAGCTTTTGGAATAAATGAGAATGAATCTTTTGGTGATTCAGAACTTGAAAAAGAACAAGCAAAAGATTGCATACAAAGAGAATCTTTGAAAGAAAATAAATGGTCAAATAAATGGCCAAGGTATGTGTTTACTTTTGATGACGGGTGGAAAATATCCGCTGTGGATGAAAACGAAGCTGTTGCAAAGTATGATGATATTCAGAAGAATTTATATAATGGCACCAGATTAGAAAAAGAGCTTGACAATATTGCACAGGAATTATATGATTCCAATGATGGATGGTCATTTAATTATTTTTCAGATAACGAATTGGCAATACTTTGGGCATTGGCTTTTAATAGAGCATATGATGATGAAGTTTACAATGCCATAACAAATAGACCAAACGAAGAAGAGATATTTACTAAGGCAAAAGAAGTATACTACAGCAAAGTAGACATGGATGAAAGCTTAACAGAATCAAAGAAACTTACTGAATCTTTTGATGATATGGAAGTATTCATGAATACTTGGGCAAACTATAATGAATATGGTGCTGACGGTGTTCTTACTCCTACCGGTTGGATGAGCATTGATGAGGCTATTGAATACTGTGAAGAATATGCAGATTATGAACCATTTATAAATGATACAGACAATGTTCCTTTTGATGTTAGTGAGTATTCAAATGCTTCTTCTGTATTGATAGAACTTAAAGAGTTACAAGAATCTAATGTTGATGAGGATGTTGTAGAAGCAATTGTTGAAGCTGGTGGATATGATGTAAAGGAAGCTGTTGAGATTGCTGAAAGAGGAGACTATTATTTCTATCCAGATGTCCATGATTATTCAGATTTAGCCTATGCTGTTATTGATGAGATTGGAAGCTTCGGAGACGCACTTGGAGATAGAATAACTAACTATATAGATGAAGACCAAATGCGTAGAGAATATCGGTGGGATATTCGTGAAATAATGCGTGATTCTGCCGAAGATGAAGTTGACCGTGAGCACTCTGGTGAAGTTGATATTTCTAAAGTTCCAACTTCAAAAGAGTTCAGTATTGATGAGTGGTTTGATGAGGACGATGAGTACACGGAAGATGATTTAAGAGAACAAATTTCTGATGACTTAGAGTATGAGTATGATTCTGCTCCTGTTAGTTTTGATATAGAAGTGTCAAATGATGGAAAGAAAGTCACCGCAAAAAATATAGAGTGGGACGGATATGACAGAGAGCAAGAGATAGAAGATTGGATGGACGAACACGAAGAAGAGTATCTTGATTCTATTATATCCGAAGAAATAAGTCTTGCAGAAGCAGGGGAAATTGATTTAAGCAATTACTTTGATTATGAGGCTTTTGGTCGTGACCTTTCATACGATGGATATACATTTACAGATAAGGGTGCTATTCTTATATATTAAATCATCTTATAGGAGATGATTAGATGTTAGAAAATAATAATAACTATGGTTTATTATTGGATGCTCAGAATATGAAGTTACATAGACAATATTTTGAAGAAATGTGTAACTTAATCGGAATAAAAGTTTTATATTATATTCCAAGAGAAGATAAACATTGGACAACATATTCTGAAATAAAATCAAATTTTTATGACCCCATTTTAGTTGGTTGTATATTTGAAGACCATCCAAATCAATATACTATGAAGAAATTGGGATGGGATGCTGAATTACAGGAAAATGCTTCTCTGATTAGTGTCCCATACGATTTAGAAAAATTACAAGTTGGTTCGATTTTTATAGTTCCAAGCGGTATTGATAATTCAAAAGGTAGAGTATTTAGAGTAGTTAGTATGAGAAATCTAATGGTTTATCCATCTTCTATAACTTGTGAATTAGTTCCAGAATATGAAAATACTTTTTCTTCTGACCAACACAGTTTTAAGCACAGTGGTTTTAATTTATTAAACGATGAGTCGGAGGATTATGAATGAGTTCCTATATTTATGATGATGCACTAATAAATAAGTTTAAAAGATGGACAGAGGGAACAGAAGTTAATCTGGTAGGTCCAGATGAATCAAGACGGCTATTTCAAGTATTAAGTGATAAGTCAAATGACTCTAATATAAAGTTTCCCCTGGTGTCATTAAAGAGGTCTCTGGGTTATGATATAGATTTATATGGAAAAAAACCAATTACTTTTGACGGTGCTAAATTGGAAGCTAATTCTAAGAAGGTAAAGTCACTTGTCTATATTCCAATAACATTGAATTATCAATTAGACATATATACCAGATATTATCAAGAAGCTGATGAATATATGAGAAATTTTATATTTAATATTATCAATTATCCACAATTGGAAATATTGATAAAATATTATGGTGTTGATATTAATCATGTTGCTAATATCTTACCTGGAAGATCAGTTGTAGATAATTCTGGGAGTACAAGCGAGAGATTATTTCCAGGGCAATTTACAAGGCTATCTTATCAATTTTCTGTAGATGATGCTTATTTATGGAATATTGATATTAGAGATACAAAAGAAATTGTGTCTGGTGAATTACTTATAATAGATAAAGCCACTGATGAGACAATAGTGGAAAGTTTTTTGTAAAGAAATTTGGTAATTAAATTAAAGGAGAGAAAGTTATTTAATGCCTAAGATTACAATAAATGAAGTAGATTTAACTAAGGCGAGTTTACAGCCCTCCTCAACCGATATAGCATTTGTGCCTGGTTTATCTTGTTTATCTGATGTTACAGAAGATTTCATGTTCTGTGAAACAATAGCAGATTTTGAGAAAAATTTCGGCACTTATCCTGCTATTATCGATGTGTATAGAGTTTATAATGATAATACTACTGGAGCAGTTTCTAAAGAAAAGTATGCTATATATAATTATAAATATTTTGAAGCTAACTTCTATAATGAGATTTATAAAAATTCTATTTATAAGAAGGTATTAAAATATAGTGGAACTTTAAGTGGTACTACTCAGTTAGTTCTTGGTTTTGCAGATGGAACAGATGAAGCAGATATTACTAAGTATTTAAATGATTGTGGTTTAATTTCTGCTGATTCAACTTTTGTAGCTACAAATAAGAAAACAGTATACCTTGATTTTGAGTATGATATGTCTTATGTCTATGCAAAAGAACTTTTAATGATGGGTATTCCTGTTGTTTATAAGGCTTTTGCTTCTAAGAATGAGGATGTTCAAGCAACAGATATTTACACAGTTAGTGCTTCTGATGTTGAAAGAAGTGTGGATGTTGTTATAAAAGCTGAACAAGCTGGTGATGCTTATACATTATCTGATATTCCAGTTGATGAAGTTAGTCTTGTGAAAGTTGGAGATGTGGAACTTACAGAAGCTTCTGGTGACACGCCCTCTTCTGGTGAATATACTGTTGATAAATCAACTGGTGTTATTACATTTGGTACAGAACTTGATGAGAATGATCATTTAGTTGTTGTTTATACAACAGTTATTAGCACATATACTACTAAATTTAAAATTGACAAGAACAGCAATGAGGCAATTGTTGTTAAGGTAAATGACAGTAGTATTACTAAGGATTCCAATAATCCTCCTGCTGCTGGAAAGTATTATGTTGATTTAGAAAATAGTACCTTTACATTTGGTACTTCTCTTGTAGAGGACGATGTTCTCAGTGTTGAATATAGCGTCTTAGTGTCTAATGAGACATATTCAGATATGCTTACAAAGGTTAAATACCTTTTTACAAATAGTTCTGATAATGAGTATTATGATGACCTTTTAGATAAGGGTGAGTTTTCTATTAAATATGTAACCTCTGGTTCATATCCTTCTTTTGGTTATGAAGTTAGTGGTGAAAATTATACTGCTGTTGAGCCTAATTACTATTCTAATATGGTAGGTATAGCACATGAGCGTGGAGATTGTGTGGCTTTAATAGACCCTGCTGATTGCTCAAATGATTTAGAAGACAATAGAAATTTAGCAATTGAACAGCTTATTAATCCTGATAATGTGTATAAAGCTGTTGAAGTTATTTGTGGTGATATGCCTAATGCTGAGTATGCAAGTATGTTTGTTCCTTGGATTTTATACACTTCACAAGCAAGTTATATGTTAAAGAATGGAACTAACACTGTTATTCTTCCTCAGTTGGATTCTATTGTGATGCCACCTTCTTTTGCATATCTTGTTACCCTTGCTAAATCAATTAGAATGAATAGCAATTGGCTTGCTGTTGCTGGTATTGCAAGAGGACAAGTTCCTTACATTGGTGGTTTATATACTACAAAGAGATTATCAAACACCCTTGCAAATTATTATCAGCCAAGAAATGGAAAAACTTCTATTAATGCTATTACAGATATTAAGCCTTATGGTTTAACTATTTGGGGCAATAGAACTATGAAAAATAATTTAATCACTGCCATGGGTGGAGAAGATGGCTTAGTTGCTACTTCTTTCCTTAATATAAGAAACATGGTTAGTGATGTTAAGAAAACCGCTTATGTTGCAGCTAAGACATTGATGTTTGAACAGAATAGTGATATTCTTTGGATTAACTTCCTGTCAAGAGTTACACCGTTCTTAGATGGCTTAATGTATGGCCAAGGTTTATCAGATTATAAGGTTATTAAAAATCAAACTACAGAAAAAGCTAAGTTGAGCGCAACAATTAAGCTCTATCCTCTTTATGCTGTTGAAGATTTTGATATAACAATTGAGTTATCTGATGAAGATGTAAGTGTTGTTTAAATAGTAAAGGAGATTTATAGATGATTAAAATAAATGGTAAATCTATAAATAGCACCGTTGACCAGTCATCTTCCAAGCCAATTGGTGCTTATATTCTTGCTAATGAGTCTGCTGGGTTTTTAGCAGAAATTCAGAGAACAAATAATTTTGAATTTGTTGTTACAAATCTTCAAGGCATAAAGAAGCCTGGAATGTCTGGGTCAGAGTCAAATGCAATAGTAGAAAATATAGAGGAAGTTATTAGACTCTCTGTTAACAGTACATCAATTCCTCACTTTTCACAGGACCCAATTACAGTTCGTAGAGGAAATTCTGTTGTTAAGTATGCTGGTGTCCCCACATTCCCAGAAGGTTCCATTCAAGTTAATGACTACATTGGGATTGATACTAAGGTTGCTCTTATGTCTTGGCAAAATCTTTCCTATAATGTTAAGACAGAAAAAGTTGGTCTTGTTACTGATTATAAGAGAGATTGTTGGCTGGTTGAGTATACACCAGATTATCAAGAAGTTAGAAGATGGATTCTTCACGGTTGCTGGATTAGCAGCTTAACTGAGCCAGAATATAACCATGATAGCAATGACAAGCATACTATTTCTGCTACTATTCAGTATGACTGGGCAGAACTTGATTTTACTGGTGAAACCTAATAAAGAAAGTGTGATAATATGAGTCAAACTTTACAAATAATTGTTCAAATATTAACAACTTTAGTTACACTTGTTCCTATGGTGTATGCTTTAGTCAAGTTCATTGTTATGGCAATTAAGGAGAAGAATTGGAATAATTTATTATCTCTTGTTCTTTCTCTTTGTGCTGAAGCAGAAGAACAATTTACAAATGGTGCAGATAAGAAACAGTGGGTAATGAGTATGGTTAAGTCATCTTTGAATACTATAAATTATGAAATAGATGATGAAACTCTTAGTACTCTTATTGATAATTTGATTGCTTTAACAAATAAAGTTAATGTTTAAGGAGAAATGATAAATGTACATTTACGAAAAAGAAAATAAACTTAATATTGTTTTTAATGGTGATAAGCCCATTGAAAGCCCTGATGTTGTTATTTCTAAAGATGGCGAAACAGTTTCTATTGTAGTTGCTGGTGAAGCCGCTATTCTTCCTACCATTACAGCAGAGGATAAGGGTAAGTTCCTTACTGTTGATGCTGAGACTGGTAAGGCTGTTTGGGCAAATTTACCTGCTTAATTAGTTTGTATAACAAATGGGGGTCTTATAAATTATAAGACCCCTATACATAATAAATTGGAGTGCTTCAACATGAAAAAAATGATAGAGTCTGTTGAACTTCACAATGAGTTAAATCCACTTATTTGGAAAAATAATGAATTATTGCCAGATGTTGAGAGTAAGCTTCTTAATATAGTTTCATATTTTAAAGATTATTGTGATGTGCCAATGAGAGTTGTTGATGCTCAGATTGTTGGGTCAAATGCGTCATTTAATTATAGTAAATATTCAGATTTAGATTTACATCTAATAGTTAATTTTGATATAATAGATGCTTCTAATGAAGTTTTACAAGCAGCTTATAACAATGAGAAGACTTCTTTTAATAAAAATTATGATGTAAAGATACATGGGATAGATGTAGAGATGTATATACAAGATATTAAAACATCTACAATGTCCAATGGTATATATTCGTTATTTAAAAGAAGATGGATAAAATTTCCAAAGCCTATTGAATATAAATCTGATTATGATTTTTCAGATGTTATTTCAAAATGGGAAGAGAAGAAAAATTTTGCTATTAAATCTGGTAATTCAAGTAAAATAGAAAATTTAATAAATACAGCATACCTAATTAGAAAGAATTCTCTTGAAGTTGATGGAGAGTTTGGGCAAGGAAATCTGCTATTTAAGGAATTAAGAAATGCTGGAATACTTCAAGAATTAAAAGATGGCTTAATTAAATCAAAGTCAAATGAATTATCATTAGAAAACTTATCTGAGTCTTTTATGTTAAATGAGGCATCCAGAAATGCTTTAATAACAAAATCTAAAGTTAGTAACAAAGGTAGAGAAAGATTTAGAAGAAGAGTTAAGTCAAAGGTTGCTAATCAAGTTAAACAATTCAATTCTATTGATATGAATAAATTGTTTAAGGATGGAATATTAACAGTTAATGTTGCAGTAAAAGGTGAAACAGATGACTATACTGTAAAAATATCATTTGGTGGATTTTTAGATATTTTAAGAAAAGAAATATCGAGAACAAATGTTTTTGATTTAAGAGCAGTTACAAGAGCTTTATTAGATGCTTTTAATAAAGATGATGTTTATATACATTGTTCATGCCCTGATTGGAAGTTTCGGTATGCATATTGGGCCACTAAAAATAACATAAACAGCGGAGAGCCACAGAATGATAATGGTAAGTGGATAAGAAATCCAGATGATAGGTTAGGTAGTGGTTGTAAACATGTACTCTTAGTTCTATCTAATAATAGTTGGTTAATAAAAGTAGCAAGTGTTATTAA
This sequence comes from Methanobrevibacter sp., assembly GCA_017652345.1. The sequence goes on from JAGCBE010000324.1 coordinate 16,626, forward strand.
AAATTATGTGAAATATATGGAAAAATATTATCAGAAACAATATGCTGATATTATTTATCCTGCGATATATGGTAAACCTTATGAGGAACCTGTTCAGACTGGTATGTTTGATACTGGGGATGAGCTTGATTCTGAAGAAGATACTCTTGATAAGTCTAACGAATTTGGTAGAACTTCTACTCAGTTTAAGAAAGGAAATAAGCAAGGTCTAAGATTTGCAAGTAAAGATTCTGAGATAGAGGGTCAGGAGGAAATTGATTTAGACTAATATTTCTGTTAAATAATCCTATAATAATAATCTCTAAAAATGTATATATTTAATATAAATAATATTATTTAAGGAGATAAAATTAATAATGGATTATACTTTAACTGGTACATATACCCTTCCTTCTTTGGGAAAAATTTATGGTTGTGATGTAAATCCGAATGTGAAAATTCGGTCAATGACAGTAGCAGAAGAAATGAAGAGGTTAAATTCCTCTGATCGGCCTTATAAAAATATTGCCGATATTATAGATGATTGTTTGATTGATAAACCGGGAATATCTTCTTATGATATGTGTCTTGGTGATTTCCAATATTTGCTCCACAAATTGAGAGTTGTGACTTATGGTTCTAAGTATAAGCTTTCTTCTAAATGCCCTCATTGTGGATTTGAGAATGTTGGTGAAATTGATCTTAATGATATGTCTGTTTCTTCTTATACTGATGATGTAAATAAATATTTTGAATTAGAGTTACCTATTTCAAAAAATAGAGTTAGAATAAGAATGCAGACTCCAAGGATTTTAGATGACATAACAGTTAGAACTAAAGAAATAACTGCTAAGAGAGGTTCATCATCCAAGGATTCTGCATTTTTGCTTAATATACAGTCTGTTATAGATACAGTAAATGGAGAAAAATTAGACATTATTAGGAAGCAAGATTTTGTTCAGCAACTTCCAATGGCAGATATAAATTATATTCTTGCCTATGAAAATAAGTTAAATGAATCGATTGGTCTTAATGTCGAGTTAGATAATACGTGTGATTTTTGTGGGTTAGATTATAAAAGCCCCTTTCGTGTCACCCCTGAATTTTTTAGACCCTCTATTGACATCTAATGCTGGTAAATATTGTGCAGAGAGATATAAAGAATTAACCAGGGGAAGATATTTAATTTCAAAGTATTGCAATACTTCATATAATGATGTTGGTAATATATCACCGTTAGAAAGAGATTACATTATTGGATTTATAACAGAAGAATTAGAAAGACAACAAAAAGCTTATGAAGAAGCTAAAAATAAAAGATAATTCATCTTTGGTAGGTGATTTTATTGGATGATAATTTCAAAGATATATTAAGAGAAGAAGAAGGAAGATTAAAAGATTTAAGTGTATCATTTTCTTCTATTAGTAAGGAAATATATAAAAGTGAATATGATTTAGCAAGACTAGAAAAAAGGATTGCAAAAGCTTCTAAGAAAAATATAGATGCATTAATTGATGAGAAGAATGCCCTGTTAGTGTCTCTTGATAAGTATAAAAAAAATAAAGAGAATGTTGAAAAATTTATACATGACCAAGCTATGAAAAATATTCTCAGTAGAGCAAATGCTGTTCTAACATATGATGAGAAAATATATTTACAAAAAAAGATTAAAGAAAAAGCTATCTATGATACCACTATAAAATATACAAAAGAGACAGATGAAGAGCAAAAAAAGATTCTTAAAAATAAGATAGACGGGTATAAAAAAGTATTAAATCTTTTAGAAGAAGAAGAGAAAATTAATGCAAAGAATCTTGATTATGACAAAAAAAGATTAGAGCTTGAGAAGAAAATTAAAGGTCTTGAAAAGGTTGGCGATAAAAAAGGAGCTAAGTCTGCATTAATAGAAAGAAAAAAGCTTATATTAGAGGCAGAAAAAGATGCTTTAAATGAAGATGTAGCAAATAATCGTATATCAAAAGAAGAATATGATTCAAGACTAAAGTATATAAACAAGCAAGAGAGAAGTTTACATAGAGAAGAATCTTTGTCTAAGTTTGTAAATGAAGAACTGCCAAGAGCTACTAAGAGATTGATTGATGGCATAAAAAGTTCTTTATCAACATCATTAAATTCAGCAATAGATGATGTTGTAAGCCATAGAACTAAGGTTATGGCAAGACTCCAAGGTTTTGGTGGGGATGAGTATGACTATACTGGTTTAACATCTACAATGGCAAGGAGTCTTTCTACAAGTCCATATATTACTCAAAAAGCTTTTATAGCGAAATTAGATGAAGCAGTTGATAAGGGTATTGCTTATAATGTAGAGCAAAGAACTTTTTTATCTACTATTAGTGAAAGTATTGCTACTACTTTTGATGCTTTTGATTCAAATTTAATGAGAATCATTAGATTACAGCAAGCAGATAGTACAGCTGCAAGATTAGGTATGGAGGCCGCTTTAACTAAAACATTTAACCAAGTATTTTCTGATACAAGTTATTTGAGCGATATGTATGATAGTGTTACAGCAGCTATTGTTGATTCAGAAGCAACTATGAGCAGAGAAAGAGCAACAGAGTTTGAGTATACTGTTCAAAAATGGTTAGGTTCTCTTTATTCTTTGGGTGCTTCAAGTGAGCTTATAAGTCAAATAGCTCAAGGGCTTAATTATTTAGGAACTGGTAATGTTCAAGCTCTTGCAAGTAATTCTCCACTTCAAACATTATTTGCTATGTCTGCAAGCAGAGCAGAAGGTTTAGATTATGCAGATTTATTAGTTCAAGGCTTAGATGCTTCTAATACTAATAAATTGATGAAAGCAATGGTTGAGTATCTTAAGGAAATAGCTGTAACTAATAGAGCAAACAATGTTGTTAAAGCTGCTTACGGTGATTTATATAATATGTCTCTTGCTGATATGAGGGCTATAACATCTTTATCCTCCACAGATATATCATCAATATATTCACAAAATTTGGATTATAGTGGTATGCAGACAGAGCTTTCAAGCCAATTTAATAGTATTTCAAATAGATACTCTCAGTCTGAGAAACTTAGTAATGTGATAGAAAATTTTATGTATACACTTGGTTCTGGGATAGCTACAGATGCATTCAGATTAGTTACATGGAAAGTTGCTGATTTTGTTGAGAATGCTACAGGTGGTACTCACTTACCATCTGTTTTTGTGCATGGTTGGGGTGTAGACCTTTCTCCATTTACTTTGGAGGGAATAGCAAAGGCAGCGGTTATTGGAGGTTCTGGTTTAAGCCAAATTGGAAATATACTCAGTTCACTGTCCAGTGATAATAAAAGTGGTTTAAATTTATCTGTTTGGGGTGGTCTTGATAAACTTCAAAGGGGTCAAATAGAAACTACAACAGCAGGTTCCATTCAAACTACTTCTGGGAGTATGGGCATTGGTTCAAGCAGCTCTAGCGATATAAAAAAATCATCGTTATCTAGTATAAAAGATGAATCTAGCGATGTTAGTGAAGTAATGAATGCTGACCAAGAAGATGAGTATACGGCTAATGATATTTATGTTGCTATGTATAAGGATAAAACACCTGTTCCAGTTGCAGTGGATATGGATAATGGTTTAGGATATTTGTTAATGCAGTTAGCAAATCAGATGTTATCAGTGAATAGAGTAACAGATGTTAATATTAAGAAAGCTGATATACAAGTACCAACTGTTGTAACTCAAATGGACAACAAATTTAAAGAAGAGATAAGAAACTATATTAAATCTACATATATAGAGTTGCTTGCAGATGAACTTAGAACATCATTAATAGGACAAACTAAGGGTTTTGGTGGAGCTACAATCGCAAAGGTTTGTGATAAGATAATGAACGATAAGGTTGATGTTGAAGTTAGAAATAATAATTTTGATAGATTCTTAGATTTACAAAGTGGAATTTTTGGATAAAGGAGGAAAGTGATGTTTCAAAAATTTTTTACTGATACCATAGAAAGTAAGTTTGTGAAAGCATTATTGAGAAATATTGCTATTCCTCAATATCCAACTGTTTCTGATGATGATTATGTTATAAGTAATGGAACATATTTAAATAAATATGGAATAGTAAAGTTTGATGGTTCTGGTAAAGCTGGTTCTGTTACTTTTACAAGATTAGCTCCATATATCTATAATTTTTATAACAAGTCATTTACTGAGAAGTATGTATCGAAGGATAATTTTTACGACTCAGATACGCATGAAAAGCTTGGAAACTATTTAAGAGCTTATAGAGATTTGAATGATGTGGATTTGATGCCATATTATAATTGCTTTTCTTATAGATTTTTAGATTATCTACATTTAGATAAATCACAAATTAATGGTGTTAATTTTTCTCATAGTGACTTATATAAGGTTATATCTGTTCCTATAAGGTTTGATAAGACATACTCAATAGGGATTGATAGTCTGACTCCGCTTTTATTTAAATCCGTATTGAGAGATAAGTTTGGGTTACTTGTTTCGAGAATTGATGGGGAAAAACACCAAATAACTAATTTGTTGAATAGTTGTAAGATTATTGTAAATGGTACTGAAATAACTAATGAAAACTGTTATGAGATAGTTAGTAGTAATTATGGCAGTATTATTCATTATAAAATCTCATTAGAGGGTGTAGAAAACTCTATTGCTTTAAAGTTAAAAAACATGGAGAAATACCTTAATTTACTTATTCAAGTCAATGGTAATAATAAATCAGCTATTACGGTTTTAGAGGGCGACTATTCAAATTCTTATAAAACGTATAATGTGTATAATATGGATTTTAGAAATCTTAAAAATACTAAACAGTCTAATGCTTTTAGAACAAAAGAAGATGTTATAGATGATATTGTAAATAGCAATTCTAATTTTACATACTCTAACATGTTTGACTCTACAAGTACATCTTCTTTTAATGCTTATGTTGATTCGTTTAGTAAATCAGATTTAAATAATAAAAATAGATTCTTGTTAGATGGAGTCAGTCTATTAGAAATAGGTGCAACAGAGACATTCGCTTTTTCAAATAGACTGGTTGAGTATTTGTTACTGAATGTTGTAGACAGCATGGAGACAATAGATGACAATATAACTAGGGTTCAAAAAATATTAAAACTTGATAATAGGCATGATGTTATTCCAAGTGTTTGGTCTGATTTATTAAGATGTACTTTATATAGAGACTATATGAAATCTGATTTAGTGAAAAAATTAGATGTTAGCGGTTTTGTAGACAAAGATATTGAAAAAATGATTATGAGGGGTGGGAGTGGTTATTAATGGCAGTTAGTTCTATTCCTTTAATTGGACAAAATAAAGAAAATAGACCACTTTTGATGATAGAAAACTATGTGTATTTACATCATTTGGATGAGTTTATTATAATTCCTACATATCCGGAACATATCACAGATACATCAATTGTCAACTTTACTCCAAATACTCCTCTTGCAAGATCGGCTCCTATTTACTCTTATTCTTCCTCTGGGCCTCGTTCAGTTGGTTTTTCTTTTAAGTTGCACAGAGAACTAATGAAACAGGTTAATTATAAAAAAAGTAATGCAAAGGTTACTATAACAGATGATTATGTAGATACTTTGATTAAATACTTACAAGCCGCTGCTTATCCAAAATATGGTGATGCTGAAAAACTCGTTGACCCACCTCTTGTGTCAGTTAGAATTGGTGATGATATTTATATAAAAGGAATTATAAATGGTTCTGTTCAGACAGACTATGATTTACCAATAATTACAGATGAAAACGGGAATGATAAGTATGCCATGGTTACGATAGGATTTACAGTAAACGAGGTAGACCCTTATGATGCTGATACAGTTGCAATGGCTGGTAGCTTTAGAGGGTTAAATGCGTCTCTAGAAAGAAATCTTTGGAAAGCAAGTAACAGTCTATCTGGAAATTTAATAGACGGTGGAGTAAATACGAGTGTTAGGTAGTTGAGGGTAATATAGATGGATTATTTAAAGAATAAGTTTTATAAAAATTATAATCAAATATCAAGATATAATACTGCCCCATGCTATTACCATATATTGGATAATAAGTATTTAACGGGATTTTCAAAAAGACTCAAAGATACTACTCCATATGTCATACATATAGTTAAAAAGGCAGATACATTTGATTCTCTTGCATTATATTATTATAATAATCCAACCTATTTTTGGATTATTTGTGATTTTAACAGGATAAATGACCCGTTCTATGAGTTAGAAGAGGGGCAAAGAATAAAAATCCCATCATTTTCCATGATAGAGTTTGAGGACTAGAGAGGTGGTAAAATGGCTAATTTATTGAGTTACCCTTCACTTGTAGAGTCCCCATTTATAATTGTGGAAATTGGCGGGTACACTTTTGGTACTTATGATAACAGTGGTTCAAGATTAGGTGGAAAAGTTACATACCCAAACTTTATGTCACAAATAAATATAGTAAAAATTAATGGGCAAGTTAATACATACACAATAAAAATGGTTTATCAAATTACAAAGGGTGATGACCCTAATATGCTCGATGCCATATTTAGTAAGAATAAGGATAAGTATGGCTGGCAGAAAATAAAGATAAGCTATGGTGATTGGGCTTGCCCATCATATATTTATAAAGAAGAAGAGGCAATAATTTCAAAGATAAACTCAAAAATAGATTTTAATAGTTCTAGAATTGAGTATGATTTGAGTTGTACGAGCACAGCACTGCCTCTTACTTCAAATGCTTTTACTTTTCCCGCTGTGACAGCCAAACCAAGTGATTTGTTAATAAAACTTTTAACAAATAAGGCGTATGGTTTACAGGAAGTTTTTACTGGAATGACATCAAAATCTAAAGTTATAGATAGTGGTGTTATAGTTTCTGATGATAAAGCTGTAAAGATTGAGGCAAAAGATGGCATAAGTATTTTATCGTATATGAACTATTTAGTAAGCTGTATGTCATGTATAACAGACCCGGATGATTCAATAATAAAGAAAACAAAGTATTATTTATCATTAGAGGATGACATTCTTGGGAAAATGGGTGGGCCATTTTTTAAAGTAACAAAAGTAAATGCAAATGACCAAACAAAGGTTTCACAGGATTCAGCAGATACATTTACTGTTGATGTTGGTTATCCTGGAAATAATTTTGTGCTTGGTTTTTCCATAAACAATAATGAGTTGTGGTCTATTTATTACAATTACACTAAAAATCTTCCACAGACAAACTATGTTTACAGTATTGATAATGAGGGAAACTTAATAACAACATATTCCCCCGCTATATCTACTTCTAAGGATTTAAAGTACACAACAGAATCAAGTAAAACTTGGTGGACTTCCATGACAGAATTTCCAGTCACGGCAACTTTAACTATAAAAGGTTTAATGAGGCCATCAATTCTTATGAGTAAGGTTAGAATAAACAGTTATTTTTATGGAAACAAGCATATAAGTTCCGGTTTATACATCATAACAAGGCAGGAAGATTCTGTCTCATCGTCTGGATATAGAACAACATTGACTCTTACAAGAATAGGTGCTGATGTTATTTGATTGTAAAAGCTTATATTGAAAGTGTGTTGGAAGGTGGCGGGTATAAAATAAGAATACCCACCTTAGATAAGGTTCAAAAATCTTCATTAAATGTAAATGATTCATCTATCGCAGAAGTTTGTTCTGTTGTAAATGGTGATATAAATCTAAACTTAAACGATGTTGTGTATGTAGATTTTGAGAATGATGATAGGTCAAAACCTATTATAATAGGTTGTTTATCTAAAAATACGGTTGGCAGTAATTATATTTTAGATTCATTAAATGTTTCTAATAATGCAAGTTTACCTAAAAATATATCAATAGGTAATATATCCTATTCTGAGTTAAGTTGTTTAATAGGGACTACTTCAAATATAGAAGAGCAGATATTATCAATAAATGAAAGTTTTGAAGAAATTTCTGATAATATTAACGAATGTGAAGATAATATAAAAGACATTAGAAGCACGATTGATAATACTGATACAGAAAAGGTTGCTTCTTGTGTCAGCTATATTGATAGCTTGATTGGAAAAGAGCAGGATAAAAGCAAATCAACATTTTATGGTAGATATAATGATTTAATTAAAAAATCTGGCGACATAGAAAGATTTCTTGGAACACCATCCAGAGCCATTTCTTTGACCGTGGACGAACTTTTAACAAGGTTGATAGATTTAACAAACAACACACCAATTTCCTCTGGTGGGGATTCTGATTTAAACCAGACTATATTTGATGAAGAGAATGGGATAAGTTATTCAGAATCAGAAGAATTTATAGATATAATAAATTCTTTAAGAAAAAAGTTCCCGCATGGAAAATATTGGAATCATTCCCCAATACAGGGAAATACCTCTTACAATGGAGAAAATAACCAAGACGGTTATACTGATGTGCCTTGCCCCAAACATGGTAATTGCGGCACTAAGGAACAAACTTGTAATGGGTATGCACCAAATGGCTGGGAGACTTCTTGGCAGTGTATGGGATATGCAAACAAGTGTGGGTATGATGTTACTGGTTTTGACCCAGAGAGAAGTTCAATGTGGAAAAAATCGAGTGACCCAAATGACTTGAAAACGCTAAAAGCTGGCGATATAATAAGATTTAAAAATGACACTCATTCTATATATGTTATAGGTGTTAATGATGGCGTTGTAACTTTTACTGACTGTAATTCAGATGGTCATTGTAAGATTTGCTGGGATTCAAAAATAGATAAATCCGATATTAAAAAATCTTTTACATATATAAGAATTGCTCCAACTGATTTATCCAAATCAAGGTTGCTAAAGAGGTAATTTAATGGTAATAAAAGGGATAATAGAAGAAGTATTAGACAGCAGTAAAGTAAAAGTTAGATGTCCGACAATAGATAAAATAAAAACAGCAGACTTATGTAATGAAAATTTAAATGATGCTGTTATATGCAATATTCCAGGTACACAAACAATTCCACAGGTTGGTGATGTTGTATTTGTAGGATTTGAGAATAACAATTTTTCTTTACCTATTGTGCTTGGTTATCTATTTTTAAACGATACAATTAGATCGTCAAATGCTATAAATGTAGAATCTTTAGCTGTTAATATAAACGTATCTTTACCAAAAAATACTTCAATAGGCAAAATTAGCTGGTATGAAATAAGTAATTTAAAAGGGCTATCAAATAATTTAAACGAAACATTTAATGGAATTGAAGATACTTTATCTAATCAAGACTTAACTATAGATAGCTTAAAGGAAGAGCTAGATGGCATTTTAAAAGATGTGAGGGATATATCATCAAAGTTAGAAAATAATTCTAATTCTTTGAATAATTTTATTAAGATAGTTGGTTCTTTTGGAGATACTACAAATAAAACATTATTTGGCAGAGTTCAGTCAATCATATCTAAAATTGATTCAATAAATGAGAATCTTGGAAATTTCTCAAAAGAGAATACGCTTAAAGACCAGTTAGATAAGGTTGATAAGTTAATATCTGATATTTCAAATTATACAGGAGAGACTACCCCAATTATAGATGGCGAACAAAATTGTATGCTTGCAAGAGCAGAAAAAATGATAACAGTAGTATGGACACCTAAATATTCGTTTAAAAAATGGAATAGCTCAGAAGAATTTAAAGCTGGTCAACAATATATAGGGATGCCATATACATTATGGGGGTTTGGTTATACATACGATGCTTGGAAAAAACATGCAGAGGATAACACTTCTTATTCTGGGTATGCTTCTGGCTATGGTGAAAGAACAGGCCCAAAGTATGGTTCATGCTGTGCTGATTTTGTTAGTGAGGTTCTAGGTTTGCCAAATCATTTAAGAAATTGTACAGCACTGTCTAACCAGTCTGAATATTTAAGTAAGCTAACTGGTGAAGATGCAAAAGCAAGTAATATAAAACCTGGAGATGTATTATGGACTTCACCACATGTGATGTGGGTTGGAGAAGTTAGTGGCGACACCATAACTGTTTATCAACAGAGTGCCCCAATAGCACATAAATTTACTTTATCAATTTCAAATAATACGAAAAATGGATATATTTATTGGGGAAGAGAATATAAGACTTTGCTAAGACCAACTGAAAAATTATTATCACTTCCAATAAACCAAAGTATTGATAACACACCATTGATAAAAAATGATTGGGTATATAAAGGAAATAAAAATTATGGTGCTTATTCTGAGCAATCTTTAACAGAAACAGAGTATCTGCAAAACGCACTCATATTCTGGAAATTGTGTAAACAAGCTGGTTGGACAGCAGAGGCATGCGCTGGGGCTTGGGCAAGTACATATGCTGAAAGTACAGGAAATCCTTGGTCTTATGGAACAGGTGGCGGCGGTGTATTTGGTTTTACCCCATTTGATTTTGGCACAAAATATAATACTGGAATATATGATTATGCACAAAATGTTTTAGGTAATGCTGAAAAGAGATGGGATGGGGATGCACAAGTTGGGTATGTGAATTGGCAGATAAAAAATGTTATTGAAAATCATTGGACAAGTGTCTTTTGTATAAGAGAACCAAAATCAAGATGGTGGTATTATGAGCCTCCTTCTAATACAAGTATTCCAAAAGATGATTTTGGTATAGATACTTATGTAAAATTAGACAAAAAACATTATGGGGCTACTCCAACTATTTGTGCAAAATTATGGTTATCAAGATATGAAGTAGTTGATAAAACATATCCAGGTAGAGATTTGGATAAAACTATCTATAATCATACTAAGAAAGCAGAAGAGCTTTATCAATTATTCATAAAATATTAGGAGAATTAAATGATAGTTAGAGGAATTGTTGAGAGCACTTTTAAGAACCAGGCAAAAGTAAGAATACCAATTTTTGATAAGGTTTTTTCAGCTTCGCTTGGCATAGATTACAGTGAACTTCCAGATGCTACTATTTGTGTTCCACCAAAATTTTACATTAATGTGAAAAATGGTGACACCGTTTATGTTTTATTTGAGGATAATAATAGAAAAAAACCTATCATAATTGGTTTTATTAAAAATGATAAAAATAGTCATTGTGAATCTGAGTCAATTAGTGTGGCAGTTGAAAATAGTGCTGTTTTACCAGAAGATGTTGTAATTGGCGATGTTAATCAGAACAATATAAAAAATCTATATGGATTAGATAAAAACGCTCAAAATTTTATAAATGAAACAAACGAAAATGTAAATAATAAAGTAAGTAATATTAATGATATTAATAATAATATATCTAATATAAATATTACTAATATTAATAATAATA
>JAGCBE010000325.1 GCA_017652345.1 Methanobrevibacter sp.
CTGCTAGATATAAAAAGCCACACTCCGCCTCATTTCCCCAAAGCCTAGCGCTAGGCTACAAGCCGCTATTTGACGTACTTGATAAAATACATTTGATAATTTATTGCGCCGCTCTGCGTGTCTATTTGATAGGCTGCTGCGGATTCTGGCTACCATTGATAATATATCATCAATAGCAAAGGACAAATAAAAAGCCTTCCGCCTGTGGTGGAGTGGAAGGCAAGGAGACATTATAGGATTAATTAACTTTATTGACGCTATCAACAAAGGTATCTAAAACAGCATTTGTGATATCAATGCCTGTATATACACCTGTTAGAATATCAATTCCAAAACCTCTATATGTAGTTCCATTATAGTAGATATGTGATAAGTTAATTTTGTAATCGCCTGTGTTAATTTCTCCGCAAGCATTTAGATTAGCAATTCCATTACTTTCTACCCAATTTTTTAGAGTGTCCCAAGAAGTAAATGCTGTTTTGTCATTATTAATAATAATGAGTGAAATAGAAAGTGTTAAATCTCCTGTCTGTTTTACCATAATAACAGGATGATAATAAAGCGGTTTAGCATTTTCTAAAGTACCGCTTTCAACTAATTTTTTAACTTCACTATCAGCAATTTCTTGTAATTGCTTTAAGCTAAACATTCTTCTCATAATTTATAACCTCCTAAAATGAGAAAAGGATTGCTTCTAGTTTATCGCCAGAAGCATAGAAGCGAATTAGTATTATCTAGAATAGAGTGCTATGCGCTCTTACTAATCATCAACAAAGATTGTGAAGAAGGCATTTCTAGAAATAAAGCCTGTTAATTCCATGTGTGAGAAGAGATTTAAGAAGTCTCCTGCGCCATTGAAGTTTTCTCTAACAGCTTCATAGTCAACGTGAAGTCTCACAGCTCTAGAATCCATTAAGATAGCGTAAGCCTTGCTTTCTGTAGCGCCAAAGTCTCTAATAATTTTAGCTTCTACACCTGTAGCAAGTTTTTCTAAATGGAAAGCGCCTGCCATTGTGTCAACTTCAAGAGAAGGCATAACACCTTGCTTCACGTAGAGAGATAAACCTTGCTCTGCGCCGATTGTATTACCATTGAGAGAATAGCCTTCGCTTACGTCTTGTGCGATTTCAACAGCTTCTTTCATAGCTTTAATGAAAGCTTCGCCTGTTGTTGCGTCCTCTGGTACAGCAACCACTTTGACATATTTAATAGGAATTAAATAGCCACCAGCAACAAGAGTAGCCCATGTATCGCCAGAAGCCGCTGTTTTTGATTTAACACAGACAGCGAAATTTGTACTTTGTTTATAATAAGTACCTTCTGCGACATTCATAGGAGTAGTAGCGTAATCTGTGTACGCTGTAGCATTTGTCATTGAGCCTTCTGCTAAATCGCATAATCTACCTAATAATTCTCTCTTAACTTGATATTTGAAAACTGCTTTAGAATCTTCTAGTCTCTTTGACATAGTAGAGATAATATCAACAAATTGCCCTTCATTATGGACGGCTCTTTCAATGTTGTTATTAGGAATAGAAGTAGCAATAACTTTCTTGCCTAAAGAGAAGTTATAGCATACAGGACGATAGGTAGGAGAGTAGAATTTTAATGCTCTGCTGCCGTCTGCGTCTTGATTGTAGTCAACAACGTCAACTAAATCTTGATACCATTCTTCAATAGTTTTGCCAAAGCTTAATTCTTCGCCGTTAAGCTCTTCTAACTTATCAAAGAAGGAAGTATCAATTTGTAAAATTTTGCCAATCTTATCAAGTAAGCCGACAATATTATTTCTTGTCTCTGTAAATGATTGATAAGCAACTTTATTGCTACCTACATAAGTAGCAACTGCGGCTTTTAATTCCGCTAAAGATAATTTTGCCATAAAATTTTAATCCTTTCTTTTTTCAATTTGCTCTTTGAAGCATTCTTCAAGAGTTTTAGGCTGTGGATTGCCCTCTTCTTTTGGAGCGCCTTTGAAGGACGTATCTTTAATCACTTCAATATATTTCTTTCGCAAATCTTCATGCGATTTAAGGAAGTCTTGCTCTTCCTTTTCAAGATTGTCAATCTCTCCAGAGATTTTCCCAATCTTTTCCACTTCCTCTGTAGGAGTAGAATCTGTGATTAATCCTTTAAGCAGCTCTCTAACCTTGTTAAAGTCCATAATTACTTTTTGTCTCCCTTCTTATCGTTAAGAGCTTCTTTAATTTTTTCTCCACCTTCTTGGAGAATATTTCCAAGCTCTTTAACTTCTTCTTCATCTATTTTATCATCTTCTTTCGCTTTTTTCCACCATTTAACAAGCGGAATGAAGATAGAGCAAATAATTGTAATAAGCAAGCCTACAATCATACAGATAATAGCTGTAATATGCTCTACATTTTCAAGCTCTTGCGGAGTTAAAGCAACTCCTAAAATAGAAATAATATTTCCTAAACCGCTAAAAATTGATTTCTTCATAATTAACAATCCTCTTGAAAGAATATTCTTTCAAAGTCTCTAACCCATGTAGAGAGCAAATCTTTATAATTGTCTTGAATCTCTTTTAATCTCATCATTTTAGACATAAGAGGAGAAGAATTTTCTCCTTCTGTGCTAGTGAAGTGAGTAATATAATTATCGCCTTCATAGACTTCCTCACTATTTGGATTTTGTGGAGTATCATTGAATTTAACTTTGTTTTTGCTAGTGGCTTTAATATCTGCCATTAAGTCCGCTTTAGCGCTGGAGTATTGAGCTAAAAGCGTTGTGTAATATTCGTAAGTCTCATTTAATTGTGAGATTAATTTATAAATCCAATTTTTATATGCCGCAGTAATCTCTTCATTAGAAGGAGCTTCTTCATTAAAGTATTTAACAATTTTGATTATTCCATGCTCATTATATTTCCCTAATACAAGAGAGATTAAATCATTATAAATAGTGTTAGTAGAAATATCACTAGGAAGCTCTAATTCTGTAAGAGATTCTAAATCTAAAGCATTTTTAATAAATGCGTCTAAAGAAATCTTTTTGAATGGAAAATATTGATTATCAATATCGCTATATTTATAGAAGTAAATCTTTTTAAGCATTATCTTCTTCCTCACTTTCTTTCTTTTCTTCTTGAGCTTCTTGCTCTTCTTCAAATTCTTCTACTTCCTGCGTAAGTGGAAAGTCTAACACTTGAGAGACTTCCTTACAGAAGGCTTCAATAGAATCATCAAAGCAAGCGCCACATTCCGCAATTAATTGATTGTTAGAATTGACTTCTCCTGTGATAAGTCTTTCCGCTTTTTCAACAGGATTATTATTGATTCCCAAGAATGTAGATAATTCATTTTCTAGATTTTGCTTATATTGATAGAGTTTATCAATAATGTAGGAAGTATTTGAGCCGCTGTCTAGGACATTCTTGATTGCTTGTACGTCATTAGCGTCAAGGAAGAGCTTTTTTTCTCCTCTTTCAATCTTTTCCATTAAGTTCTCAACTCTAGCTTTATCTTCTGGAGAGCAGACTACTAATCTAGGCAATTTATGGACGAATAAATTCATTTCAATAGTCTTTTCAACGTCTACAATTCTATCAATATAATACATGACTAAAGAGCGAATAGGAGCATGACTACTATGCGCCCAGCCGATAACACAATCTTTATTGACTATTTTTAATCCTTTAGGAATGAAAGTAGCGCCTCTTTTATTAATGTAAGAGACAACGCTAGGAGCGTCTGTAATGTCATATTTAGAAATAGCAAAAGGCACTAAACAAAGCAAGCCATTTGCATTTTCATTTTCAAGAATGAGCGTATCTTTAGAAGAGTTAGAAAGCATTTGCTTCAAAGAAGGCATTTGCTTTGTACCTTCAAGAATGAAAGCACAAATACAGCCATTTTGCCAGAAGGATTTTAATAAGAATCTTTCTTGATTCTTTGTCAACTCTGGAAAATGCCTTCTATTTAAGAATAAGGCAAAGTACTTATTTTCATAGAATCTTTTAGAGGTATAGCTTTGAATTTCTTCCTCTTGATATTTAATATCTTTATATTTGATTTTCATACATTAACTCCCTATTAAATTTCTTTCCCAATTTTCATATTTTTGCTCAAAGTCCCATTTATCTTCACTTCTACTTGTTTTATGTAAGTAAGTTATTCCTGTTTTCATACAATTAATTAATTCTGTTAAGCATTCGTCTGGAATAGAAGCTATTTTTTCAATAGAAGCTTCACACTCTAAATAGTCAAAGTTTACTCTATTATTATGAGAAGGAATGCCCATTCTATTAGAAGTATAACCAGCATAGAAGAATAAATCCGCTAGTAAATCTATCATTATATCTGTAGGTTCATAGAGAATATATTGCAATCTATTACCGCAATATTCACTCATTAAATCTACGTCATCACTACCCACAACAGAAGAAGCTTGATTTTGTGTCTGCTCTATTTTTTGTCTTAATGAATTTTCATTTTGAATTGTAGTAGTGATAGTATTTTTGACATTTGCCGCAACAGAGACTAAAGAAGCAATAACGCCAGCAATTTTCAAAGGTACAGAAGGCGCTAATAGTGAAGCTCCTACGCTTGCCATAGATAATCCTAATCCTACAAAATTAGAAGCGTTTTGAATATTTTTGGCTTTAACGTCATAATTAAATCCTGTGCGAATATAATTGATATAAGGCACATTATAAAGTACTACTTCATTATTTCTTGCTATAGGCATGACATTATAGAAGTTTTGATTTGCTTTATCGCAATTATAAGAAGCGAATGTAAACAAAAATTTACTATTAATTGTACTTGTCATTGTGAAAGTAATGTCAAATTCATCAAAGCCATGTAGAAAGTAATAATCTAATTTACATTTTTCTAATTCTACTTTGAAAGAGAATGAATCATACACATAAGAAGGCGCATAAAAATCACTATGATATAATTTTGATTCTAAATAGCGTTTACTTCTTAAATTTGTAAGAGAAGGATTTATATTATTTATTTTTAAGACAGATAAAGGATTATTAGTCCTTTGAATAATATTGTTTTGAAGTTTTGTATTAAGATTATTTAATTTTAACGCATAGAAATTAATATTATTTGATTGAGTGAAGAAAGTATAATCCCAATTTGTATCATCATTGACAGCAATTTTTCCGCCTTCAACTTGAAAATTATAAGGACAATAAGGAAGCTTAATTAACTTAATATTTTTTGCGTCTGTCCTGTCTAATTGAGACATAGCAAATAATTTATTACTTGCGCTTGTATTAGTCCACTCACTTTCATTATTCCACATAGAATTTAAGTAGAAATTGCTTGTCTGTCTTGTGTCTTTAACAACATACTTGAAAGGAAGATTATTTAATTGAATATAATCAATATCTAAATATGTTGCTACAGAATAATTATCACGATAATTGTATAAAATTACATTAAGCTTATTTCCGCTTGTCCTTGTGATTTCTATATAACGTCCATAATTTGCTTCTTTTCCTGCGATTGTAGTACCATTAGGAAGCGTAATAGATTGAGAAATTAATTGTACTCCTACAAGATTCTCTTCATAAATTCTTGCGTAATAGTATTTTCCAGCTATTAAAGAAGTAGCTGTAATTCTTCCGCTTGTAATAACTCCGCTATCAACATTTGTCTCTTCTTCTGGAATGAGATAGCATTCTACAGGATTAACAAGACTTTCACTAGGATTCTCTTGATTTCTATAAAGTAAATACCAATTTTGCTTTAATAATACTTTATCTTCTATAGAATAATTAGCTTGCTTGCGTAATAAAATAGGATTAATGCCTTCGCTAACATAATCTATTTTTCTAAAATATCTAGTACCAGAATAAGAGAATGAAATTTCGTCTAGCGAAGAAATTGACATTTCTACGTCTTGAATTGTATCTACGTCTCTTAAAATAGCAGGAAAATCGCCGTCAATACAGCGCTGGAATCCTTCTAAAATATATTCATTTGAATAAGAGTTATCTAATTCAATAACAAATTTTTGAATAATTTCTCCAGAATAGACAATTTCTTTTAAAATCCCTCTAGCAAAAATATCACTAAAAGTAAGATAAACAATTACTTCATCATTAATAGAAGGAAGCTCATCAACAATATTATAATCACTAGGAGCAATATTTAAGAATCTCTTTTCGTAAGTAGTAGTAATTCTATCTTTATGCTCTCTTATAATTCTTGTGTTTTCTTTAAATGTATAATCTCTATTCTCTTGAAAGGTATTTAATACGTCCATGATAAGCTCAAAGCGGACGCAATCTTTACTTCTCCAAATTGCCTTTTTAACAAAGTAATAATGAGTTAATTCGTCATTATTTGTAATAGAGACATATTTAAAATTTAAAGTAGATTTAGGCTGTGAATAGGATTGATTCATTTCAACATTAATGCCTATTTCTAAATCATTCTTAACGTATTGAAAATTATTGATTGTAGTAGCTGTCTTTGTTGCTAGATAAGATTCAATATCTTCAACAATTAAAAGCTTGTTAGGAAGTAATTCCCATTTACTAGAGTTATCTCTATTAGTAGAATATAATTTTACTATTGTACTCATAAATTAAAATATATTTCCTCAATAAGATAGTAGCATTCAATAGAGCTAAAAGCAATTAATCTCTTTCGCATAGCCTCTTTTATTTTTTGGAATTTGTATCTTTCGTCTGGAGAAAGCATAACAACTCTATCAACTAGCTCTTCAAAATCAAAGCAAATAATGTCTCTTCTCTTTGAGACTTTGCTGCCTTCTATGAATTGAGCATAATAGAGAATATCTCCTATATCGTCCCAGATAGACGCTCTATAAAGTCCTATATATCTATTAGCTGCCTTAAAGACATAGATTAGCTTGAATGAAGGTGGAAGCTTATCTCTTATGATAATATTTAAGTCATTCACATTCTTACCTTCAAAAGCATATTTTGTGTATGCGTTGTCAAATTGATAAAGCGGATTCTCCTCAAGAATCTTCTTCCTCAATTCTGGAGTAATTTCGTAGCATTGAATAACATAGCTCTTCTTGTCGCTTACAATAGCGCCTCTTGTGAGCTTTGCTGTGCTTACATTGAAAAACATAAAATAAGGATTATAAAGGCTGTATGGATTTCCCATGAAGTAGCATTTAAGTCCTTCGCTCTCTCTTCTAAATGTATTATAGACTTCCATGAATTTTGTAGCTTCGTCCTTGAGGTATTTTTCTCCAAATCTTTGATTACAAATAAATTCATCAAAAATAATGTACTTCAAATTAAGAAGCACTAAAGATTTAATGGCTGTAATATCACAGGAGAGCGCACATATACGCATAAACCTTTTATTATTAATATAAATGTCAACAAGTCCTTCTTTAAGCGTGGATTGTGCATATTCAAAGACAATTTTATCGTCTGTAAACTTATTTATAATTTGTGCTATATCATCAATATAAGCTTTAGTTATGTGAGTGATTTTTCTTCTTATGACAAGAGTAGTATGCTCTCCCTCACAAAAAGACTTGTATGCCTTGTCAAGCCATATCGCAGTAGATTTCCCTGCTTCACGCTCACTAATAATAAAATTAAATGGAAGATTATAGCCGTCTATTTTCCTGCAAGTAAAATGTATATTGTCTCTTTCTTTCATACCATAATTATATATAATTAAAAAATTTTTACAAAATATATTGAAAGTGCGCACTAGTGTGCTATAATGATTATGCTAGGAAATAGCACAGGAGACAAAGACATGAAAAAAGAATACGAAAGACAACCTATCATTATTAAAATCCATTCAAATTTTATGAATGGTACAAGATACTTCAAGCTTACTCAATTAGACTATTGTGAGCAAAAAGTAGAAATGTGTAATATAAGCGGCGAAGTTATTAGCGATTTCCCTCTTATCTGGAAAGGCTTAACATTTGACGAATCAAAGCAAAGAATCCTTGATTTAGCTCACGAAGTTAGAGCGGAAGAAGTAGAGATTTACTAGGAAGGCGAAAGCCTTCCTAGAAGGAGACATATAGGAAAGAAAGGAGACAAGCTATGCAACTCTATGCAAAGATTCATGACAGAGACAGCTTCAAATATGAAAGAGTAGTCCTGTGTGAATTTGAAAGCGAAGCAGGAGACAAAGTCTTTATTGAAGAAGTGGAGCAACACAAAGAAGAATGCTTCAAAGTGGTTATTGATGAAGGCTATTGCCATACTACTTATTACTACCCTGTTAAACGCTACACAATTACAGAATTAGAAATCTACAAATAAGGAGATTCTAAAAGGTTAGCGCTAATCCTCTAAAAGCGCACTTCTAAAGGAGAAATAGTATGCCTAAATTAACAAGAGATAAATTTGAGAATTGGAGAAGAAATACTTTAGCGGCTATTGAAAGCCTTAATAAGATTCTTGGAAATGATTTAACAGGAGAAGGATTCTACAATTTAGAATATAGAGGAAGAAATCATAAATTAGTCCTCACGCATGACGGATTTACTATCGCAAGAGGTATGTACGCTATTGAAAGAGCTATTGAGAATCTATTTGACTACTACAATATGAAAGAGAGAAGAAAGAATGAATCTTGATAACTTATTATTTGAAAAAGTTTTTATCATTAAATTTCAATCCGCTAATAGCAGCGGCATAATGGTAGTGAGGACTTCTCACTATGAAAAGAAAATAAATAAATTCAAAAGAGCTTTCAAAGATTGTAATATTTATTATATGAGTGAATGTGTACTCACTCCAGAGATAATAAAGGAGCATAATCTATGAAATTGAAAGAATATCTTGAATGGAAAAAGTCATTAGAAAAGAAGGAGAAGAAAAATGGCAGTACCAAAAGGAAAAGAAAGAATCACAATAACGATTCACAAGGAAAGTAAAAAGTTAGTGGAGCAATTACTAGCGCTACATAGTGAGCCACTATCATACAGCAATTTATTTGAAATTGCGCTAATCTTCTATGCTAAAGCTTGCATGGGAGAAATTGACAAGCTAGAAAAACAAGAAAAGGAGAAAAATTAGCTATGCAAAAAGTCAAAATTATCGTCCGCAATTATGAAAAGAAAGACGGCGGCAAATTCACAAAATTAACAATCGGCGGCAAGTACATTAATGACGTGCTTGCAGAAGAATCTCAACAATATCAAGTGAAATTCACAAGCAAGAGCGCTGTTAAAGAGCCAAATCAAGAAGGCATTTATGAAGTAGCCTTCAATGACGGCGAAGCATGGATTGACAGCCGTCCAGAAGTCGCAGGAAAATTCATTTATAGAATTACTGCTCAAAGAGTTAAATTTAATAAACCTCTTCCAAGACTTGAAAAAGACATTAGAGAAGTGAAATAATTAAATTAACGGACGCTATATTTAATAATAGTAGAAAGCGTAATCTAGAGAGGAAGCTAGACATTGGATTGTCCCTCTGCGCTGTTATGTAGCGATAACACTATTAACTTATAGCGTCCCTTTTCTAACAAAAAGGAGACAAAATATGAAAACATTTCAACAAAATCTTGAAAGCCTAAATTCAAAGAAATTAAGCGCTTATCTTGGTTGTAATTTAAGAATTTATAAAGAAGAATTACTTTCTTTATTAGCAATTAAAGGAATTGAAGTAAAGAGAAATATGAGCTATAGCGAAATAGTTTATGTTTATAGAGATTGCGTGCTAGATATTATCTTTTCTAGAATTGAATACCCTAGAAAAGACTTTGACTTTATTAACGGCGAAAAATACTTTATAGGAGCTTAATTATGAATGTAGCACAAATGATAAAAGAGCTTGAAAAAATGGGCTTCAAAGTGGACGCAAGAAGAAGGACAGACGGCGGCTGGATTATTATGAAAATCAATGGAATGTCCTTTTCTGGAGCAAGTGGCAATCAATACGCTAGAGAAGTGTTAGGAGTACAGCTTTCTCAAGCACGAATAGAGCAAGTACATTTTAACGTCAATAAATATATTAAAGGCTCTAAAAAGCCTAAAGACAAAATTGATGAAGAAATGGAAGCAGAATTAAAAAGAGTACAGCGCTTATGGAGAAAAAACAAAGTAGGCGCTAGAATCACTAAAAGAAAACTCCGCTGGCACTTAAAAGAAGGCGGAAGAAAAGAAGCATGGGACTACCTCAAGAAAATGTCTAGATATGGACAAGGCTACGCTTATGAAGAGAATGTCCTTTATTTAGCTAAATACATAGAGGACGTGGCGCAAGGCTGTCCTGCTAATTATAAAGATAAAGTCTTACAAGTCGCGGCGGCTGTCCGCTCAAAGCTTGAGACTTTCAAAGAATCATGGATTCACGATATATATTCCTATTGGTATGAAGTAATAGGAAGCAATTATTATGAGCCTGTAATTGAAAGAGCAATTAACTCAACTTATAACACTATGAAAATGTAATTATGGAAGTAAGAATCAATCGCAAAAAATACAGAGTTTTTGCTTTTGATATTGAATCTCATAATGACGAAGAATCAATTAAGAATAAAACTACTTCCATGTGGCTAGGCTGTCTTATTGATGACACAAGTAAGATTGATGAAGAATCATCATATTGCTACACTATGGAAGAAGTTATTAATAAATTAGAGGAATTATCTAATCCAAAGAGGAGACATGGAGAAAAGAAAAAGCCTACAAAGAATATATGTATATATGTCTATAACTTGAGCTTTGAATGGAGCTTCATGCTCCCTGTATTACTTGAAAAAGGCTTTAGATTCAAAGAAGCAATAGAAGAGCAAGACGAATATTGCTTCAACACTATCTCAACTCACAGCGTCTCTTCTGTGTGGAATATTAATCTTAAATTCTCCGCAAAGAGTGGCAATATCATATTTAGAGATTTAGCAAAAATATATGGCGGCGGATTAGGAAAAGTCGCTAAAGCTTTCAATTTGCCTACGCAAAAAGGAGAGATAGACTATCGCTTAAATAGGCTTCATGGCTGGATTCCTACAAAAGAAGAAAAAGAATATTGCTTCAAAGATACAAGAATCATTATTGATATTCTTCTAGAAATGATAAAGAGACAGGACAAATTCTTTTTCTCTTCTATGAGTATGGCTTCCTATTCTATGCGTATGATGATTAAAGAAGGATTTCCACGCTCTACAAAGCCTATGGCTAAATATAGAGAGTTATACCCTTTATTAGACGAAGAAGAGAGCGCTTTCCTGCGTAATGCTGTGAGCGGCGGAATTACTTACGCTCCAGAGCGCTGGCAATTCAAAGACATTAAGCAAAGAATAATCCACATTGACGCTCACTCAATGCACCCTTCTAGCGCTTACTTAAATAAATTTGCTTATGGAAAAGGAGAGTATAAACTAGGCAAGCCTTATAATTACGCAGATTATTCAAATTGCTGTCATGTCAAAGTAAGCTTCGCAGGAGTAAAGCTTCATAGCGTCATTAAATTAATAGGCTTCTTATATGTAGAAGATTTTGAATTGACACTATGGGACTTTGAAATTGAGACTATGAAGAAATGCTATGAGAATCTAGAAATTGAGTATATAGATTATTATAGATATAAGAAAAAGCCTCTGCCATGGCGAAAGTATTACGCAAAATGTTATTATGCTAGATTACAAGCAAAAGCAAATAAAGACGCTTTCAATGTGCTTTATTATAAGCTTCTCATGAATAGCTCTTATGGAAAGTCTCTGGAGAATGCTCATTGTGAAGTATTTGAAAATTGTCTTGATGAAGAAGGAATAATTACTTCAAAAACTTTGAAGAAAAATAAGCCGTCCTATATGAGCGAAGAAGAATGGCGCATTAAAGGAATTAATGCTAAATATACATATCTTCCTTATGGTAGTCAAATTCCTGCATATAGCCGCTGTTGTCTCATTGAGCTTGCGCTCAAGATAGGCTTTGAAAAGGTAGTCTATTTTGACACAGATTCAATATTCTTTATAGAGGACGAAGAAAGCCTAGCAAATATGAATAAATATATGCCTACGCAAAATTTTCTAGGCGGCTGGGCAATAGAAGAGATTATTGACAGAGCGCAATTCACAGCGCCTAAAAGATATAAAGCAGAAGTGGACGGCAAGACATACATTAAAGCAGGCGGAATCAACTTCACTAAATACATTCAAGACAAAGCTAAAGAAGAAGGCTTGAATGATTTAGAAGATATTAAAGACTATGTAAATAAGTATCACTTTGACTTTGATGAAATTAATATTGTCTCTTCTATTTGGAAAGTACAAAGAGCCTTTAGAGTTAAAGGCGGCACTATCATAGAATTTCAAGACAAGGAAATGTCTGTCCCTAAAAAGTATAAAGAAATCTTTGAAAAGAATAATCCTCAATGATATATTTATTATAGGTTATAGATTGTCTTTGCAGGCTAACCTATAATGTCTCCTTGCCTTCCACTCCACCACAGGCGGAAGGCTTTTTATTTGTCCTTTGCTATTGATGATATATTATCAATGGTAGCCAGAATCCGCAGCAGCCTATCAAATAGACACGCA
>JAGCBE010000326.1 GCA_017652345.1 Methanobrevibacter sp.
ATAATATAAAAATAATTTTATTTATTTAAATTTTTATTTAAGTTACAATTAATTTCTTTACATTTTTTATTTAAAGTAATACAATTGCATTCAGTAAAGATATTATGTTCACAATAATAGCATTCGCCGTTATCGAAGTCATAATATTTAGAAGATGTTGATGGAAGGTAGTTATTAGAAATAGTTATATCAGCAGATTTATCTTCAATGAGAATAGGTTCTTCTTCTTCATATTCAAGTACTGTTTTTTGTTTTTTAGGATTGAGTGGAATGTTGTTATCTTTATTTTCTAATTTTCTTTTATTGATTTGTTTTGAATAAATGTTTTTATAATAGTAAGTTTTTGTAGTGTCGATTTTAGTTATTTTGAAATAATTTTTTATTGTATTTTTATTTGGTTTTTTATATAAGATATGATTAGCCTCTGAAAATGTAACTGTGCCAAGTTCTTTCATATAATTTAATGCTCTTTTATTAAATCTTTCTTCAATTGGAATATTGGTTGTGAATATGCATGGTTTATAGTTAATAACAGTTTTAACAGATCTATATTTTCCTGTGAATGTTGAGTTGTATTGACCACCAATCCATGTTTTAAGATATTCCCAGTCTTCTGCTGTTTTTTTTAATTCGGTGTTTAATGATTTACTGTAAATATCAACATCATCAAACCAATTAAAGAATCCCCAATTATTCCATTGATCAAAATTGAATCTGTCTTTCCAATAAGAGCAAGGTCCATAGCAACCAAATAAAGCAGTTTTACCAATACCTCCTTTACCTTTGAATATTAAGCATTTACCTCTTTCTTTGTATTTTTGTTGAAAGTTTTCCATAGCTGATTGATAATCTGGATAAGTTCCATTTTTACATGGGATAATTACTTCTTCATAGTATGATTTTGTAAAGTTATCTAAGTAATTTAAGAATTCAGCTATTTCATTGGGAACGTAATATGTTCCAAAGATAAATCTTGGTTTTTCTTGTTTTGGTTTATTAAATTGTTTTTCAACGAAATTTTGAATTGAACTTTGAGTTAAGTATATTTTGGAAAGATTTGAATCATTTAAAATGTTGTGAATTACAGTATCTTTGGGAGTTCCTATGAGCCATTGTTCTCTTATGTATTCACATAATTGATCTTTTAATTCAGTTCTTTTTAATTGTTTTTTTAAGTCGTTAAGTTTTTTAGTTTTTAATTCTTCAAGTTTTTCTTCTACATTGAAGGTTGATTCAAATTCAATTTTTTGTTTCCATACATAATTTAGCATGTCATATTCAGAGCCAAATTTTTTTTTATCTTGACCTTTGAAGTTAGGATGAGCAACAGATAGTGTTATAATATTTTTATATTTTTTACGGAAATCATTAAATTGAATATCATTTACGTTTTGTTTTAATTCGTAATGTTTTGTTCCGTCTTGGTCTTCGCATGAATATATTTCTTTTTCCAGAGGTAAGTCAAAATATTTTTCATTAGTTATATCGCATTTCTTTTTACCTTTCCAAAAGCAAATGAAATGGAAGTGATCATGATTTATTTCTTCATCTCCGTGTGCTTTTACTACTAAGGTTTCCCAGGAATTTGTAATTTTATCTTTAAGTTTATATTCTTGACATTTATTTAGTATAGATTTACATGATATTTGTTCGAGGTAGTCAGTTCCGTAAGTGCCGATTATTATATTTGAAATTATTCTAAATTTTTTATTTTTTGGAGCTCCCATTTTTTTTGCTAACACAATG
>JAGCBE010000327.1 GCA_017652345.1 Methanobrevibacter sp.
ATAATAATAATAATAATAATATCTTGTTGTTTATTTGATTAAAATCCTTTCGGCACGATTGAAGTACTTCATTAAGGTATCCATGAGGTTGATTCCCCATGTTGTAGATGATTATCATCTTCCTATAAATCAATCCCCTCCTTTATTGAACATTTATACTTCCCCCATTATCTATATACTACTATAACTTTTTATAATATAATATATAGTAAACTATACTATTTTATTATATTATTTTGTAGTAGTATATAGAAATATGGAGAAGAATAAATCATCAATAGAAAAGGGGATGGTTTTTTAAGATCAATCATGATGATGTTTAACTGGGGAATCCGCCATTCGATTAAACACCATATTTGATTAATCTTCACCGTCCACTTTTTCTATATCATTATTCATCTCCATATTGGAAGTATCTTGGACACCATTTTTCTATGATGTCCATCTTTTTCATTGCCCATAAATTAAGAGGGTTGACTTACCTAGAAAGAGTGATACTAAATTAATCCCCAAGTGATTCTGCTTTAGTTTAGCTACTAGTTCCATTGATTGACATACTTCTTCCTCCATGTTTTGGTATTTGTCTTCTTCTTGGTCTTAGGTCAGCCATTTTTATTTTATAATAAAAAATAAATTCCAGATTATTAATCAAGTATAACATTAGTAGTCAAGACAATGGGGGATTAGTCAAATATCTTAGTTAGGTCAATCCTCATTATTTGCAGTAATCCCCATCTACCTTACTCCTCCTTCATGTTCCTCAAACCGTATCCATAATCCCCAACTCCAACTTCCATTTTTTTCATTATAAAAATTAATTATTTATTTGGTCACCCACTTTATATCTTTAAGGTTAAGCAAGTCAATTAATTATTTTTATGGGGATCCCCACTTGTATCTTGACTAAGGTTAAGAAAAAATAACTGACTATTTTATATATCTATATAAGTCATTCATAAATTAATAAATTAATTATCAAAGCCAATGTACAAAGTTACCGACATACTTGCCTTACCAAAAGACCAATATGCCAGACCAGAAGATAAGACTAAGACCCACTTGAGCCCAGAGATGAAACATTACTTCATTTATATAGAGGAGTTAAAGAATGAAATAACAAATATATACCGTAGTGCAGTAGAGATGACAGCAAATGATATTTTAAAAGAGCTTGATATTAAACTTGAGGGGACAGAAAAGACTGCATTTTATCATACTACAAGTGCTATATTAAGGTCAATAAGGTCCAGTATTCTTCATGCATTTATAGTCTGTAAAGAAGAAGAGTTACGAAAAGGTGCTGAAACCCTTTATGAAGAATTAAATAAAATTAAAAAAGGTCCGGGTTTCGATTCACCAATTCCAGAGATTGCAATCAAGACCAAGAATACCTTCTATGAAAGGTGCTTCCTCAAAAGAGCTTTTATCCAATGCTATGACTTTAAATATAAAGATTTAGATGAGACAACCAATACCTTTATCAGAGAAAATGAAAAATATAAATTATATTATACTTCATATAATTCAGTAAAATGGTATGGAAAAGAATGCAATAACTGTCATCAACTATGTTGCCAAAAAGGTTGTGATATTTGCGACTATTGCTTTGACTATGACCTTCTAATGATTTATATTCGTCTATGCAGATTCTTTAAAGTAATTGGCAACTTTTATTTATTTAAATACTATATGACACCTACTGCCCTCGAATATCTCACCAACAATAAAGAATTCTTTAATATCTTTAAAAAGTCGTTTAAATTACATTTCGTAAAGAGATACGCTTACTATCACTTTATTTGCTCCTCATTAAAAGAAGTTGAAGAAAAGCCTAAATACCTTATAAGGAAGAGAGCTAGAGGAAGAGAAGAAGTAAAAGCTGTTAATGACCCTTCTGATCTTGGACAAAAAAGCTTTAATTAAATAGTAATTATTATTCTTTAATTATATTATTATTAAACTTCTTTAATTATCTAAAAACAATCATAATCTAATTAACTTTTCATTTATTAAATTTTTATTCATCTTAATCCATCTTGTTGTCAGCCATATTTGTTTGAGTCTAACCACTATGTTAGCCAGTTCAACTCATCTGCTGTGGGGATAAGTGATTTCATCTAGTTAAGAGATATTGAGTTTAATGATGCTTTCCCCATCTTAATTGATCAACCTTCATCATCATCAAAATGTATCCAAAATACCCAAAGTCTAACTTCTATTTTATTTATAATATAATTAATTATTTATTGAAAAAATAATCAATAAAAATCAATATGGTGAAATTTGGATTTATCAAATGCGAGAACTGTGGCAAAGAAGTCAAAAAGACTAAGCAAAACCAGCATAAATGCTTCAAGCATGAAGAGCAAGAGGTATGCCCCATCTGTAGTCTAAAAGTTTCGGCTAAACACTATAATGAACATTATAATAGATGCAGGGGAAAAGAGTTCTGGGTCAAGTTCAAGCCATGCTTTCTTTTCATTCTTAAGGCAGTGAGGAGGTTCAATATTTCAATGAAAAAGGCTGCTTTCCAAGGTTCCAGGTTTGAAAGACAGAGCTACTTGGATTTAAATAGCATTCCTGGTTCCTTGATGCAAAATAGAGAGTTATTCAATAAACTAGGTAAGGAGAGAGAGAACAAAATCTTAGAAGAAGACAAGAGAAGAGCTAAAGAGATGGGGATTGATTTCGATAAACTCTACTTGTCAGATGCTATCAAAGACACTATATCTGATAACTTCCCTGGAATAAGTGTAAGACAGATTATCCATACCTTTTTAAAAAATAATAAAATTGGAGATAGAGACTTATATGATAGAATAGATATGAAACTATACAAATATGATTACCCTACTGATGAAGAGATACAATCAAACTTACTTATCTGGACAAAAATAGAGAAGTTGCGTAACATCTATAGATATAATGAAATGTTTCAAGAGTTCTATCACCTCCTCTATGAATGTTATCATATGCCATATAATCATAAATGTCAATACTGCCTTAAATATTTTATTAATATAAAAAATCACTATAAAGTATGCGAAGAGTTCAAGAAAGCCTTCTATAAGAATAGAGATGTAGTAATAACTGACTACCTTAAGCTTTTTGATTGTTATAACAAGTGGAGTACAGCAAAAGTCGCTTATTACTTAGATTATTATAGAGAATCAAGCCATGAATATTTTTTAGATACTATAAAAGCCCATGTAAAGAATAGACGTAAATTCCTTGATAAAGTCCAGATAGAAGAGAATGAAGAAAGAAGACAAAGAGGGGAAGTAAGATTGGGGAAGAGATTCGTCTGCGACTTAATTAATGAAGTAAGAGTCTGGTGCGGATATAAACCTCATAAATATAGATTTAAAAATAATAAAAGAATAATAGCTAATGATGAAAAGGAAGAAGAAGATGAAGAAATATCAGATTCAGAATCTAATTCAATGAAACCAATTAATGAGGAGATAGATGCAGAAGAGATGGATTATGAAGAAGAAGAGATACCTGAAAAAGATATAGCCTTACCTAGTAGAATACCAGAAAAAGAAGTTCAAGCCATGAAATTGCTCTTGAAGCAGAAAGTGAAGAAGATAGAACCATTGAAGAAGGAGGAGCCTAAAGAAGAACCAAAAGAGGAGGAAAAGCCAATAGATGAATTCATGCAACTATCTAATGCTTTAACTGACAATAATAAAAATAAAGAGTTTTATAAGAGTATGGGCTTTGATGATTTCAACTTCCTTGATTAATTAAATAATTTTAATATTCTTTAATAATATATTAAACAAATTTAATATTAATTAAAAACAATATATAATTAACTTATTTATTTATTCATCATCTACATCCATATCATCTTTCTTCTTTGCTTTAGATCTAGTAGTGATACTTCTTTTGGGTTGAGGAGTAGTAGTGTCTTCTTTAGTTTCCATCTTAACATCTTCTTCATCACTTTCTTCTTCTGCTTCAACATCAAAGGTAATCCCCATCTTATTAATAGTATCAAAGAATTTATTTGAGACTATTTTCTTTTTCTTTTTTCCTCTGCCTTTAGGTTGACTTATAGCAGTCAAATAATCTTTTATAAAGAGTTCAATTAAAGGGTTCTTTTTATATTTTATTTTCTTCTCACCTTCAGTTTCAGTTGCAGTAGTTAATTCTTTATTGAACTCAGTTGATGAACTGGGGATTGACATTAAGTAACCTTTAAGTATCTTAGCTACTTCTTTAAAATCATAAGGAGCAATTTGAGGTACTCCTTTCTCTGGTCTAGAAGCATAGTACTTCTTAAAGTATTCATCAAACTTATTTTCTGTACTTGTTATAGTATCGACTATCTTCTTTACTTCTGCTTTTTTCTTTTTCTTTTACTTTTCTTTCTTTGCTATTTGAGCATCAACTTTTTTTAATATGACATCACTATCTTTATCATTGACTTGAATTAAATCTCCAAACAATGGACCTTGAGCTACAATGAAAGGGAAGCATGCTTCATTGACATCATTAGTTGGTAATAAAGAAATAATTCTACTTGCGCATTGTCTTATATCACCTACTATAGATGCAGGATTAGTACCTTTCAAATATTTCTTCAAAGTAGTATTCAGTTCACCAATTACTTGTACAACTCTATTATCTTTAAGTTGATTCTTAATCATATGACAGAATGGTAGGTTATTAATAAAAGCAACTGCTTCAACATATCCATTTTTCTTTTTTAAGTCTTCTAAATCACCTATTACTTTCTCTACTTTAACATTCAAGAAACTAAATCTTTCATACCCACTATTATTCAAGAACCCATTTAAGAAGTCATGAAATATTCTTTGTATCTTCATATAAGTTGATTTCATAGCTATTAAAACATCTTTATTATAAAAGAAGTCTTTTACTATCTTAGTAATTGATTTTCTTTTTTCATCACTCATATCAGGACTAGTTAGACCTAACACAGCAATAAAATCAAATGCTTGATTCATAGTATCCCAATAAAACATATTAGTAGGGAAACTAAATGTATCCTTATTTGGATCATAAGCTAGTTTATATAATTCATTATAATCATATTCAAACTTGAATAAGAAGCTACATTTGACTTCAGTTGGTACAACCCAATAAGCTGGACAAAAGTCTTCTGGCACTAAGTCTTGATACATGAATGTAACACCTTTACCCGATTTAATTAATTTCTCACCTTTCTTAAAAGTATTATTATCAGTTCTAAAATATTGTTGATCATTCAACTTTTCAAGTATTTCATCATCACCTAAATTAGTTTGGCATATAATTGCAATATTCTCATTACCAAAGAATTGAAACTTATAATCACCCCATTCAAATGTACCACCATTAGGTTTTCTTGCAATTATTTCTTTAACTTCTTGAACACTACTTCTAAACCCTTGAGAACATATAGCAGAGAATGTTGGATCCCAATCTTGAATAAGACCAGTTACACTAGCTAAGTCCCATGAATAGTTTTGACTTGTTACAATAACCTCAGCAATAGCTGAATCAAAGGTGGTTTGAATACCATCTTCATAGTTCTGTAATTCAATTATCTTTTTAGCAATCATTCTAAGAAATAATTGATCATTGGTAAGACACTTGCATGATATACCTGAATAGCATAAGTAGTCATTAATAGGTTTATTGAATATACCATCTCTAAGTATAATCTTATCACCACTTACTTTAGTTTGAAGTATAGTTTCAATAACCTTTGCTGCATTAGTTGATTTCTTCAAATTAGGGGCACCTTCAGCCTCTTTAATTACTTTTTTAATATTAGCTAAACTACTATCTTTTGTTCTAATTATTTCATTTACAATTTTATCAATAATTGACCCTTCTAATTTATCAATTTCCATGCCTTTTGCGTAACTCATACTTTTATTTAAAATAAAAAAAATATATAAATTTATATAGTTTTTTAGCATAATTAATTAATATTTTAAGTGTTTATTTAAGTCTTCATAAGCGAGTAAAACCCTTAGTAAAAGTGCTCATCTAACTCATCTTAGTAGTCATCTAGCATCATGTTGGATTGCATCATTGAACCTGCAAGTGCGAGTCCAGGTTTGAATGAAGGTATTGCACCTATGAGTCCAATAGCTCTTAATCTCTCAAAACCAGGTAATCCATTCTTGAATTTTTTAATCATTTTAAGGAATAAATCAGGTACTGTTACCTCTCCACTAATATCTTCATTGGCTTTCATAATAGGATGATGTTGAATAGCAGTAATCCATTCTTTTCTTCTTTCAGGTGGTATATAAACATTATTAATTGAGACTGGCATATAATTTAAAAACTTAGCATTAGGTAGACATTCAAAGTTGCAATAGATATCAGCTTTGAAACAAGCAGTTGATTCAGGACAACCTTGAGCCCAAAAGAACCAATTAAAAGTACTTTTATAATAATCATAATTTGGATTAAATATTACTTTGTTATCAGCACTTAACTGTTGTTCAACAGTAATAACTGTTCCATTCATTACTTTAGTATATTCTTCATAAGAGTTATCAAGTGGGAAGTAAAGCATTCTAACACCTTCTAAAGTTGAATTAGTTTGAGAATAAAATGAATCTAATGCATAATCGAATATAGCATATTTTGATAACATTGGGCATTGAGTATCTGTTACATCTCCTTCTTCAGTAGTAGATGTTTGACCACCTAAAGTATTTAATTGATCATAGAATATAGCACCACCTACTTCACCTTTAACTTGATCTATTCTACCAATATATCTTATAACTATTGAAGCAGAAACAAGTCTGTATGAATCATATACATCAGGTAATGTTTGGAAGAAATTAATTGGTCTCCATTTGATTGATTCAGCAGAACCAGATAATTCATTATCATTATTAACCCATGCAGAAGTTAAAAAGTTTCTTACATAATAATCAGTGTCATTAGCCACAACAGTTTGACCTATGACAGTATCGCTAGCTAAGAAGCAGGGATTCATCAAGAAAGCAAGATTACCACTTGAATTGGTTGATAAAGATATAGAGTTATGTAATTGGAAAGAACAAGATGGTACTGGTATTTGACTTGGCATCTTACACCCTCTTGCTTTCTCTGGACATAATAAACTACTCAAATAAGCATAGTTCTGAGCCTTATTAAAGCTAGATAAATTCTCTATCTGTTGTTTGATTGAAGGTAAGTTGACTGGAGCTGCATTAAGTGATGCCCTTAAGTTACTTAGCTTGTTGATCACTATTAAGTCATTATTATCAACATTGTTCTTAATATCATCTATTGCTTCAGTTTTTTGAGATCCAGAAAAAACAGTTGATTTTTCTAATCCAGGAATTGGAGTATTGAAGTTTATCATTTTTAATTAAAAATATTTAATTAATTAACTTTATATATTTTTATACAAATTTATTATATATTTTAGTTATAGCTTTATCTCTCACTTCTTCAAGGAACTTATTCTTCATCTCGAGGGTTATCCTAGGTAATAGGCTCAATGATATAGGCATATAGTTCAAGAACTCGGGCTTAGGTAAGCATTCAAAGTTCAAATAGAAGTCAAACCTAAAGTTCCTAGATGCACTTGGAGGTGCATCCTTAGTATACAAAAACCAATTAAAACCTGACTTAAAATACTTATCTGAAATCCTTATTGCGGGCTGTGATCCAACATCAGTAGTAACAGGTTCTGTTTTCTCAATGGTTCCATCCCATACTTCTTTAAACTCTTCAAAGGAGTTATCTAAAGGAAAATAGAGCATTCTTATTCCTTCTAAACAAAGATTTTCTTGATGATAATAACAATCTCTAATTAATTCAAAATCCCCATATTCAGATAACATAGGGTTTCTTGAACCGGATCCAGTTTGAGTAGAATCTTTCAATTTAAATCTTAGACCTATATAAGGTGACTTTATATAACTTATTCCTCCACCAACAACACCCTTTGCTTCTTCTAAAGTACCAACATATTTAACTGTGCAGCATGCAGAAACTAAACGATATTTACTATAAACATCTGGTATATTTTGCATAGCTGCTTGAGGATAATACCAATCATTGAGTGGGGTATTGCCAGTAATCTCACGTGTAGAATTAGCAAAGAAATACATTCCACAACCAATCATCATTGTATAATCAGCACTAGAAAAATTAAAGTCTTTTCCAATAAACTTATCATTAGATAAGAAAAAAGGATTAAAGGTAAAGACATCATTACCATTATCAGCTGGCTTAAAAGTAAGATAATTATGTAGTTGGAAGCTACAAGTAGGTACTGGGATATTCGAAGGTATAGTTGTACCCTTAGCTTTCTCAGGTTCAAGTAAAGAGTTCAAATATGCATAGTTACTTGCATTGTCATAACTACTTATCGATTGCATATCCCTTTTGACCGATTCAAGGTTAATAGTATCTTGGTTAAGTTTATTCTTTAATGAATTCAGTTTTTCAACAATAAAAATACTATTATTTTCTTTATCTATTATCATAAGTTTTAATTAAAAATAAATAATTAATTAAGGTTATATATTATTTAACTTTTTGACTGCCTTCTTTCTTGCTTCATCTCTGAACTCTTTAAGTAGCTTCTTATTGGTTTGATAGACTGATATCTCCATTGGCATATAGTTTAATAGTTCTGGCTTAGGTATGACCTCATAGTTGACATATAAGTCTATCTTCATATTATTTACATCTGCTTGTATATAAGGACCACCTTTAATATAGATAAGCCAATTAAAGCCGGGCTTAAAGTAATCATCACTTATTCTTATATCAAAACCACCACCTTTATTTCTTTCAGATAATAAGACATGACCATCATAAGGTACTTTATATTCTTCAAAGGATTCATCTAAAGGAAAGTAAGTCAGTTGAAGTCCATCAAGAAGTGGATATTCTTTCCATCCATACATATTCATAATCAAGTTTTGGACTGAATATTCTGCATCTCTTATATCTGGATTCCTTAAAGCCATATATTCCCAATGTTGACCATAATCATTTCTTTTAATCTTCATTGCAACACAATTAGTGTTAATAAAACTTATTCCACCACCTATAACTCCTTTAACATCTTCAATAGGTCCAATATATCTTATTTGCATACAAGCTGAAACTACTCTATACTTGGCAAATATATCTGGAACTACTTGAGTAAACCTTTCAGTGCATTCCCAATGAACACTTTTTTCTGTACCTTTATAAGATACTGAATTGCAATAAAAGTACATACTAGCTGAACCATAAGTTTCATATGAATAAGCAGCTGGAGGGAAAGGATACTTCTTACCTAATGCCTTTTCACTCGCAAGGAACCAAGGATTGCAAAAGAATGTATTTGCACCATAGCTTGAGTGAATAAAGAAATTAGTTACATTATGCATTTGGAATGTAAGTGAAGGTACAGGCTTATCAGAAGGTATCTTAACTCCTTTATGCTTGATTGGATCAATTAGAGTCCTTTGATAGTCATAGATATCAGCAGTCTTTAACTTACTTATCTCATTGATTTCTTTTCTGATTCTGCTAATATCTATGGTACTCCTATTTAAATCATTTTTTAAATCATTCAATTTATCTATAATAAAAATACTATTATTTTGTTTATTAATATACATTATTTAATATGAAATAAAATAAATAATTAATTATATATAGTTAAGTAGCACCATTAGGTATATTAGGGTTATAGTAGTCATCTAAGGTCTTTTGGGGCAATAAAGGCTCTTCATGGGCATGTTCATACCATACCTCTTCTGATATCTCTCTTAGCTCAAAGAACTTCTTCCTTGACTGCTTATAAGCCTTTTGGACCCTACAATAAGGCATTAAAGATATGTCTAACTCTATGGGTTTAGAGTACTCTACATAGAAGTAAATCACCTTTAACCCACTCTCTAACTCATAGTAAATCCCCGCACCAAACTGATAGTATTTACTCGACTTGAGGTACTGCTTGACCTCATCAAAGTAATCAATATCGACTAACATGACTCTAAATGCTTTTGATTTAAGACCATTGACCATTTTATTTAAAATTATATTAATTAAAGAGTTTATATATGTTATAAATAATATATTAAATAACTTCTATTTTTTTGCTTCTCTATTGACATAATTAAAGAATAACATATTACCTTCATCTTCAATCAAAGGTAAATTTTGTACCCTTGTCATCTCATCTTTATTTGTTACTAATGCTTTCATTCTCTCATTAATCAAAGTAGGTAAATATGGCTTCAACTTAGCTAAATCTTCAACTTTCATATTATTTATCTCATCTTCTTTTGGCACTCGACTTATCTTAGGTTGAAATATACCTTGCTCATGTAATATCTTCCTACTCTTTATTTCCATTACATAATCATGAGATATAAGATATTTACGAAAGACTTTCTTTACTTCAAAGACAGCTAATTTCAATCTCATTCTCTCCCTCAGTTCAATATACATCCTTATTGTAGAACTATTATATAGACAAGAGACGAAATATATCTTTCCGGACATCCAATCACCTTCTATCTCCTTTAAAGCATGATAACAATCTTCATAGTTCTCATATGGTATATCTATCATGATATCCCTCTTTTGCATTATATCATCATTCCAAGAGTTATCTAGACCCTCCATCCTTTTATTTGAAATTAGGGTTTTAATCGCCCTTTTATAGCTTATAAGATGAATGATAGTGTATATTTTACTCAGTTCGTCGGGTAATACTAACCGACGAACTGAGTAAAATATAAGATTTAATAAAAGATACCAAAAATTAATTATTTAATTAATTATTTTTTATCGTAGTACAAAAAATAATTATTTTCTAACGGAGTACGACCTAATGTAGTAAAAATCCAAAATGAATGAAATTTCTATAGTAAATTTTACACAGATATCCTATACAATAAATATATATAGGGGA
>JAGCBE010000328.1 GCA_017652345.1 Methanobrevibacter sp.
AAAGACCTTAACGAGCTAAACTAACAACCCCATTTTGGGTCTTACCGTATTGACCAATTAAGTCAACTCAAGCATATAACAAGCCCGTTAAGCACCTGGTTAGCATACCCACAAAAGGACATAGCAAAACCCCTGTAAGGTGTATTCCGCAAACACGTTACAGGGGGATCGCTAGTAATTATTGTATTGGGCACGAAAGGATATCATGTACAATAGTATTATATCATATTAGAATAGTGATGCAATCTTAAAATGATCATTAACATGGACAAAGTCAGAACCAGTCAAGTTATCACTATAGCATACTTTGTTTGTTCTGAATGCATCTGATATATATTTTTCAGGCTTCCTGTTAAGATCAAGTCTACTTGATACAAGTGGTGAAGTATCAAACCTGTCTGTCAATATCCTGTCTATATTTCTGTTGCTAGTGGTTTTAGGGTATACAAAAACAATCTTTCCACCGTCTTTATCAACCAGTAAAGATAATACAAATCTGAACTGCAGATATTCAACCAGTATCTTATATACTTCTTCATAATCTTCTTGCCTTCCTGGTAGTTTGTTAACTTCTTTAGTATCCCATTCACCACTTATGATCTGTTTTGACGCCTGACCGAAAAACATTGTATTTTCGTATTTGATATTTGCACAGTATTCAACCGCTATATCAATAACTGCATCACCTACATGATGATGATAAATTTCAATTTCACCTGGATGCATAGAAAGTACGTGTTCAAGGCAGAATTCTTTAAAATAAGGACATACACGTGATAAGGTATTTCCTATCATTATTACAGTTCCTTTGTTATGTCTAAATACACTGGAAGTGAACTGTTGTAGAATTCTCGGTTCATCGTTTACGTCACCCAGATATAAACCGTCTGTAATGAATTCTTCATACAGTATATAATCATAACCATCAAATACTTGTGATTTATATCTTTCGTTTAATCTTAATGCACAGTATCTGCCTATGCATTCACCTTTAATGATTTTATCTTCATCATCTAAATTATAAAAGTAGATATAACCATGATATGCCATTACACCACTGTATTGACCTTGTGTGATCTCAAGTATAGGCATATCTGCAAAATAATCTGATACATAACTTTCTTTGATATCACTTTCCCATCTTCTTAAATATATGAACTTTCTATGGTTTTTAAAAGCATTTTCCAATACAGTCAATTTAGCCTGGTATGACTTACCGTTTGCACGTTGACCTAATAATATTATCCATTGTGCACCAGTGGATAAAACATTTTTAATGGAATAGTATTGTTTCTTTTTAGCCATATTCAAAGTACCCCCTTAATCGGTCTTTTGTTATTTCACTAATATTATCAATAGTAGCATCTGCAAAGAACTCAAGCAATCTTTCATAATCATCTGACATACCTAGTTTATAGCCTGTCCTTCTTATGTTTATACCGTTCCTATAGTGTGATACATAACCATCATCAAAAGTTATATCAGGCTGATCTGATATATATGTATGCATTCGTTTTGATACGCTAGGATGATCTTTATCAAAGTTAAAACCTGCTTCAAAGGCATCTATATTATTATTCAACATAGCCACTGCACCTTTGTTTATTCCTGCAACTGTTATTGATAATTCACCTGTTTCAGCTTCACGCATACAGTAGCATTTTGAGTGAAGCGTTCTGAACTCTGACAGGTCAGGTTCTTTATCAAATACACCTAGTGGATGTTTCACGCCTTTTTTATCTTCAGGACACAACATAGAAGTATCAATCCTGTAATGTCTGCAAGTCGCTTCAAGTTTTTCTGTTATCCATTTATTATATTCTGTGAAATCATGGTGACCTACTGCAAAGATACTATCTGTATCGCAGTAACATACCGACAGGTCACCTGCAATATCAATACATTTCCACAAGGTGTATCTTGCTATCGAGGTTATCCAACATCCCCAGGAATATGATAAAAAGTATCTTGTATCATTTCGTCTATACGTGTTTGATAAATCTTTCAGACGTTTTTCAACTGCTTCAGCAGTTAAATTTTTTGTAAACCATTCACCTGACATAAATTCACAGTCTGCCTGAATTATTGAAGTTACACTCATGCCAAACAAGGAATTTAAGAATTGCTTTGAGCGTCTATACACATCTTCAAATTCAGACAATCCCTTGTACCTGGTTTTCGCAACATACAGTTCTAATATGTATTTTATAAATTCTTTAGGAAGATAATCTTTCTTACTATACCAACTATCAAGCAATATTAATCTATCCCACTGGTAATGATCTTTTATTATCATCCAGTCATATTCTGTTACATAGATATCAAAAGAACCTGAAACAACCCTTCCATTATCATTAACTATATTATGTTGATTAAATATTCTTGATACCTGGATGTAAGTATTTAATGTAGTTGCACAGACATTTTCAAAATGTAACTTAAATATGAATGCATAGTTTTCAAACGTCTTATCTTTAGGTATAAAAGTTTCGGTTCTATATGTCCACCTGCCGACAGGATATTTGAATGCAATCATAACTGCAGGATATGAAGAAGTAAAATCATAATGTTCAATCAATCCTGTTATAGTCTTATTTGCGTGATATCGGTTCGCATGTGTATACCCACCTGCAAAAACAAAACCTTGCAAGATTTTGTATATTTCCAACGATGGTACTTGTTTTTTAATATACCTATCATAACCATCTTTGTATATACGTTCCTTACAATCCTTTCTGATCTTGCCTGTACTGGTCAGGGGTATGTTATAAACATCTTTATATGTTTCAAGTTCTTTTTTAATGCCTTCATATACTATCAGACAATCGTGTTCACCATATTCAAGTTCTTCAGTTGTTAAAGGTGTTAAAGGTGTTCTTATTGCTTCATAATCTAATTGTCCTACTAACTTTTTTATACCTAGATCATTACCCCAATTTTCAAGTTTTGTATTTTCTAATACATAAGCACATCTGAATTCTATTCTAGGGAATTCTTTAAAAGTACATTTCATAGGATGATGTGGTGAACGTGCAAAAACACTTTTCAAAGTTAATACATCAATTAGAAAATGGAATTCATATGACAGATTAAAAACCCATATGACACACTGTATATCTTCAGGCATATCTTTAAGAACCTGAACAAAATCTTTAAGATCACGCCCATAATAAACTTGATCATTGAACGAAAACTGCCACAGGTAGCAAAGAGAAAAAGGTTGCATACCATTCCAGTATTCTTCAGGCATACCTGGATAATATCCTGTTATACTTCCATCTTCCTTTATCCATCCACTTGTTACTTCAATATCAAAAGTAAAGATATCATAACACTTACGCCTGATATCTGATTTCTTTTTCCCGTCTTTTCTTTTATGATGAACACGCTTTTCTTCTATATTAAATTTTGCTTCCTTTAATTGATGATCATATAATATCATTTTTGTGTGCCAACTATTTTAAACGCTTCTTCAAGTGTAATGCCTTG
Source organism: Methanobrevibacter sp. (assembly GCA_017652345.1). Next base: position 3,490 of record JAGCBE010000328.1, read on the forward strand.
TTCCATAAGTCTTTTGATTGCTACTTCATTAGATATATACTTAAGTACACCTTTTGCACCTAATGATGGATGTTCTTTTTCAACTCTATTAATAGCATCAATAAGTTTTTCCTCTGAATGATGCATTCTTTGTTTATTGATAGTGTTTAACATTTCAGCATATCCAAACTGTTCAACTTCTTTTTCATATTTTGTGAACAGTTCCATCATCTGATCAAAAGTTTCAGGTGCTACTGTTTTTCCTGTAGTCTTTTCCCACTTTTGACGCATTGTATCATACTTACCTGCTAACCTTTTAGCATATTCAATACTTGACATATCTGCTTCTTTCAATCCCTGAAGTGCATTATATGCAGACATTAGTTCTGAAGACTTCATCCACTTAACCCTGGACTGTGTAAGATATTCCCCTGTTCTATTGCTTGACAGGTTGTATTTTGCTATATCCTGCATGATAGATTTTAGATAGGGGGCTTTTTTGCCCCCTTCAGTATCAATCAATATCCTGTTTGCGATCTTTATTTCTTCACGCACCATCTTCCTTAACTGTGTAACCGTGTATTTTTTACTTCCAGTTTGCGTGGTCGCTTCCCTGATAATCTTTCTTGATAGTCTTTCCATATTTCACCCTTTCCGTATACATAATCATATACCATTAACCTACCATCTAGGTAACTATGCAACTTTTTATACATTGCATCACATACTGCTTTTGATATGTTGTAAAGTGGGTTTTTTAGTAATATATCCACTTCATGCATATATCTTTCAGCTTCCAGTATTTTATATAGATTATCTTTTGTAAGATTACACTTTTTCTTGTATAGCAGGTGTGACAGGGTTTTAATTCCCCATATATAATCATGCATAGCCTGTTCATATATAGCCACAACAAGATCACTCATTATTTCAGGATCATTATTACAATATTTATATTTTATCTCATCACCTATCATAGTTATTCAATCCCTTCTTTTTAATAATAGCAGGAAAAGGAAATTCACATTGATCTAGATCAACATTTCCTTTTACACCTGGTATACTTCCTTTTGAAGTAAACTGCCACATGTGACAATTTTCTGTTGCGTGTTTTGGGGGTTGACTTGAATATTTAGCAACCCACCAGGTAAAAGGAAGTAAGAAAGACTTATCAAGTAAATCTATAAATGTTGAAACATCTGAACCATATATACCTGTGTAATATTTCTTACTTTCACAAGTACCACAGAATGAAACAGTATAAAGTGTATTATCCTGCTTTAACTTCTTATTCCATCCTTCAACATCAATATAGATAGGCATATCAAATTTCTTATCTTTTATCACATCCAGGAAGAACAATGCAGTCTTGTTTGCTTCAGCTACAACATCACCTTTATATGATGGTTTTACATAAGCATAAGCACCAACATGCAAACCTGCTTTTACTGCCTGATCATAGAACATATCAAACTTCTTGTCTTTATATGGTGTACTTCCATTACTGCCTACTGCACGAATGATCACAAAATCATATCCTGCTTCTTTTACCTTTTTAAAGTCTGTAACTGTATTGGATTTAGAAATATCAATTCCTTTCATCTTCATCCCCCTTTTCATTATTTAAAGTAATTATCATTGTAATTACATTACTGTATGCAAGATACATTCCGTAATAAAATGCATATTCACCTTTTTCAAATTCTTCTTGAAATAACTTATTTATTCTGCTTCTTTCCTTGTTAACTCTTTTATGCAGTTTCTTGAGTATTTTATAATTATCACTTTCTTCACTCATCTTTTGTAACTGCTCATAAAACATATTACCCATTATTGCCACCTTTCCAGGTCACTAAAAACCCAATATAAAATTAATAAACCTGTTAAATAACACATTAACATATTATCCCACCTTTAAGAAATAAAAGGCAGTGCCACTGGTAACACTGCCTTATTGAATTACTTCCTGCCTATTCCCTTTTTACTTCCTGCTTCCTTGTTATACGCTTCCAGGACTGCATCTGTTATTGCCTGTCTGCCTTCCTTTGATGTCGGAAAACATACATCAAACCATCTTTCTTTACCTTCTGCATCCTTGCCTTTTGTCTGTGGCATAGAAACGAATAAACCATTCTTACCTTCCAGGATCGTCAACCCTGTGATAACAAGTGCATCATCAAAGGTAATTGATGCAAAACCCTTTGTAGCGTTGTTTTCATACTTCCTGATCTTTACTTCTGTAATATTCATTATTCACTTTTCCTTTCTGCTTGACATTCTACACTGTACCTATCTGCAGGTACTTGTTAACCTTCTGCAGGTCTTTGATATAAGCACGTATCCTGCCTTTATCATCTGCAGTAACTACTTTATTTACAAGATAGTCACCAGTGATACTATCATTATAAATCAACTTTTGTGCATAGATGATGCGTTCATCTAATTTTAACATCTTATCCGATATAAAATCAAAAGAAACATTACTATCAATCATTTTAGCCACCTAACCACAGGGTATACACAGTACCCTGACCAAACCTTATAACCAGTATTTTCAATCATTCCTGCCTTTTCAAGAACCTTTTCTATATCAGGCATGTGGTTTGTATTAAGAAAGATGTATTCATAACCATAATCTGCATCATAAGCAGGTAGATTTACTGTTAATACATCAAAAGGTTCTTTTGTCTTTGTATATGCCTGAATAGCAATTCTATCACTGTTATTATATTTTAACACTTCCAGGTCAAGAACCTGACCTTTATAATTAATTTGTAGATATCTTTTCTTCAATCTGTTCATTTTAGCTTCCTTTCTTATCCCCATTGTTCAGCCATAGCATCTGCAACACCTTGAAATGTTTTTGATCTTGTTTTACCACGTTCACCATTAAAACCTTTAACCATGAATTCATCATACTGTGTTATCTTTCCATTACTATAAGTATATGTAACCAGTGATGGTTCAACTATATTTGTAGGTTTTAAAGGTTCAAGACCTTTTAACCATAGACAAGTTGTTTTTTTATGCGGTTCACCAAAATAAAAAGGTTGAATTATCTGTGATGGCTTTACCGGTAAACAGTATTTTTCTGCAAGATCGGGATACCATTCTGAAATATAATTACCGCTTATTATTCCTACTGGATTTTCTATTGCTATTTTATCACAGTCAGCAGTCAGAAACTTACAAAAGAATTCAATAGATTTTCTTTGTGTACCATTGTTTCTTTTCTTCTCAAAATGTCTTGCACCACTTACACATAAATCTGTACATGGCGGAAATGCAATTATCATATCCCATCCGTTATTCAAGATTTCACTAACATCTTTTTGTATATGCCATTCAGGATGATTACCTGAAGTTGGTATGATATCGCATGAGTAGGCTTCATGACCCTTCAGCCTGAATGCGTTACATACTCTTTGACTTTCTTCACACGCTACCAGGATTTTCATTTTATCACCTACCTTATTATTAAATCTGTAAAACTGTTTGCAGGTATTTCTACATTAAATATTTCATCATCATCTGAAAATTCAAGAAGTATATGTTCATTAGAATATCTTATAGTAAAATTACTTTTGCCTTTTCTGATCTCAATGATGATATCAATGGTCTTATTGCTCATACCTTTTTCACATCTGCAGAAAACAGATTGTCTTGAACAACATATGACTTCACTGATTGCTTCAGCTTCATCAAGACCTAATTCCTTTAAATAGATGTATTTACTCATGTTTGCTTCCTTTCTGCCATTCGGCTATCAACTTCTTACAATACCTATTATAAAGGATAGTTTTAGAAAATAATATTGACAGAATGCACAAACTTTCTGTTGACTAAAACGGTCAATTTTGTGTATATTGTATATAGAAAGGAAGGTGAATATAGATATGGTATTCAAAGAAGAAGCGTACAAAGAAGTTTTTCCTGATGTAGCACCTGCACCAGTAGTTGCTAAACAGGAAAGTATGATCAATGATGATCAGGAAGATGTAAAGACTGTTGAAGAA
>JAGCBE010000329.1 GCA_017652345.1 Methanobrevibacter sp.
ATTACAAGAACTGCAGCAATAATAGCTACAAAGATACTTTGATACATCAATCCAAGAACTAAAATAGCTGCAGTGACGAACATGGTCAGCCTCATCTTCTTCTCGTCACCCCTTTTGGAATGAGCCTTGTTTGACTTAACTATCTTTTTACCTTGACCTGCTGGCACGGTTCAGATCAATGGATAATTACTGTCTTCCGGATTTGGATAAACCAATACATCCTGAAGCACTTCAGGAGGCAATAATTCCGCCATTCCTTTAGCTAACATTGACTTACCTACACCAGGGTCTCCGATAAGAAGAACATTTCTTCTTTGTTTTGCTGCCTTTTTAATAGTCTCAACAGACTCTTCATGACCAATTACCTGGTCAATAAGCAAAGGAGGCACTTCTATATCTGCAGTGTTTGAAATTGATTCATAATCAAGCATAGGTTTGATTCTGCGATTTCCTTCGTCATCTTCAACAAACTCGACTTCAAGGGAATCCTTATCTTCAGACTTGGTTTCTGCAATTTCTTCAACTGCATCAGCATCAGCAACATTATCAGTTTCATCAGCTTCATCAATTATATTGTCTTCTACAGGAGAGTCTACGATTTCTTCTTTAGGCTCTAACTCTTCTACTTCTGTAGGCATTACTTTATCTTCTTCCATATAAAACCTCCTAAATGTTTTAATTTTACATAATTTCTAGTTAATATGACACTTCTATTTTTTTAATAAGTTTTAAATTTATAAATTACTTCAATATTTCATTATATTAATATATATTAAACTACATGCTTAATAACTTTATGATTTTAGTTATATAAAAAGGTTTGTATTTTAGTAACTTTTATTAACTAAAATAAGTGAATATGAAAATCAAAAAATGGAATCCGACAATATAAAATCAAATAAAATTTATATTTTATAAAAAACAAATGAAACTAATATACAGATAATAAAATAATTTGGGTAAAATTATGACAAAATGTTTAATGATTCAAGGAACTGCTTCCAACGCAGGAAAAAGTTTAATCGTTGCAGCGCTTTGTAGGATATATACAAAAAGAGGATTTAAGGTTGCACCATTCAAATCACAGAATATGTCCTTAAACTCATACACTACAAAGGAAAACAAGGAAATAGCCATTGCACAGGTATTGCAGGCAAAAGCTGCAAATATAGAGCCTACAGTAGACATGAACCCTATATTGCTAAAGCCAAAAGGAGAATCATGTTCACAGGTAATCATTCAAGGGGAAGCAGTTGGAAACAAGGACTTCTTTAGAAAGTATGACAAGACAAAAGCTACCCAAAAGGATATAGACAATAATCTAATGGACGATGAAGATTATAGAATCATTGCAAAAGAAGCTGTAATAGACTCATTAAACAACTTAAAGAAGGATTATGACATAATCATTATGGAAGGTGCCGGATCTCCTGCTGAAATCAACTTAAGAGAAGGAGACCTTGCAAACATGGGGGCTGCAGAAATAGCTGATGCAAATGTGCTTCTTGTTGGAGACATTGATAAGGGAGGAGTGTTTGCATCAATAGCTGGAACATTCTTGCTTCTTGATGATGCAGACAGGTCAAGATTCAAAGGAGTTATCATAAACAAGTTCAGAGGAAAACAGGAATTGTTATGCTCTGGAATTGAAAGATTGGAGGAAATCATTGAAGTTCCTGTCCTTGGAATAGTCCCTTATGCAGAAAACCTACAACTTCCAGAAGAGGATTCAGCATCACTAAAGGAACATGACTGGACTAAGGAATTCGAAAGCAATGATGACCATATAATCATTGGAGTGATCAAGCTTCCAAAAATAGCTAATTTTACAGATATCGATCCATTTGACACAGAAGATGATGTTGAAGTTAGGATGATTGAAGTCCATAACTATCAGGAAAAGATAAAGGATGTTGATGCATTGATCTTGCCGGGAACAAGAAATTCCACTGAAGACATAATGGAATTGGAAAGATCTGGCCTGGCAAACAAAATAAGGGAATTGTCAAATGAATCCAAAATACCAATCATTGGAATCTGTGGAGGATACCAAATATTGGGAAACAGGATTTATGATAAGGACCATAAGGAATCAAAGCTTGATGAAGTGGAAGGATTAGGTCTTTTGGATATTGAAAGCGAGTTCATTAGAGAAGGCAAAATCGTTAAGCAGAGTTTAGCTACAATAGAAATAAATGATGATGGTTCTGATAAGAATGGCATGTTCCATGAAATCTTTTCTAAAATCAATGGTGAAGAGGTTACAGGATATGAATTGCATGAAGGAACTACAAATCTCATAAGTGCAAAACCATTATTCAAAATAGAGAAGGGAATTGGAAACAATGACAATGACCAATTCGATGGAGCATATAGTGAAAACGTATTTGGAACCTATTTCCATGGAATCTTCAATAACTACAATTTAAGAAGGGAATTCCTAAATGCTTTGAGAAAAGGCAAAGGCCTTGAAGAAAGAATTGGTGAGGACCCATTTGAAACAAGTGTAGAGAATTCACTTGAAAAATTAGCAAACATTGTAGAGGAAGCTCTTGATATGGATTATATTGATAAACTGATTTTTGATGAATAAAAAAGATAAAATTAGAAAAATAAGATAAAAATAGTTAAAAAGCAATGAAAAAGTAAAATAAAAAATTAGATAAAAATTAGAAAATAAAAAAAAGTTAAGAAAGTAGAAATCTAGTTAAGATCTCTACCAAAGATGTGAACAGCACAAGTACCACCAGTACCACCAACATTATGGGTCATACCGATTTCAGCACCATCCACTTGACGTTTGCCTGCTTCTCCTCTTAATTGCCATACGATTTCAGCAGCTTGAGCAATACCAGTAGCACCAAGAGGGTGTCCTCTTGCCTTTAAACCACCAGATGGGTTAATTGGACAATCACCATCAATATTGGTTTGTCCTTCCTCAAGAACTTTTCCACCTTCACCTTTCTTAGCGAATCCGAGGTCTTCAATTGCAAGCAATCCGTTGATTGAGAAACAATCGTGAACTTCAGTAGCATCAATATCCTTTACAGTCACTCCAGCCATATCATATGCTTTTCTGGAAGCTGCAATGGTTGCATCCAAAGTAGTAATGTCTTTTCTGCTGTGCAATGCAATGGTTCCAGAAGACTGTGCAGATGCTTTTACATAAACAGGAGTGTCAGTGAATTCCTTAGCTCTTTCTGCTGCACAAATAACAATAGCTGCTGCACCGTCAGAAACAGGTGAACAGTCGAGTAAAGTTAATGGATCTGCAACAGGAGAGGATGCCAATACTTTATCCACACTAATTTCAAATGGGAATTGAGCATTAGGGTTGTTTGAAGCATTCTTATGGTTTACTACAGACATCATAGCCAATTGCTCTCTTGTGGTTCCATATTCGTACATATGTCTTTGAGCAATCATAGCGTATAATGATGGGAAAGTAGCTCCTTGCTGTGCTTCCCATTCTTGGTCAGAAGCGGTAGCAATAGCTGGTGTTGCATCTACAACATCAGTCATCTTTTCCACACCTGCAGCTACAACTACATCATGATAACCTGAAGCGACAGCCATAATACCTTGTCTAAGTGCGAGTCCTCCTGATGCACAAGCAGCTTCAACTCTTGTACATGGAATTGGGTTCATACCCATACTATCAGAAATAAGTGCTGCTATATGTTCTTGACCTACGAAAAGACCTGCAGAC
>JAGCBE010000330.1 GCA_017652345.1 Methanobrevibacter sp.
AACAATTGCCTCCTACAAGCTTCTTTGACCAAATGACTGACAGTGAAAGTGGTGAAGAGGTAGCTACTGCTTTGGATATGGAAAGTATCCTTCATTTATGTAAACTATCATTCCCAGTTAAAATGCTTAAATGGCACTACAGAAGCCGTCATGAATCTTTAATTAATATCTCTAACAGAGAGTTTTATGATAATGAGCTATTGGTTTATCCATCTCCATCTCACACAGACCCTGAATTAGGGCTTAAGTTCCATTATAATCCTAATACCCAATACCATAGAGGAGAAGGCTCAGCTAACCCTCTTGAAGCAAAGGATGTAGTTAAAGAGATATTCAATCACTTTGCAAAATATGGTGATAAGAAGAGTTTAGGTGTAGGTACATTCTCTGTAGCTCAAAAGAATGCAATTTTAGAGGAATTGGAGATTGAAAGAAAAGCTCATCCTGAATATGAGGCTCTCTTTTCAGAAAATAAGGAAGAAAGATTCTTCGTTAAAAACCTTGAAACTATTCAAGGGGATGAAAGGGATGTCATTTTAATCAGTGTAGGATATGGTTATGACACAGAAGGCAAAATGTCCTTAAACTTCGGCCCATTAAACCAGGATGGGGGAGAAAGACGTTTAAATGTACTTGTTACAAGAGCAAGGGAAAAATGTGTAGTTTTCACAAACTTCAGAGCTCATGATATTCATTTAACTGCAAATCCACCATTTGGTGTAAAATCATTGCAGGCCTTCTTGGAATATGCTGAAAACTTGCATTATAATCAATCTGTTCAATATGAGGATTATGATGAAGCTCCATTTGAGGATGCAATTTGCAACTTCATAGCTGAAAATGGATATGAAGTGGATAAAAAAGTGGGTTGTGCTGGATTTAGAGTTGATTTAGCTATTAAAGACCCAGATAATCCTGGAAAATACATTTTAGGAATTCAATGTGATGGTCATAATTATGCTTCAAGTAAAGTAGCTAGAGACAGAGATAGATTAAGAGAACAAGTATTAAAAGGTTTAGGTTGGAATATCTATCATATCTGGTCTACTGATTGGTATAGAAACAGAGACTTGGCAAGAGCTAAGCTATTGGAAAATATTGAATCAACTATCGTCAATACTAAAGTCAAGGACTTGAAGAAGAAGATCAATGATGTTGAATCAATGAAAATCAATCCTGTAACTACTGTCATTCTTGGAAAAGACGATGATGATGAGGACAATGATGATTTCATAGAAAATAACGAAGAATATGATATGAATATTCCTGAGGATATTGATGATAATATTGTAGATAATATTTCTGAAAATATTGTAGATAATCTTGCAGATAATGATTTGGCTAATATTCAATCCATTAAAGAGGAAATCAATGAAAAGGCTGAAAAAGATAAGGAAAAAGAAGATTTAATCAGCAGATACTTGGAAGGATTAGATGATGAATTAACTAAAAACTCTTCCAAAGGTGATAAATCTTCCATTGATGATATTCCTGATCTTATCGATGATGATGTAGATGAAGAAATCGAAATTCCATCTATAGAAAATATAAAAATAGATGATAAGAAGCCTAATGTTCCTAAAAATAATGAAATTAAAAAGAATATAAAGAATACAAATAAGAATATAAATAAGAATACAAATCAGAATTTAAACAAAGGAAAAGAGAAAAAAACTGATATTCCTAAGGAAAGTATTAGAAAAGAAGAAAAGAATAAAAACAAATCTAATACTCATAAAAATCAAGAAAAAGCTAAGAAACCTAATTCAAAACCTCAAAGAAGTCCTAAATTCAATTCATCTAAAGATGATGTTTCCTCTAAATTTGAAGCAAATTCAGGAGAGAAGAAAACTAAAGCTAAAAATAATTCTTCAAATAAAAAAGACATTCTTGATGGTGAATTTAAAGTAAAAGAGAATGTAAATGGCTCTAATAAAGCCAAAAATGCTTCAAATAGGAATAAGAATAATGGAAATACCGTGGCAAAATCTCTTATGAATAGATTAAGGAATATAGGGGATGAATTAGTAAATAATAGGCAAAATAATGATTCTCAAAGCGTAGAAGAACCTCAAAAAGTCCAAAAAGCTCAAAAAGCTCAAAAAATTCATGATC
>JAGCBE010000331.1 GCA_017652345.1 Methanobrevibacter sp.
TAGTTAGTAAGAGTTAATTTTGAGTATTATGCTTTAAATAAAATTTTTAGAGGTGTAAATTTATGGTTGCTAAAGCCAAAGAGATTGATGGTTTTGATAAAGATACCATATATCAGGATTTGAAAAAAGAAAACCGAAAAGATGTTCGATTAATTTACATTATCATGGATCTGATATTCTCTCCAGGAGTAATGGATATAGTTAAAGAACTAGAAGAAGACTTTAAAGACAATGGAAACCGTCACTATCCCAGATTATTGTTATTAGGCATAGTATTATTTTGTTTTAAACAAAAGGACTATAAATATTCTGATCTTGTTATGGCATGCAAGTCCAATTTATTTTTAAGAATTTTCACAAGAGGCATTGAACCTTGTGAAAGCACATTTAGAAACTTTTTAAACACTCCCAAGCCAGATTCCTTTCGCAAAATATTCCTATACACATTATTACGATTCAATGAATACGATTTACTAAAATTCCTCCACTACTTTGTTGATGGTACTGATGCAATAATAAGAGGATCCAAATACTACAAAATATATCAAATAGAAGTGGAAGCCATGAAATTCATGGCTCAACACAATTTACTGCACAATTCCAAAGAAAAACAAATGAAAAGATCAATAAGAAAACTAATGCAACTCAAAAAACAAAACACACATGACGAAAAAATCATGGAATTAATTGACATAATAATTCCTCGAATTCAAATATATAATCATAGATTGTATAAAAGAATTGATGAGTTTGAAACAGCAATTGAAAATTCAAATAAAGACTTTGTATGCATTACTTATCCTAATGCACCATTAATTCCCACTAAAAAAGGAAAATGGGATTTTGCAAAAAATCTTCAAATGGCAGTAACCGACAACAACACCATAATTGGAAGCATATTCATCAATGAACCCGATGATTCCAAAGCACTGGAAAAATTATTCCCAGAACTAAAAAAGAACTTCGAAATGCTAGTAGAATTGCAAAAAAAGTACGGAACTCGAAAAAATTACAAAGAAATAAAAAACCTATTAAAAAAGGCAATGATTATATGTGATTCAGGTTATGATTCCGAAGCAAACGTTGTATTCATATACGAAAATGAAATGAAATCCCTAATAATGCCAAAAATAACCTCAAGATACATAAACAATCAAATGAGAACATATGACGAAAATTTAGAATTATTAAGTGGTGAAATAACAATTACTGATGATGAAACATTAGAAAAAACAAGAAAAGCGGATATGCCACGAATCTGGAACGGTTATTTATGCAAAAACAACAGACCAGTAATGCTTTATGAGGAAAAACATATCCAAGAAGAACAAGAAAAAGGCCTACCCAAAATAGCAACCAAAAAGTTGTACAAATATAAAAGTACAGATTGTAGTGGGTGCCCATATCAAAATATTTGCAAACACAATTCTTTCAGCGAAAAAATCAAACCCTATTCATTTAATTCCATGAATAAATTTACACAAAAATTTTACATAGAACTATATATGAAACGATTCCAAAAAAGTGAGTCAGTATATGGGTATTTCAAAGGAAAAAATGGCATTTTACATCTATTAGGAAATAATGATGTTGCCATTTCCAATGAAATGAATCTATTATCTACTTTATATAATACGATTCATCTAGTAGAACTAAAAGGAACATATTGCTAATATACTACAATGCAAATATTGTTCCAATTATTTAGTCTACTAAGTTTAAAATAAACTATTCTGAGAATAGTTTATCATCAGTAACATATATTTAGGTTACCTTATCGTCAAAAATCAGTAAAATTATGTATTTTACCAAGTAAACTTGATAATTAACAAAGGTGTTATTGATTTGCAACTATAAGATAACTTAATTATATAATTTGACAACATTAATACATAAATTTTACTAAAAAATAAAATCAACTATAATCAAATTATTTCCAAAATACAAAAACAAAAATCTCTCTACAAGACATTATTTGAGTAAAAATTCCCTAAACAAAAATTCAGTAAAAATTAATCACAAAATAGCATCCAATCAATTAATGAGGTTCCTCTCAACATTTTCAGTTAACTGGTTAATTTCACCTATTCTTTTATAATCCATGGGGCCTGTTGAATTAACTTCTTCAATAAAATAAATCCAATTTTTATCTTCACAATATAAAATAACATCCGGCATTTTATCATGGGTTGAAATTACAAATCCTAATTCTTCTAATTTTTCATGATTAATCAATAAATCTTTTTTAGCGGTATCTCCAACATATAAGCATTCACTTCCTTGTGCAAAACGGGAACCAAATTCTTCGATGATTTGTTTTTGTAGTTCATTATGTGGGCCTGGAGAAAAACTAAATTTTTCTCCATTAATCATCACAGGTCTTTTTAAAAAGTCTCTTTTCGAAGAGTATATGTTTATTAAAGATTCGTGTTCGGATAAAAATTCATTTAAAGAGTTATCCCATTCGGGTGATTCA
>JAGCBE010000332.1 GCA_017652345.1 Methanobrevibacter sp.
AAAATTAAGTAATGCACCATACGATACAATTTTATCAAGATTTAACCACATATCGTTTTTCATATAATCACCACCAAAATAAAAAGTACAATATTTTACCATTATATAACACTATATCACTAGAAAATAAGGTTAAAACGTTCTTCACGTTGATACCATAACCTTAATTATTATATATTAAATGGTAAATATCGTACTAGACAATTGTATGTGAAAATAGCTAAACGCCTATCACAACATAATAATTATATCATATATTTTTAATTAGGTCAAGTTTTACATTTATTTACATTTTGAAAAACTTTTTTATAAAAATGTTTAAAAATATGTTGACAAGAAAAAATTACTATTGTATTATTAAGGTATGAAAGGACAAGATAAGATGAAGAAGTTAAAATTGAAAAGGTGGGTAAAGGTTGTATTATATGTTTTACTTTTGATATTATTATCTTATATTATAGTATCATTATTTAAAACAAAAGAAACAATTATTACAGAAGGAAAGAATTACACTTGTTATGGTTCTAAACTATTTCAAGTGTGTCATGGTGAAAATTATGATATCGAATAATGACAAACAATTAATAATATTACAACAAAGAAATTATGAATTACAAGAAACTATTTTAAAAGCAATTGAAATATTAAAGGAAGGTAATATCGAAAAAGCTATAAAGATATTAAAAAAGGTGTTATATGAATAAATTATATTTATTATTAAAAGACTTAACAACTAATAAACAATTTTTTAAATACTTTGATACTGAATATGAAATGGACAAGTTTAAAAGAAAATTAAAGTATTCTAAAAAGATAATGTTAATTGAAGATAGTCGTAATAATTGGTGGGTTGGTTATGATGAGTAATATATTTTTCTTTATAATAGGTTGTATTATTGGTTTTATGATAATGGCAATATTAAAGGTTGGTGGACGTGATGATTAAATGGTTAATTATTGTAATAATTGAAATAATTACATTATATATTGGTGTAAGATTTTTATACAATTACAACGAAGAAAAAGAAAAAGATAATGATACAAGACTTCATGAAATAGAAAAACGTCTTGGTGAATTAGAAAATTTATTATTAATGGAAATAAAAGGCGTATTAAATAATGTTGAATTACATGAAGAAAATTATTTAAAATATTTTGATATAATAGAAAAAAGAATTAAAAAATTAGAGAAGGTGAAAAAATGAATAAAGAAAATAATCTTGTTATGATTAAATATTATAATATGTACGTAAAAAATATTTATATTGATATTTTAGATGTTAATAATGAATTTATTAGAGAAGTTGATTTTTCAACAATAAGTAATTATGTTGACGCATTTAATTATCAAAAGGCAATAATGTTAATTGATAAATTGGTTAGTATTGGTTTTGATGAAAAAGGTTTTAATACTATTATATTGGACGGTGATGAATAAATGAAATATTTATTAAAAGTTAAAATTAAATCAAAATATCTTGGTTTTCATAAACAGGAATATATTGAATTTAATAGTTATGAAGACGTGATGATTTATATTTGTAATAAACAAATTAAATACAATAATTATGAAATTTATGCTAGAATAAATTTATAAAGGTGGTGATTAAAATGGCATGTAAAAAAGGTGGACGTAAACGTTAATAAATGCTACACTTATATGTAGCATGTGGCAGTTATTAAGTTATTTTCAAAAGTTATTATTTATACATTTGTATGCTTTATTATTTAATTATTTTTAAAACTTGGATATTTTTATTCGTTAATCTTACCTTATAAATCTTGATAATAACTGTCACATGGTGCATATAAGCACTAGAAAGGAAATTGTATGTTAAAATGGCAAAAATCGTAATTGAAATTAAAGACAACAAGCAAGACAAAGAAAAAGCACAAGTATCAATTAAAATAGATAAAAAATCTATTGAAAAAGCTAGTGATACTGAAAAAGGTACAACAAGTATGATTTACAACAAAGTATGTGAAACGTTAAAAAGTTTAAATTAAGAAAGGAAGGAATTAAAATTATGGAAACTAAAAACGAATTAACATTATTTAATGGAAAGGCAGGGCAAACATATTGCTCAAAACAAGTAAAGAAAGAAGAAGAAAAAAAGGAATTATTTAACGCACTTGAAACATGTGACGCATTACTTAATGACTGTGTAGGTCAAGAAATTGCAATTAAAGATGTATATTGTGAAGAACGTGAAATTGTAAATGATAATGGTGAAGTTGTTAAAAAATATCGTACTATATTATTTGACGTTAATGGTCAAACCTATGCAACAGGATCATATGGCATTTTCAATATAATTAGAAAATTAATGACAATATACGGTATGCCTACATGGGAAGAAGGAATAAAAGTTAAGGTTGCAAAACGTCCAATTGGAAACGGTAAAACAACATTAACATTAACATTAGTATAGTCATTTGACTATACTTTTGTTATAAGGTGATATTATGAGAAGTGCACGCGGTATTTATTATGATATTAAGGAAAGTGATTATTACACTAAACTTAATGTTAATAATGAAGAAATAATACTTTATTTTTCTTCTAATTTTTTGAAGAAAAAATTTTTAGATAACATAACAATGTATATACATAATGAAAATATAAAATTATCAATACTTTATAAAATAGACATTGACGCAACAAAGTTATTAATATTATCTTATTATAAAAAGATAGAAAAAAGAGGGTTTAGGGTGTTAATAAATGATAAAGAAATAATTAATGAAAATTTAACATTAACTATATATTAAGGGTGTGATAATTATGGCAATAAGATATGATAAAAAATTAAATCAAGAAATTAGAAAGGTAATTAATAATTATAATGCAAAAATAAGACGTATTGAAAAATATGATGATAGTTTTAATTATCAATTACCTGAAAAAATAACAAAGAAGGATCTGCAACAAAATGTTTATACACGTAATGAATTACGCCGTAAACTTAATGAATTGAAACGATACAGTCAACGTGACATTGAAAAATCAATACAACTTGAAGGTGGTTATGTATTAAGTCGGTATGAATATGAAAATTTAAAACGTGAAAAAGCACGTGTTAAACGTAATATTTCACGTGAATTAACAAGACTTGAAACTGAAAAACCACGTGTTTTTGGTAAATTACAAAGTATGACATTTGCACAAATGGGTGATAGTTATTATTTAAATTTAAAAGCTAAACGACAACAACTTGAAAAACAAGTTGAAAGTTTAAGTAGTGAAGAATTTAAACGTTATGAGAAACTTGTTTATAAAACAGGAAGAAGTCAAGAATACCAAACAAGTTTATTTCGTGATAATTATGAAAAAATGTTAACGGATCTTGGTTATTATACAGGTTATGATGAAAACAAATTACAATTATTAAAAGAAAAATTACGTAAACTTAATAATAGACAATTTTATAAATTATTTCAAAATGAACGTGCAATTAAATCAATTACCGAATATTACCCGTTGGTAACTAATAAAACAATAAAAGGTTTTAACCCTGATGATATTAAAGAAGACGTTGCTAACCTTTATGATAATTTAATTGAAAATATTGATGAAATAATTGGCACGTTGTAAAAAATACACGGCAGACTTTGAAACAACGACTGATCCTAATGACTGTCGTGTATGGGCATATGGCTTATGTGAAATTGGAAATGTTGATAATTTTATATACGGTAATAATATAATAGACTTTATTAACTTTTGTAATAATACAAAAGAAAATTATCAACTATATTTTCACAACTTAAAATTTGACGGGGAATATATTTTTAATTATTTATTAAATAATGGGTATGAATTTGTTAAAGACAAAAAACATAGACGTGACAAAACATTTACCTGTTTAATAAGTGATATGGGGCAATTCTATTCAATAGAAATATATTTTCATGTAACAAAGAAACATACAAATAAAGTAACAATTTATGATAGTTTAAAAATATTAAATTTTTCAGTTGAAAAAATTGCAAAAGATTTTAATTTACCAATTAATAAATTAACACTTGATTATAGTGAAAAACGTGAAGTTGGTCACGAATTAACACAACATGAAATTGATTATTTAAGAAACGACGTAACAATTATGGCACTTGCACTTGAATATATGTTTAATGAAAATCTTTTAAAAATGACAATAGGAAGTGACGCACTAGCTAATTACAAAGAAATGAATAAAAATTTTAATCGTTATTTCCCAATACTTAATATAAACATTGATCAAGATATAAGAAAATCATATAAAGGTGGTTTTACATATTTAAATGATATATACAAAGAAAAAGAAGTTGGAAGTGGTCTTGTCTTGGACGTAAACAGTTTATACCCTTCGGTAATGAAATACGAATATTTACCTTTTGGTGATCCTTTATTTTTTGAAGGACGTTATCAAGACGATAAACTTTATAAACTTTATATACAATGTATATCATGCTCATTTGAATTAAAAGAAGGTATGATACCAACATTACAAATAAAAAATAACCCTTCTTTTTTACCTAATGAATATATTAAATCAAGTGACGGTGATATAGTAACTTTATACTTAACAAATATTGATCTTGAATTATTTTTAAGTCATTATAACGTGTATGATATAACATATCATAATGGTTGGAAGTTTAAGGCATTAAAAGGACTTTTTACTAATTATATTGATTATTGGACGGAACGAAAAATAAATGCTAAAAAAGAAAATAACAATGTATTATATATTATAAGTAAATTAATGTTAAATTCATTATATGGTAAATTTGGACTTAACCCACGTGTACGTGGTAAAATACCATATTTAAATGAAGAAGGTATCGTTAAATATAAACTTGGTGAAGAAGAAATACGTGACGCAATTTATATACCTGTTGCAACATTTATTACTAGTTATGCAAGACGTAAAACAATAAATACAAGTCAAGCAATAAAAGATTATACAATTAATAAATATAATGATGATTATTATATTTATAGTGATACAGATAGCATACATTTAAAATTAATGCCTGATGAAGAACTAATGCAATTTGTTGATATAGACGACTATCGTTTAGGTGCTTGGAAAATAGAAAGTCGTTTTACACGTGGTAAATACTTACGTCAAAAATGTTACATTGAAGAATTTAACGATAAATTAAATGTTACTGTTGCAGGACTACCAAAGAAACTTGGAAAATATATTAATTTTGATAATTTTAATAAAGGCATGTCAATACTAGCTAATGAAGATGATAAAGAACATAAACTTAATTTTAAACATGTTAAAGGTGGGGTGTTGTTGGTTGATACTGATTTTACAATTAAATAAATTTTATAAAAATATTGAAAAATCACCTGAATTATGGTATATATAAAATAAGGAAGGTGATTTTATTATGGACGTTAAAACAATAATTGACTACATAGTACAAAATGGTTTAGGGGTTGTATGTGTTGTTTATATGATTTATTTCCAAAATACAACAATGAAGGAAATGCTAAACACATTAACAAGTATCAATACAAGATTATCAATAATTGAAGACAAAATGGAACGTGAACACAAAAAAGAAGGTGAATAACATGAAATATAAAATTGGTGATAAAGTAATATTAAAGAAAGGTACACCGCTTTATAAATCAAGTAATGCAACTTCTTATACAGTAAAAACTGACAAAGAAATAACAACAAATATTACACGTATTGCAACAGGATCACGACACCCTTATAATACAACAGGTGATCGTGGTTGGTGTGACGAAAGTTATATTATGCCTTATGAACAAGAAAAGAAATACGAAGGTGAACTAACATTAATTGATAAAAATGGTCTTGTTGATTATGTAATGGAACATGATGATAAAGTAATTGTTTTATCAAGTAAACAATTAAAAGATTTATTAAGTAGGTGATAACATGGTTGCAGGTCAAACTTTATATGATGAACAGGGTTATCAAGTAGCATTATTTCCACTTGAATATATTTATATATCACAGGGTGAAAATGGAAGTTATTCTCATCAGGGAATACTTGCAATTGACTTTTTAGGTTATGGTCCAACAGGTAGAATTTTACACTGTCCATATTTTGCGCCATTTGACTGTAAAGTTGTTTATCATGGAAGTTATTATAATGTATGGCAAAGTTTAAATGAAGTCCATACACCAAAAGGTATAAGATATGTTACTTTTGAAGTAGCGCATGATAATGATTTATTACCACTTGGAACTACAAAATTACAGGGTGAATTTATTGGAAGAACAGGAACGGCAGGAAATGTTACAGGCGATCATGTACATATGAATACTGCATATGGAACATATCAAGGTTTTTATACTGTATCAAGTGGTAAACGGCAACTTGTAAATTCAAGTCATATATATGAAACATTTTATGTTAATGATACAGTAATACGAAGTGGTTATAATTATAAATGGGTTAAATTTACGGGTGGACAACCTACACCTGATTATAGAAATTATAAATTTAAATGGGTTTTATATGCCAATAAATTAAGAAATAGAAATGTCTAGTTGACATTTCTATTTATTTATGGTATATAAATAATAGAAAGGAGTGTGTCAATATGTTGACAAAAGAAGAATTTGAAGGTCTTATCACTTCAATTAAAGACAAATTGGACGAAACGACACAAGCTTTAATAAGTGACGATCTTGTTGGTGTTTTATCAAGTTATGGAAACGCACTTGATGAAATTAAAAGTCTAGGTGAAAAAATTGTTGGACTTGAAACTGATAAAGAAGAATTACTTAAAGTAAATGGACGTTTATTCCAAAAAGTTGGTTTTGATAAGGAAGAAGTTGAAGAAAAAATTGATGAAGTCGAAGATGAAGAAAAACTTGAAATTGAAGACGTTATCAATGAGAAGGGAGAATTGATATAATATGGCTATTCCAAAAGGTGCAAAAGTGTTTAACGTTATTCGTGAAGATAGCTCAAAAGTATTTATGGAAACAATACCATCTGCAACTGCCGATAACATAAACACTATTTCAAACATTTTATTTAATGACGCATACCAACCAATGTTAAATGAATTTGTAAATAATTTAATTAACCGTATTGCGTTAACTATTGTAAGAAATAAATCTTATGACAACCCTTTATCAATATTTAAAAAGGGAAGTGTACCACTAGGTACTGATATACAAGACATTTACGAAAACCCTGCTAATGCAGAACAATATGAATATTCTAATACCGCAATGGCAAAACTTTTAACTATAACTGATCCTGATACACATGTTGCATATTATAGACGTAATAGACAAGATCTATATACAAAAACAATTGCACGTGAAGGTTTACAGGGTGCATTTACTTCATGGGAAAATTTTGAAAGTTATATTTCAGGTATTACAACTTCATTATATAGTGGTAACTATATTGACGAATTTAAATATACAAAAGGAATAATTGACGGTGCATATAATGACGCAAAAGTTATTGTTGAAACAGTAAGCGCGCCTGTTGATAATTCAACAAGTAAAGCATTTGTTAAAAAAGTACGTGCTTTATTTAATAAATTATCATTTCCTTCAACTGATTATAATGCATATTCAAAATTTAGTGGTGCAAAGGGAACAATTACAACTTGGACTGATAAAGATCGTATCGTTTTAATTATTACTGCGGACGCACTTGCAGAAGTTGAAGTTGAAACACTTGCACAAGCATTTAATTTATCATATGCCGACATGCAAGCTAGAATTGTTGTTGTTGATAAATTTGAAAATGATGAAATTGTTGCAGTATTATGTGATGAAGCATGGCTACAAATTTATGATAACTTATTCCGTTTTGATGAATTCTACAACGCAAGAACAATGTCATGGAACGAATATTTACACGCATGGGGAACATTTGCAATATGTCCATTTGCTAACGCAGTGGTACTTGCAACTGAACAACCTGTACCTGTAACTGCAATTTCAATAAGTGACGTAAGTGCAACTGTTGGAACTGATGAAACAGTAAGTGTTACATTAACACCTGCCAACGCAACAACTGATATTACATTTACAAGTAGTGATGAAGAAGTATTTACAATTACAAAAGTAAGTAATTCAAGTATTAAAGTTGTACCTGTTGCCGCAGGTAGTGGCGTTTTAACTGCAACAGGTGAAAACGGTGTTTATACAACTGCGGACGTTACTGTTAGTGCAGGTTAATAAAATTAAAAGACACTAACAATTAGTGTCTTTTATTCTTATATTAAAGAAAGGAAAGTGATAATTATGGTAAGTATAACACCACAGGGTGATATTTATTTATGTAAAACACCACTTGAAAATGATTATAAGAACCAATTAACATTTTCAAACGCAACAAGTCAATTTAATTATTTCAATAGTAAAATATTTAAGACACTTGATAATTATACATATATTAAACATGATAATATTATTAAAGTTGGTTTAAATATTGATGAAATAATAAATTGTAATTACTTATTTTATCGTAATGAAGGTTTTAGTAATAAATGGTATTATTGCTTTATAACTAACATGGAATATGTTAATGAAAATTGCACGTCAATTACTTTTGAAACTGACGTATGGCAAACATATCAATTTAATTTAACATATAAACAGTGTTTTGTTGAACGTGAACATGTTAATAATGATAATATTGGACTTCATACTGTACCCGAAGGACTTGAAACAGGTGATTATATTGTAAACAGTGTTGTTGAACTTGGAAATAATCAAATGAACGTTAAATATATTGCAATGGCATATACAAGTAACCCCGAAGATATATTTCCAACAATTACCGCAAAAGAATATACGGGTTTATATAGCGGTTATCATTATATGATTTTAGGAAGTCCAAGTGATGCCGATACAATGATACAAGCATTTGCAAATAATGGTATGTTAGAAAAAATAACCTGTTTATTTACAATACCAACAGGTTTAATTAGAAATAGTGTACATTGGTATAATGGGCCGGGTGCAACAGGAAGTGACGTTGTTGAAGTTGGTGGACTTTACCCAATGTTTGCGTTAGTGCCTTCTGATCCTGTTGGAAGTCATAATGAAATAACAATGTTATCAAGTACAAATGTTAATATTAATACAACAATAAATAGCTATACACCAAAAAATAATAAGTTATTTACAAGTGAATTTAATTATCTTTATGTAAGTAATAATACAGGAAGTGACATTAAACTTAATTATGAAGACTTTATTAATAATCAACCTGCTTTTAAAATTAGTGGATCAATATCAGTTGGTTGTGCTACAAAATTAATACCACTTAATTATAAAAAATTAGATACCACTGCCGAAGGCATGGGAAACAGTTTATTTACATATGGTGTTAATGGAAGTAAATACCCAACATTAGCATGGGTTGGTGACGCATATACCAATTGGTTGACACAAAATGCAATAAATCTTGGTACAAGTTTTGTAAGTAGTGGTATGTCCGTTTTGGGAAGTGCCTTTACAGGTAACCCTTTATATGCAATGGGTGGTTTATTTGATATAACAAATAAACTTGGTCAATTAAGACAACACCAATTAGTAAGTGACACAGGACAGGGAAGTTTAAATAATGGTGATTTAACATTTTCAAGTAAGAAAATGAATTTTACAATATATCGTATGAGTATAAAAGAAGAATATGCAAAAATAATTGATAAATATTTTGATATGTTTGGTTATAAAGTGAATATTGTAAAATTACCTAATATAACAGGTCGTACTAATTGGAATTATGTAAAAACAATTGACTGTAATGTTGAAGGTGATATACCACAACAACATTTACAATTAATAAGACAAATGTTTAATAATGGCGTTACATTATGGCATAATGCAAGTCATATGTATGATTATTCACAAAGTAATAATATTGTTAGTTAAAGGAAGGTGATAAAATGAGTAAAATTAAGGAAACTGATTTATCAATGTTTATAAATGACAGAACATATACCAATTATTATGATAGATTAAAATTAATTGCTATTTCATTATTTACATGGGAAGGTCTTGACGACGTTGCAGGTTATGGTGCTAGTCGTTTTATGGAAATGAACTTATTTGACTTTGGTAAATCTTGTTTTTATAAAGATAGTGAAAAAGGGTTTATGGTTTTACGTGCTAACCCTGATGATAAATTTAATATTTATATGTTACCAACAAGAATTATGGCGTGGTCACTTGGTTATGAAAAGAAAGTTGACTTTGATGATTTAGTTTATGTAATGAATAATGAACTTGAAATGCCTACAAAAGAAACAATTGACTTGGTAAGTTATCGTTTATATGATACACAAAGAACAATTGACATTAATTTAATAGCACATAAAACACCTATATTAATTGAAGGTGATACAAAAACAATACTTACATTAAAAAATGTTTACATGCAATATTCAGGGAATACGCCCTTTATTTTCGGCAGTAAACAATTTGATATTTCAAACAAGCTAAACGTTTTAAAAACTGACGCTCCGTATTTAATTAATGATCTTGAATTACATAAACATGAAATATGGAACGAGTGCATGACATTTTTAGGTATTAACAATGCTAATACTGATAAACGTGAACGTTTAATTACTAACGAAGTTGACAGTAACAATGATTTAATCAATTATTACTTGAATTGCTTTTATAAAACACGTAAAAAAGCATGTGATATGATTAATGAAAAATATGGTCTTGATATAAAAATAAAATTAAATAAAGACGTTTTAGAATTGCTTAATGAAAATAAAAGTGATACAATAAATAATGATAGGGGTGATGATTATGGCACATTATACAATAACTATTAAAACATTAATGGATCATAACTTTGACTTTGGTCTACAAAATTACCCTATTTTTAATGAAACATATCGTAATATATTAAACAACAATATTTTAAATTATTATTATGAAAGTGAAATTGGTTTTGAAACTGCCGAATTATTTAAAAGATATTTAAATAATACAATGCAATTAATTATGCCTAAATATAATGAACTTTATAAAGCACAAGAAAAAGCACTTGAAAATATACTTGGTAATGTTGATTTAATTGAAAATTCTACACGTGAAAATGAAAACAATGTTAATACAACAAGTGCGTCAAACTCTAATAATAAAAATTTATTTCAAGATACACCACAGGGCCAACTTGACTTTACTGAACTTGAAAATCAACAATGGGCTACTAATTACACCATGAATAAATCAAATATAAATGATAATAGTGAAAGTCATGGTAATAATAATGAAGATTATACAAGAACTGTTAAAGGAAATAACGGAAATAAATATAATATTGACTTATTAAACGATATACAAAATAAATTATTAAATATTGATATGTTAATAATTAATGAATTAAGTGATTTATTTATGGGTATATTTTAAAGGAAGGTGATAAATATGATACAAATAAATAAAATTAAAGAACCATTTATATATTATTGTCAAAAGGTTATACCTCTTGCATTTGACGAAAGTTTAAGTTATTATGAAGTATTATGTCATTTAACTGCTAAAATTAAAGAAGTTATTGATGAACAAAATATTGAAGGTCAAGCAATTGAAGAATTACAAGAAAAATATTTGTTATTAGTTGATTATGTAGAACATTATTTTGATAACCTAGACGTACAAGAAGAAATAAATAATAAACTTGATGACATGGCGGAACATGGTGAACTTGCCGATATAATTGCACAATATCTTGGACTTGCGGGTGTGCTTGCATTTGATACTGTTGCTAATATGGTTGCAGGTGAAAATTTAGTTAACGGATCAATTTGTTATTGTTTAGGACAAGAAACATATAATGACGGACTTGGAAGTTTTTATAAAATAAGAACAATTACAAGTGATGATACAGTTGACGGTAAAAATATTATTGCATTAAATGTATCTAATACATTAATTGCCGAAAAAATATTTAATCTTGATCTTGAAACATTAAAAAGTGAAATGTCATTAATTAATAATAAAAAATATTTATTTATTAGTGACAGTTATGAAACAGGTTATCAGGGAAGTGGACAACCAACAATTGAAGGTTTTATTACCAAAACTAAAAATCAATTAAATCTAAATGCTACAATAATAGCTGAAAATGGTTATGGTTTTTTAGGTATGGAAAGCAATCATAAATGGAAAACATTAGTTGAAAATACAACAATTGAAAATAAAAATCTATATACTGATATATTTATTTTAGGTGGTATGAACGATAGAGGAACTGATGAACAAATTGAAAATGCAATGAGTGAATTATTTACATATTTAAAAAATAATTTTCCTAATGCAATAATACACGTTGGTTGTGTTGGAAAATATGCTAAATCAAATGAAACTAATTTAAACAATATGAGAAAAATAACAAAACTTTATAAAACATATACAACATTACATGGCAACAAATATATTGATAATAGTGAATTATTATTACATAATATGAGTTGGTTTATAAGTGACAATATACACCCTAATCAAAAAGGTGAAACACAATTATCTTATGGTTTAATGCAATATATTTTAAATAATAAAATTGAAAACTTTATGAGTATAGAAAATAATCTTGATTATCAAACTGATACATTAACACCTGCTAGTAATGTAAGTTTTACAGGTTTAGCAATATATTCATATATGACACAAGACAATGTCAATTTATACTTCAATGCACAAATTAATTTCAGTGAGAATATAACATTAAACAACTTAACTGATGTAACAATTGGAAACTTATCAGATAGTTATGTTTGTGCTAGTACAAATAATCAAGGACTTGATGAAATTATTGAAGGTTATGTATATAGTGTTAATGAAATTAATGGATCACATTTTGTAAAAGTATTATTTAGATTTTATAATGATTATAATAATGATTTACATTTAAAAGCATTTACTGTTTTAGATAATGGTGGTGTATTAAATCTAACAATAAATCAAATTGCATTTCCTTATGGAACAATTAAATCTAATATAAACCCACATTATTGTTAAACAATTTACACTAATACTTTACACTAAAAATTAAGACACTTGACACTTTATTGTTGGGTGTCTTTTTATTATGCTATGATCCTGTATTGTGTAGGGTGTAGGGTTGAATTTCATCAGTCGTGAGTGTTGCGTACTGTATCGTGGCGGTTGTTGGTGGT
>JAGCBE010000333.1 GCA_017652345.1 Methanobrevibacter sp.
AGAAGCATAAATGGGCAAGATATAAATGTCCATGAAATGACTGGTAACTATATTGCAATAAATGATGAAAGTTGTGATATTGATACAATAAATGATATAGAAAATCTAAAAAGAAAGTTAGGAGGAATAAAAATGATTAAGGTAGAAGCATTACAAGATTTTTCTTTAAGAGATTTCAATAAGGTAGAAGAATTAGAAAGAAAAGGCAAAAATAAAGATGGCTTTATATTTAAAGGCGATACTTTTAAATGTGATGAAAACCTATGTGAATATTTATGCGGCAAGAACCCACTTAATAAAGCAGTAGTTCAAGTTGTGGAAGTTATACCTGAAATAAAAGAAGAACCAAAAGTTGAAATTAAAAAAGAAATGGCAAAGCCTAAAAAGAAATCAAGCAAGAAATAATCTTGCTTTTTTTATGTTATTTTGACAACGTGTAAAATTATGGTATAATTTATATAGAGTTCGAAAGAACTTAAATCTAATTTTATCTAGCGAGTTCGTTACTCGTAAAAGAAACGTAGGAGGAAATTATGAAAAGAGAAAATTTAGACTTTTTAGAAGAAGAACAAATTGATAAGGTTATGGCTTTATATGGTAAGGCTATGACAAAGAAGGACAAGGAAATTGAAACTTTAACTGAAGGCAAAAAAGAACTAGAAGATAAAGTTGCAACATACGAAACTAAAATCAACGAGTTCAACGAAAGTGCTAAAGACAATGCTGATTGGAAAGAAAAATATGAGGAGTTGCAAACCTCTATTAAAGAACAAGAAGCAAAAAAGAAAGCCGAAGAAGAAGACAAGATATTAACTGAAAATATCAACGGACTATTTGAAGGCAAAACATTTACTAGCGAATATGCAAGAATAGGACTTTTAAATGATATTAAGGCAGGTTTAAACAAACCAGAAAATAAAGGCAAAGGCATTCAATATCTATTTGATGAATTAACAAAAGATAAAACTGATATATTTGCCAACCCTAATCAAATAAAAGACATGGACGGCATGGGCGATAGTGAACAAGACAACAATACAAAAGAAATACCGACATTATGGTAAAAAAGAAAGGAATGATATTTTATGGCACGTTTAGACGCGCTAAGTATTGAACTTACTACATCTGGTAAGGACAAACTAAAAGAAGAATATGGAAAAGTAATTGAAAACTTACAACATATTACTCTTGCAAACAGATTAAAAAATACTGATTTATCAGGAGATCCTACAGCTGGAACTGTTGAAGCAAAAAGATTTGCTAACATTGTAGGACAAGCTTATGGAACTGCTCGTACAGTTGGCGACGCTCAAAATGTAAAAGTAGCTCCAGTAGTAGTAGCTTTAAATGATAACACTGAATATCTTGAAGCTATTGAAAACAAAGACCTTAAAACTTATGGCGTTGGTGGTCTAATTGAAAGAAGAACTAGAAATCATCAAGACGCTCTAGCAGTAGAACTTGACACAAAATTCTTTGCTGAAGCTGTTAATGCAGGAACTTCATTTACAGCTACTGGTTTAAACCCAGCTATTGAAGATGAA
>JAGCBE010000334.1 GCA_017652345.1 Methanobrevibacter sp.
CATTTAAGATGGTTCCATTGAGAAAGTGATATATTTAGTTTAAAAACAATATTGTATCATAAATTATATTTATGAGTTAATACTGATAAATCAACTATAGTTAACTACAAAGCTAGACTATCAAGTTGATTGTATGAATATGATATACCTTTAAGTAATGCGTCATTCTTACAGAAGGCGTCAAACCTAACAGCAGAAAAAGTATTAGGTAAATCAATATTATGATATCAAACATTATGATGAAATGCTGAAAGATATATTATATGAACATACTTATCAGATGTTGACGTATTAGAAATTCCTCTGTGACTAACTTATTCTTTATTAGAAATAATTATTGAATGAGACTTTGAAATATGAGGTAACATAATTGGTGCATTAGTGCACGAACCACACTTAACATCATATGAAGATGTTGTGGCATATTTAGATGAATAATTATTTATTAATGGCTAAAGTCACTTATACAGACGAAAGTAAAAAGGCATTTGCTAATGCTTATAAAAAATCATTACAATCTTGAATGTCTTCTAAGGATGCTATAAAAGCTAATATTTCTTTATTAAAGAAACAGACAAATAATAATACTAATTATACTCCTTATACTAATTTAACTAATAAGACACCAACACAGAATACTAACCCTGGTTGAAAATGAACTGATTTATCATATGTTAAGCCAACTAATTATTACTGAAGTTGAGTTGATTGGGATTATTCTGCTGATATAAGTAAGGATAAAAATAGAGCAAAACAAATGGCTTATAACTTAAAATCTGATATGAAATCAAATCCTTGATTATTTCAGAGCAGAAGTGATTATGATAAATATTACAATTATTCTAATAGAAGTGCAAGTCAAAAAGCTATGCTTGATGAATTCTTTGACAATGCCAATAAGTATTGATTAGGTAGTACTGATAACTTCTATGCTGATATGGCTAGTGAAGCTTCTACTGATAAGAATAAAAAGAAATTAGCAAAAGCTGCAGATACATATAATAAATCTATTCCATACTTAAATGAAATTAGACAGAAGTTAAATGATAGACTTGGTCCTGTATTTGATAAACTTATGGATAGCCAAACTAAATACTTAAATGATATGGCTGAGCTAAGAAAGCTACAGAGACAATATTATAAATGAATGACAGAAGAAGCAAACAGCAGAGCTGCTTGACAGGCTGCATCATTATGAAGTATGATGTCTTGACAATGACTTAGTCAGTCGTCAATTGCATCTAGTATGTTCTGAGCTGAAAAAGCTTGGGTTAGCGAATTAAATAATATTCAGGCTCAACATATTAAAACAATGCAAGATTTGTCAGATAGTGAGTGAACATTCATGAATAACCGAGCTTGAGTTATGAATAACTTAACTAGCACTGAGCAAGCATACTTGAATGATTGGTATAATAGTTTTAAGACATTGCAAGATAATTATGATAAGGTATATAATACAATGATTGATGAACAATATTCGCCATATGAAGTATTAACTCAGGCTAAAGTTAGTTGAGCTGCTGAGACGTTATCTTCTTCTGGTAAATCAGATGTAAAAGCTTCAGAGTATCAATGATGAGATAACGGTAAGAGAAGTAGAATATTATATAATAATTTGTCAGCAGTATTATGAAATGACCCTGAGACGCTTGCTAAGCTAAGTACATATATTACTTCTGC
>JAGCBE010000335.1 GCA_017652345.1 Methanobrevibacter sp.
AAGGTATCTTCCTTATTTTTCTTGCATTTTCCCCATTTTATGTTATAGCTCTTGACAAATCATCAGCTTTATGATTCATCATAAACCTGTGGAAAAACCTGTGCAATTGTGGAAAACTTTGTTGCACAATGTTGGAAAAAGATATTGCAAAATGTGAAAAGTTTGATACAATAGAGATAACAAACCAAGAGTTTGTGGAAATAATATTAACTAAGTGTTTAACAAAGGAGTAACACTATGAAAAGCGTAACAGCTAAACCAACAACAAAATCAACTAACGATCTCAAAGAGTGTTTGGCACTTTGGAATCAAACTAGTAAAGATAAGAAAACAAATTACTTTACAGGTAAAACATCTGATGGATCGATGCGATTGGTTGCTTTTATCAATACAGTAAAAACAAATCCAAAACAGCCAGATATTACAATTTATGAAAAGGTTGAAAAGGGTAAGGAAGCAAATCAAGTAGCATTACTATGGGAAAACACCAGCAAAAGCGGAAAGCGTTATTTGAGTGGGTCAACTAATGACAATGAAAAGATCATCGGATTCTTTAATGAAAACACTCAGAATGACAAATATCCAGCTATACGTGTTTATTACAAGGATCAATCAAATGAAACTACGAAATAAGAAAACTGGGGAGATATGCGACTTAAGCGAAGGATTTATTAGGGATACTTACAGTGGTGAGATGATTCAGATAAAACCATTCGCCATAAGCAATAAAGAAGGGTATGTATATAGTTCTCTCGCAGAACTCAACAAGGAGTGGGAAGATTACGAAGAACCGAAAGGATGCTGGATAATTAATATCTTAGGAATTATTGAATATACTCATTTCCGAAATAGAGATGAAGCTGAAATACTCAGAGAGATTGGCAACTACTTTGAAACTAAAGAAGAAGCCGAAAAAGCTGCAGAAAAGTTGAAGGCTTGGCAACGGCTGAAAGATAAAGGGCTAAAGGTAACTGAATGGAGCCACGGTCTTTATCTTGATAAAACTATAGTTGGCAGATTTCGTTATGAGTTTCCGATAGATAATAAAGAAGACATTGAAAAAGACCTAGACTTGCTGATTGGAGGTGAAGAATGAGAACTAAGAAATATCGAAGAATAATAAACGTTAATTATATAGAATTACCAATTAAAGAAATAAAAGTAAATAGAAGAAACTATGTTAAATTAAGTTATAAGGATTAAATTATGTTAAAACCAATAGTTAAAACATTTCTAAGAAACTATATAGCATTAAATGGTTTATCAATGTCTGAGATTGATCATGTATATATTACTTGTTACAAGTATTATACAGAATTTGAGTTTTGCACTACAAATAAAGATATATTCAATATTGATATAAACTCATTATTATTTGATACAGATTTATTTGATAAAGATCATGCATATGGATTAGAAGAATTGGGTATAATATAAACAATCTATAATCATAGATTATAATTTTACTCTTATTGATAGAATACCATCGTTAAATCGGTGGTATTTTATTATTTACCAATTTGTGATATAATCAAACTATCCTAATCAGCCACATTAGGATTTTCAAAGTGTTACTTTGGAGATAAATACCCAGTTGCCCACGCTGGGTATTTTTATGTTATAATTAAATGGTTATGTACATTAATATCTTAAATGTTAAATGTATAATACCTCCCACAACTCTTTCCATAAGATTTTCTCAAACAATAAAAATTATATAAATTTACAATAACAAAACACCATCAGACGTAACCAACTGATGGTGCTTTTTATTATCAAGATATAACAAACTACTTTATAAAATATAACATTTTCTATAAAGTTCACGATGGTAATATAAATAATTATAATCCAACTTATAACATTAACTTTGAATATAATTAATAAACCAACATAAACAACTCTGTTATACGTGGATCATTAATAATTTGCTGTTCAATATTGATAATAACATCTCGATACTTTTGGATCAAATCCTGTGCTGATACAACACCAAAATTACCTTTGGTAGTTTCAACAGTCGATTCAGATTCACTTCCAATAACTCTATTAGTACCACTAGATTCTGAAGTTCCGGATGCTTGACTTGATCCTGTGTTAGTACCATTTTGAGATGTGCTATCTTTATTCCATTTAACATCATCAGCATAACTAACACTATCAATATTTTGTGCTGGTATGCTTATTTGACCCTGTGGAGTTGCACTATTAACACTTTTACCATTACCACTAGTAGAAGCTGTTGTGGTGCTTGTATCGCTTGCTGTCGATGAATTAGATGATTCAGATGATTGTTCACCATTAGTTTCATCATTCTTATCTCTATCAATAGTACGCTTATAATCAACGTTATAAATCGGATTGAAATCTTGGTCGGCTGAATAGAATAATTGATTGTAATACGGCATTATCTCATTCAATGCTGTTTCTAACTCAAATAGAAAACGGCCAACTGTTTCAAATCCAATTTCACGCCATCTATAATAATTAAGTATCTTATTATTAAGCTGTTCACGTGTGGGGATTACATAAGCTGTACCATAGGTGTTGTCTGTGCTTTTAGATACATATAATGGATAGGTTGACATCGCTTGATCAATCAACGGTTTTGTTTGTGGATTAGTAATTAAATTTACTAATATTTCTGTATATCTTGCTGGCTGTAACATTATTCTTCTCCCTCTCCATTATAATTAATATCTTTAACCATATCGATAAATTCACCAGGTAATTCAGCTAATTTTCTTCGATGGACTCTAATATCTGTACCAAACATTCCATTGATCAATTCACAGGCTTTTTCACGTGCTTTTAACATAACATCTTCCGATGCTCTAACTTGCTCATCATTTGCTTGTACTTCATCTGTAACCACTCGCTCACGTTTATCCATATTGGCATTATTAATACCTAGAAAAGTCATACATTCATTCCATATGGCGTGTTTCTGTATCTGCAACTTATCAAATACCACTGGTGGTTTAAGATCGAGAATTTGAATTTGTGATAAATCAAAATTCTTATCTGCGTAAATAACTGGCTCATTGTCTGCACGCTGGTTAATTGCTTGCTTAAATGATAACTTTTGTTTATCACTACATCTTACAACGATTGGTGTTTTCTGTGCTGAAATATTTACATCGATTGTACGCTTAATAGTAGCTAGATCATATGCATAAAGTCTTATAGTAGGTGCTGTTGGCAACATCAAATCATTATTACGTATAATTACACAATTATTATTATTAATTAATTGCTTACCTTCGTAAATGTAATTGGTAGCAACTGGCTTTACTTTAGTTGGCTCATCATAATAATTTAGAGTACCATCTTCAGCTAATTTAGCAACCATCAACCCAATAGTTGGATCGTTGTAGAAAAGACATTTACCCTCGCAGTAAAGGTAAGATTCAATCCATTTTTCATCTATACCATTCGGTAGATTTTCCCATTTGAATAATGCTCTAGCTATTAGCATTAGTCGAAAATAATAATCTGTAAATGCAATATCATTTGCTCGCTTTGCCATGTCTTTATAACTTAATATTGTATCATACATATCTTTTACCTCTATACTATATTATTACTTAAACTATAATTTTGTATTTCACTAGCATTACGCCAAAAGGTAATACCATCATTATAAGCGTTTTTAATCTTTTGCATATCATCGTTCGGTACAGGGCCATCAATGTTAACATCTATACATTTAGTATACCACCATCTGGCCCTATGTGCTTTATTTGGCACTTTAACACGATTTACTTTATATCCAAACATACTAAAATAATTATCGATAATCTGGGCATATTCTGCTTTAATTGTCATGTGATAGAAATAAAATTTATTCTTACTATTACAAGTATTAATATCACCACCATTAGTATTACCCTTAGCAACTGGTGGTTGCAATGAATGTTCATAGATTTGACCAATAGATGATGCTATACCTAATGCACCACTTGTGATCATTCCAGCACCAGCCATTCCACCACCAGCACCAAGTAATCCAGCACCACCAATAATACCTAATGCATTAGATGCTATGCCAACACCAATATTTACAGCATTCTGTGTTAACCAGTTAGTGTACAAGTCTTGCGACCAGCTCATAGTCGGAAATTTACCACACATCAATCCTTCTTCTTGATTAACTTCAGCGTTTTTATAATTCTTTGGTGAACATTTAATAGATGCACCAATGGTAGGTACACCAGAAATCTCAAACTGACAATCATTAGTTGAAAAGTTTTCATATTGTAAAACATTAGATGATCCATTGTTATTACTATTTAATATATAACAATAGGGAAATGTTAAAAGTTTATTATTTACTGGTGTATATCCGTTTAATGATGATGGTTTTGTTGTAGTATGTGTATATGTTACAGGACTAAGTTGCCCACTATAATGTGCTTCCTGTGGTGATGTATCGTTGATAACTTTTTTAGGTACAGCATATACTGCTGTAATTGCATCACCATATCCATTGTCATCATATGCTTTAATTACATTTACCATCATGGTTAAACCGGATGTGGTATTATCGAAAATATAAGCACCACCAGCTTCCCAAATTCCACCATAACTCGTTGCATATTCATGAATTGGCTCACCTTCACCTGTTGGCACTTGCATCGTAACTCTCAAAACCACAGCTAGTTCATTAAGCTCATTATCACGATCCACAGAGTTACAAACATATTCACCAGTTTCTACATTCTCTGGTACAGTATGTAAACCAACTGTATCATTATTTACGTGTTCACGCTCTACAAAACTAGATTTAACTGTTATATCAAACATATAAGTTTGCATTACATCGGTTTCAATGTAAATATCGGTACGACCATCATCTACATATTCCATTCTAGTAATAAAAGCATAAAACCATTTATTACTATATGCACTATTTTGATACATCACATAATTACAGTTTGCCAGAGTGTCATATTGTGCTGGCACTCTGATAAAGTGATCTTTACGTTGATAGCTAAAATCTGTGTAACTCTTTTGGATCACACTTTGAAAATACGATTGTTGTGCTGATGCATTAGCAAAATACAATGTATTTTTTAAATCTGATTCTAGTGGCACATTAAGTAAATATACTTTTGTTATGTATGGTGATGGCATATTATCTATTCCTTTCTTTAACTTACAATAGTCCAAGCGTAACCATCAGAGAATATAAATTTAGATGTTTTCGCTGGTATTGTTCTAGTATCTGCTACATTTCCACCATTGATGTACCCTAATACTAAATCTTGTGGCATTATATTTTGGATTAAGAATATTTTGCCCAAAAGATATTTAGGATTCAAGAAGGTATAAGTTGCACCGTTATACCCTGCAATATTAAATGCTTTGTAACCTGCAAATATGTTGCAAGGTGTACTAATGTTAGTGATGAGTTGCTGATCATAACCTAGTGGTATTTGATTACCATTAGATTTTAAGAAATATGTAATCTCATCATTATCATTACGGTTTAAGATAATATACTTTTCACTACCATCATTTAATGTACCATTAAGTACTGCATAACTGATGTTATTATAATTAATTGCATTCCTAACCTGTTGATCACTGGCTTTACCTCTAATTTTAATACCACTCTGGATTGCATAATCACCACCAATGTCAGGTGATCCAATCAAATCCAAAATAGTATTATCTTGACTTTGTGCCTTATGGTTTCTAACCTCAAGTTCATAACCAGTTGATGACATTGCTGTTCCATCGGCTGGTAGTTCGACAACGGTATTTAATCCCCAAACTTTAGTACATAGACCAAGATATACACCTAAACCATCTTCAGGGGTGTATGTTTCTGATCCATCAGATGGTACAGCATACCACCCACCTTTAATAACAAATGTGTTATCTGTTTGATGAAACGATTCAACCAATGCACTGTATCTAACAAAAGTTTCACCAGTAACGTTATAAGTATCAATAACTGTATCTGTTAAATCTGTCGCTGCCAACTTATTAACTGTATCTTCATCTAGTGATGGTAATGTAACACTAGTTGCTGTAAATGTTGTATCACCTTCATTATAGTTAATTAATGGTACAGATGGTCTTGCATTTACATAAAAACCAACTGCATCACGATTAGAATATTCGGCTACTTGATTATTTCTAACCATTCCCATAATTTGTGGCCTGCCATCTTCATCATTAATAATAGCTGATACACCAACACCTTTTTCAAACATACCATATGTAGAATATTTACTTTGTAACCGTTTCTGATCTAATTCATCAAGATTAGTTTTCTTACTCAATGCTTCATCAATTTGTGAGTCTTTAGTTTGCAATGCTTGCACACTATGATTTAGACCTGTTATTTGAGTTTTAACACCTGCTACATCTGTTTTAATTGCTTCAACTTCACCTTCTAGTTCTTCAATCGATTCAGCAATTATATCTGTAATGATTTCATCAAGTTCACCAGATTGTAACATACTATCGAGTAAATTACGGATTGCATTACTTAGATTGTTTTTAATATATACCATAGTTTCATCGATCTTTTTATTCTGGCATAACAATCTAAATTCTGTTGACTTCATCAATTCTTTTACTTCACGTTTAAGTTGACGGATCAAAACCTCAATCTCATTATCTCTAGATGGTAAATGTGGTGGTGGACAACAATTTGTATATCTTGCTTTAGGTTTTTTCTCCTTATCACAACAATCTATTATTAGTGATTCATGATATTTGTTATATTTATTCATTGTTATGCCTCCAATTAATTATTTATTTGAGTCCAAGTAGTACCAGATGTATATCTGTATCGGTAACCAGTATCTTTAGCAACAGCAATATCATCACCAGCAACATAACCTCTGAATGTTAAATCTGATGCTGTTGGTACAATAATTACTCTACCACTACCATAAAACTTTGGATTAGCACCATTACCAAGAGTTAAACTATATGCACTTGTAAATGGCGTATTATCAAAGTAAATTTCTGGTGTACCTTCAATTTTTATTCCACTATCTGTTGTTGCTTCGTAAATGTTTCCATATAGATATACGTTTGCTGTGCCAGCAACAGCATATTGATTTTTTAGAAAAGTTCCAAAGAATCCATTATAGATAAATTTAGAATTTTGTAAAATCAAATTCTTTACGTGTGGTGAAGTAATACCATTAGCAACAATACAATCATTGGTACATTCTACATTACAATTATTAACTTCAATTGTTAAGTTAAGTTTACTCAATTGTAGGAAATTTTTACCCTCAATATCACAATTAGAAATTTTTAGTATGCTTTCTCTTGTAATATTATCTGGTTGGTATTGTGTAACCCTGATTACTGGATCATTTGTATTACCGATAAATTTACAATTATCAAAATATATATCACCACCTTGCGGATATGTTTGTACGGTTTCTGGTACTCCACTTCTTAAAATAGAATTTGCAACTAGAAGATTACCATTTAATTGAGATTTTAAGATAAAACCATGAATATTGTTCTCATCAAATGAACGCATAACTACATTATTCATAGTTACTTTACCATTTTCAGGTACATAAACATCAAGATCATAATCTAGTATCAAATTATTGATGTTTAAAATGAATTTAGTTGGATCAATTGAACTGGTTGAATCAACTTCAACATCAATACCATCATGTACACCAGTTGTTATTACATTAGAGTTCCAACCATCTACATTGATTTCACTTCCATAACCAGTACAGACTAATCCACCTCTAAAACAATCTTCACTTCGGCAATTAGAAATATTAGCGTTGATATTTTCCACAATATGTAATCCATCACTAGCACTATTCTTGAAATTGCAATTGGATATAATTAAATCTATTTTCTTACTTCCACCACGTGCTATTACTGATGAACTTTGCTGTTGTGCATAACCATCCGAAACTTGCCACATAGTAAAACAATTATTATCAAATGTAACACCATCAATATTACAATCTTCTGTTATTGTTAAAATTCTAATCCAGTTCATTTCGTTTACAGTCATATTGTATGGTTCAATATCCAATTGTGGCTTCTTTAATGTTGCACCATTACCACGAATGTTTAACGGATTGTTGCTAACAAGGCTAAAACAAATATAGGTTTTAGGTGAAAATTCAACCGCTTTACCACTATCAAAAGCCTTTTGGATTGGTTCGCTATCATCGTGCGATCCATCACCATATGCACCAAACATTTCAGGTGTAACAAAATCACCAACATTTAGCACAGCTTTTAATCCATTTGTAAGTTCGTGGATTAATCCACCATCTTCTATCAATGTTTCATCGTCAACAATTATGTAAGTTGCATTACCACCATCATTAACACTTGTATAGCCTTTAGTTTGAATATGATCATTAACTTTTAATTTGGTATCAGCTTTAAAAGATGCAACTGTATCATATGTATGTATTGCAACAGCATCTTTAACATCATATCCATTTAATTTAGTAAAATTAGCCATTATTTTCCTCACTTTCGTTATTAATTGCCCGAATTGACATTGTTATGCTTTCTGTTGGTTCATCATAAGTTGTAACTAATTCAGCTGTAATATCACCATTTGCAACTGCTTCTCTAAATAGTTGATTTACCGTAGCTATAAGATTATTTTTCATATAATCAACAGCATCAGCAATGATTGCATCCTGTTCTGCAAATTTATCGGCAATAGATTGATCTTGTCTTGCAATAGCATCTGCAATAGTTTTATCTTGTAAATTGATTTTAGTGTCGATTGTTTCAATATAATCGTTCATTGTTTTCACAATACAATTTTTAAAACACTCGAAATCACGAATCATACCACGTTCAAATTCATCAACATACCGATTAATTTCATCTACAAATGAATTATAATTAGCAACTATTTCTTCAATCTTTTTATACATTCTGGCCGTCATCTGAATTGCTGTACCAGATTCGGTATCATAAAAGGCTGGTTGTAGATCAGTTAAGCACCAATGTGGTAATGGTTTTGTACAATATTTTCGCATTGTTAACCTTCCTTATTTTAAATAAGGTGGTGGCTCTTTACCACCACCTTTATTTTTATTATTAAGCAACTGTAATTGCTATATCATCTGTTACGGTATCGATTTCGATTTTACCAGTTTCAGCATCATATACTTCACTGGTAATATCAATTGGCGTTACCACTTCTTCTACCGTTTCAGTACCCATTGTTACAGTTACAGTATCGTTTTCACCAACACCAGTTAGGGTAGTGGTATAGCTTCCACCTTCTGCAACAGTTTTACGCCTATTAGATGATTTCACACCAGTTTTAAGTGTATAGGTTACATCAAAGGTTTCAACCTTTTTATCATCATCTTCATCCGATCCAACAGTAAATGCAACAGCGTTTACAAGGATTGAATAGGCTAGAGTTTGCCAAACGTGCAAGATGTAATTCTTGTAAAGACCTTCACCGTTTTCAAATTCTCTAAAGGTTAGAAGATCATCATAGATTTGGAAGAAGGCTTCATCAACCAATACAGCACGCACATCTGGATCAGGAAATGCATCGATAGTAATTTTACGAGTATCGTTGAATTCTGCGACAGTCATATTAAATACGCTGGCCAACACATCAACATTCACACTTACTTCGGTAGCATTGTCGATAATAAGGATTTGCTCACTCTTACGGCTAAAGGTAACAATCGGTTTATCATCAGCACTTTGTGCTGTTAGATATGCATTGTTACGGTCATTTGGATAAACCATATCACCAGACACGATTTTAACAGCTTTAATAAACTCTTTACCATTTTCAGCACTCACCAATGGATCAGGTACAATAACAGTTTTAATAGCGTTATTATCCAAAGCATCTTTGATAAGTTGTTTGGTTAAAACATATTCATCTAGTTCACTAGAGTTGTAAAGGGTGTTAATAAGTGTAGATAGATATGATTCCAATGCACCCCAGCTTGCAAATGCTTTTGCCAATGCTTCAGGGCTTGATGTAATTTTATACTTGTCTTGGCGATTCATACGATGGAAAACAGTTTTGGTATCAGGTAGGTTACGTTTGAGAAGATTTGCACCAGTTTGGTCATAAGTTTCAGCTTTGATAAAGTTAGTGTAAATTTCTTCAATCGTATCACCAAGTGGCTTTTTACCTTTCTTAAGCTGTTTTAATGGATTAGAAAATAGTTTCTCGTGTAGCACAGGCTTAATAATCATATTAAGTAGGGTAGACATAAACTCATTGGCCACAACTGCGTTATTTGGATCGCTGATTGCTTCACCAACTTCCTGAATATTTGCACGTGTAGCTTCAGGTACACGTTCCTGATAAGTCTGACTTGCGTTATCACGAATTGTATTTAGAATTTCTTGCAAATTCATTTTAATTCTCCTTTTTCGTTAAATAGATTTTCAAATTTGCGTGGCTCTTTGGTTTCCTCTTTCAAACCAGTTTGATCTTCCACACGTTGGTTGTCCGGCTTATCACTTCCAACCATAAGAAAGAGCTTTTGGTTGGCTGATCTTAGCTTTTCATTATCATTTATAACACTAGCGTTTGTTTCTGTCAACTTAACATTTTCATCGTATATATTGCTGATTGATTCACTTAATTCAGCCAACATTGTACGGCGTTCTGCTTCATCTTCGGTTGTACCGATTTCTTTAATTTTATTGATAAATTCCTCTTTGTCCATTGTTAAACCTCTTTCTTCTATTAAATAATACAAAGTTGTATCCCCTTCTTTTATTATACACCACTGGATCAACATCACCAGCAAATGGATTATAAATAAATCCTTGACAGTTGCCATAATTATCTCTAGGGTATTTTGTTTCAGTAAAGAAATATTGACCACCCCATGCACTGTTTGATGTTACGATGCTACCATCACCGTTGATTTGTTCAACTATTGCAACATGGCCAGGGATTCCACCATAACATATCACTGCACCAAGTTGTGGAATAAATCCTTTATCAAATGTGGTTGGATTTGTCCACCACTGTCCACCATCACCACGTGGTAAACCTGTTGGATTATTTGCACCGTTATTACCAGGATCGGCAATTTCCCAGAATCGGCCATATGCATAACACGTACAGTTTGGTAATCCATAACCTGATGCATAAAATGGATTTCCGTTTGAATACCAATGCAAATTACCCTGCATACCATCAGAATTTAAACGTGGTGTAAATGTGCTAGTTCCACCACTTAATGTATTAAACCAATGATTAGCATATGCAACTCTATCACCTAATGCTTCTACACCAGCTCGTTCATAATTCTTTAAAAATGCTGTTGTTAGATAGGTTATTGACTTTGTAGATTGTGTAAATTGTCTAAATGTTTCAGGGTAACCACTTGTGGAAATCCACTGTACATTATTATTTAATTCATAAAGAATACGATTACACTGTGCTGTAATATCTGTATAATTTAAACCACTAGAATTACACCAATCAATTAATTTAGTGGCTGGTGTCCATTGCACCAATCCTAAACCTAGTGATGTGTTACCAGCATCAAGATTTTGCCATACACCAGGATTAATAGTTGATTCCCTTTGCATATTACCAAGCATCGCACAAATAGAATTCTTAGTCCATCCACTAGTTCTAAAATAATTATAGATATAAGTGGCATTGGCTGTCATCTCTGTGCCGTATCTCGATAAATATGAATTACTACTATATGTTGCCATTTTAACCTCAATGTTAATATTTAAGTTTCTTTTGTTTAGTATTGGTTAAAATTATCAATACAATACTATGAAATCAACTATTTTAATCTATGCTCAATATCATCTCCAGCGTAAAGTCCAACACCTGTTTTACTATTCCATCCATCGTACACACTTTGGCCTGGTTTATAAATTAAAGAGTACCACGTTTTGGCATAATCATTCATAGCTTCACCATATACAACAGTACCCTCACATTCTAACATTATTTTACTCATTGTATCACCACGTAACACGTGCCACTCAACACATCCTGAAATTGGTATTGGCTCTGGTTTAGGGTCTGGTTTAATATATATTTTCGGTCTAAATGCACCAAGAAAATTATCTAAGCTAATGTTAATAATATTAGTGGCCGATCCACCACCAGAACAAGGTGTACCACCTTGATTTTCACCTAACAATGAAATATATCCATTATTAGGATTACCAAGCGACATACCTACATGGCCATACTGGCCACCTTTAAAGACAATCCAATCACCAGCTTGTAAATTGTTTTTATCTGTAATTAATTCAAATTCATCACCAGCGTTTTGTTCTTTACAATTCCATATTCCAAATGCTGATCCAGTTCCACAGGTGGTAATCCATCTATTGGTATACTCTTTCCAATACAAATTAGCGATGTCTACACATTGTGATCCATATTTTGAATCAAGATCAATACATTTGCCAAGAGTTGCATTTTTAAATGTTTGAGGAGTATCATATGGATAAAATTCACCTTTACCAAAATCAAGGCCATTTTCTTCGACTTGTATTTCACCACCATCGACTAATTCGACAACTGGTGTTGCTATCATTTCCGATTCACCGTTTTCATTTTCGATTTCTGTTTTAATATCTTGATTATTAGATAATTCAATAGTTGATGATATTTCAATTAAATCTCTGTTTTCAAGGTCTGTTACTTTTACATTTAAATTGACATTGAAAAAACTTAAAATTATAGATGATATCATTAATATAATAATTGCTAATGATTTGATATTATTTTTTCTTTTGTTTACGTACATTTGAAATGTCCTTTCTTAAATATTCTATATCTTTTTTCATTTCTAACATATTCAAATTTACTTCTTCAAATTTTTTCGCATAATGATTG
This sequence comes from Methanobrevibacter sp., assembly GCA_017652345.1. Next base: position 12,845 of record JAGCBE010000335.1, read on the forward strand.
TGTTCATCTAATTTATGATTTATTGTTTCAATTTGTTCACTGAAATAATCATCACGATCTTCTTGATACTGTTCTCTTTTAGCTTCTTTCTTCTCATCCTCATGTGATTTTCTATTATTAATTGCAATCTGTCCAAGAAATCCAAATAAAGCAACTATTCCTGCACTAATTAGAGATATAATAGCTATTTTAACATCATCGCTCATACTGCAATTATACCATATAATAAAATTATGTTAATTAACAGCTTAAGGCTAGTTTGATTACCTCATAACATATATTCTTTATATTGATTGATTCAAACCTTAATGTACCCATTTGATATGCTTCAAGGAATACTTTAAAATGATTTGATTTATTCTTATTCTTTAAAAACATCATATTAGGTTTATGATCCTTCATTGTAATTGAATATATCAATGGATAGGATGGATCAATCTGTTTACTCACATATAACATTCCGGCAGTAAAATCAGCCCATACACCAAATTTATTATCTTTATATACAAATGTAAAATAAAATCTAGCTTTTGGTGATTTCTTTTCAACAAATGTATCATTATCTAATAAGAATTTATTATCAATACTGTAATTGCTATATGTTGTACCCTCAATCAATCTACCAAATTCGGTATTACGTTTGGTATCGATAAATTTTTCATTACGTACATCTTCAACCAATATTGGTCTTGTTGGATGTTTCCAAATCCATTTACCGTTTTTATCTTGCTTTTCTGGCATCTTTAAATCCCAGTATAAGAAAAATGGATTGGTAATACTTAATGCATTTGCAAGCATAAACATCACCACTCTAGGATGATCTGTACCTGGTCTAGCAATAGTTTCATATAAATTTAATAATGCTATCGGCTCATTGTTTAAATATCGTTGATTGCCACTTTTATCTAGTAGGAATTCATCATAGATAAGCAATGTTATTTTAGGGTATGAAATTGACTTTTTATTGTTAGCTGTTGATAGGATAAACTGATAACCAGCAATATCTTCATCTGTCCACTTTTCATTTTCATCTGCCGGTTTTAATCTAATATAAAAATACTTACCATCAACTTTAAATTCATAATCTGGATATTGATGTTCAATATCTTTAAAGAATTGTATCGAAGATTCTTTTATGTCATCTTTATAACGGCGTATATATCCAAACTGTTCACCTCTTTTAATGAAATTATCAATAGCATATTCTTTTGCACCGTATGATTTACCACCACCTCGGTTGCCAACAATAACATTAATTAACATATTGTGTGTTAAAGTTCTGCGTAAATTCCAAAACATTGACTTATCTATATTCATATTTTCACCTCACATAATAAAAGAGATAATAACGACTTAAAGTGTAGATAACCAATCCTACATTCACTATGCGATTCTTCACCGTTGGTCATAGCAAAATCCACTTTATATAAATCATTACTATCTCTTTTCATATTATAGCACCTTTCTATTAATTTATGCTTTTATTGTAAAATCTACATCTTGTAATACTACACCACCTGGTACAATCTTTGGTGTTTTCTTACCTGAATAACTTGCACCGATTTTAAAATTATTAAACGTTACATTTTTATAACAATCTTTTGGCATTCCTGCAACTGTTATTTTCAATTCATAATCAGGATTAGGATCATTAATATCTTCCGTTGAATTCTCAATATAACACTTTTGGCGTAAGAATTTTGCCTTATTAAATTTACTTTCGTATTTCCATGCACCTAATCTATATGGATCAATGTCTAAACTAGCTGGTAGCTTATGATCTGGTGATATACAATGTAAACTATCTGTATCAGCGTACACGAATTGTATATTGCTTTTACCATTATTATAATCATCCATAATACGTTGTGCTGATGATATGGTTTTTAAACGTGCATAACTTGTAATAAAACTGGCCATTGCTACGTAAACTGCTTTTCGTTCTTCTGGCTCACTGTCTTTATAATGAATTGCACCATCATCACCTATGTACGGTATTTTATTTTGCATCCTGTTATCTGTACCAAATTTACCATATAAACTATTTAAAAACAATTTACTAATTAGATATAACCCATGATTTCCATCTGCTTTTGCTTGTATTTTGTTGTTACTCCATTTATCAACATAATCATTAAATAATCCTTTAGTAGCTTTAAATTTCCATCCACTGATATATTCTATGTTATATACATTATAATGTTCAAAGAATAACTCTAAATCTACATTATTTAAACATAAAATTACTTCCTCACCATTACTACTTTCCAAATATTCATTTCCTTTAAAGTCGTAACTATGCTTAATTTGTATAGTTGGTATTTTTCCTGGTTTAACTTCAAATTGACATCTCAACATTTGAGTGTATAAGGGATAAATATTGTCGATAATATATTTACCTTTAAAGAAAATAGGTGTACCAAATGGTAAAGTTGATTCATACATTACACTAGGGTATAAACTATTAACATCTAACACAATGCCGTTTCCGACCATCTTTTCGGCAAATTTAGGATTTAGATATGTAAATCCACCACGATAAGATTGTTTTACATCATCATGATATTTAGGTTCAGGGAAGTATCTTTTAAAGTTCTTTTTCTGTATTAACCTCTTGTATTCATCCAATGCACACGATCCAATGGTCATTTTGTCAAGCCCCTGTGAGTAGAAATACTCAACAGCCTTTGCCACAATCTGTACATCATGTTTGATGTATTCAATCTCATCAGATGTTAATGGTGATCCATATGGCTTTTGGTCGTGTGCTGTATAATCAATCTTTAATTTGTTAATTGGCATCTTAAAACTTTTAGCAATCTGATCTACTGATAAAGGGATTAATTTCAAACTGTCTTGAAACATTACTTTACGGATGTTTTTACCCTTACGGTAAAATACTACCTCAATTTGATAATATAATCCTTTATCAGAAATCATAGTGTTAAAAGTTGTCGATGCTCTTTTTCTTGATTCTGTTGTATGTTTAAAATTATGTTTAAATAACCAATCCATAATAAATTGCCCATCAAATTTTAAATTATGGAATAGTATTTTAGGATTGTCCTTTTGATCCATACACCACCCCATAAATTCATCGATTGTAGTTCCTATTTTAACATCTTGTTCATTACCAACTTCACATATTGCATAAGCCCACACTCTGCAATCATCTGCAATTGTTGTTGTTTCAAAATCAGCCACATAAGTTTTCATTTAATTACATCACTTATTTCACAGGATTCCAATAGCTATTTATTTCACTTAAATATGCTTGATATTGATCTTCATCTGGTGGATATGAAAATTCAAATGCATCACCTTTTGCTTCAAATTTAAGTAAAAATTCGTTAATATCCATATCACGAATAGTAGCTATTACACCCTTAATATCTCTACTTCTATAATTTTCCTCTAACGATTTAATATAATTTTCGCGTAATTGGTTATCTTTATCGTAAAAATAATCAGACCTAGATTCATTCATAATTGATCTAAATTTCCATTTAATATCATTCTGATTCATCCCTGGTGTAAATGATTTCATCGGACTTAATGAGTTTTTAGATGCCGACCCCATTCCTACCATTTGCCCAACAGTATAACCAAGTTTTCCACCAGAGTTTTCCATCTCAACTTCATTTAGTGTATCTAAACGATGTTTCCTTCTTCGATTAATCACACCAATACGGCGATTCATTTCGGATCGTTGCCACTTTGTCGTACGTGATCCATAATCATTATCTGGTGCTTCAACAATAATTTCAGCACCTCTCCTTGAAAATCTTCGCAATGCGTTTAGCTCACGATTTAAATCCTGACGTGTGCTAATCATATTTCGCAACTGTTCCACCGATATACGGTTTTCAAATTCTTTAGTTTTCTCATTATAAAATGATGGTAAAATATTGCTGTTCTCTGGATTCTTCTTAACTAATCTAGTTAGTTTAGCGTTAAAGTTTTTAACTACCCTTGCTAGTTCTTTTGTATCTTCTTCACGCCATTTAATTTTAGACTGTTTAGACATTCAAATTCTTCTCCATTTATTGTTAAATAAAATCCCCTTGATTCGATTTTAGAGTACAGCGTTATATCACTTAGTAGATCATTTTGATAAACTATTCCGAATCTATTACCTAATGATGTATTTATTTTATCACGATTTACCTGTTGGCGTTCCTCAAATTTTGGTATGTATATTTCAGATGAAAATGCGAATACTACTTCTACATCCTCATATTTTACTGTATGTGTATATGGTGACTTTTTCAAGTTGTAGCATATACCTCTCCTAGTTAAATTCATTTTTCATCACCTTTTTCCTTTACATTAATATTTCTATCTGTTATAATCATATCAAATTACTGAACATTTTGC
>JAGCBE010000336.1 GCA_017652345.1 Methanobrevibacter sp.
AAAAAATAAAAAGAGTTATTAAGAAAATAATAAAAAGAATAAAAAAAGTGATTGGTTAAATCAACGATTTAACTAAAATTCAATTGGATAAAACTCAGTGTATTCAGAGTTTCTCTCTAAAGGAACTCTGCCTAAGTCTTTTACTAATTTGCTTAAGTCCCTTATGCTTGCATTTACACCATCTGGAGCTCCAGAAGCTTCAGACAATTCATCGCCGCCTAAAGTTCCACCTAAGTCATTAGCACCAGCTAAAAGAGATACCTGTGCAAATCTGAAACCCATCTTTACCCAAGAGACTTGAATGTTAGGTATGATATCCCTAAACATTAATCTTGCAACTGCATAAAGCTTTAAATCTTGAGTACCGGTAGCTCCTAAATCCCTTTGGCCTTCAAGGAAAATCGGAGAATACTCATGCATAAATGTCATTGGAATGAATTCATTGAAACCGCCGGTTTCAAGCTGGATCTGCCTTAGGATATCCAAATGCTCCACTCTCTCTTCCATAGTCTCAACATGACCGTACATCATGGTGGCAGAACCTGTGATTCCCGCTTCATGAGCTATTTTAATTACATCAATCCATTCCTGTGTTGAAACCTTCTTAGGACAGATGATTTCTCTTGACCTGTCTGTTAGAATCTCAGCAGCAGTTCCTGGCAATGTCCCAAGACCTGCCTTTTTCAAGACTTTAAATGCCTCATCCACTGGAATTTCACTGTTTAATGCAGCATCCCTGATCATGGTTGGTGAAAAACCGTGTATTTCCACATCAGGATAATGGGACTTGAGCAATTTCAAAAGATGCTCATAGTATTCAACTGTTGCATCTTCCAATACTCCTCCCATAAGGGTAAATTCACGAGCACCATCACGATAGCCTCCTTCAGCCTTGTTCAATATTCCTTCATCATCAAGCAAATAAGCATCTGGGTCATCCGGATCCTTTCCGAAAGCACAGAATCCACAGCGTACATGGCAGATGTTTGTGAAATTGATGTTGCAGTTGTTGATAAATGTAACCTTATCCCCAACTATCTCTTCACGAACTGCATCCGCAGTAGCCAAAAGAGGATAAATCTCTGAACCCTTTAGGTTCATCAAGTAGTTCCCATCGTCAACTGAGATAGGCTCATCAAAAGCGCTATCTAAAATCTTTTTAGTTTTTGATGCCACATTAATTCTATCGTACATAATTTTAAATCAGTATTATATAACATATAAAGTTTTCTATGGATTGAAAAAAATAATTAATTTTAATAGTTTAAATGATTAAATTTTAACTGAAAAGTGATTAAATTATTAATAAAGAAAAGAAAATATTTATTAAAGAGATTAAGTAAAAAATCAGACATTTTTAGATAAAAATGATTATTTTCATACATTATCAAATCAATCGGATTTCTTTAATAAATAAAATCAAATAATCAAATATTAATATTATAAGGGATAAAAAGAGATACAATGAAGAAAGTAACACGTGGCTTATTAATTGGAAGAATGCAACCTGTTCATAATGGCCATATCCAAATTATAGAAAAGACATTGAATTTTGTTGATGAAGTTGTAATTGGTATTGGAAGCGCTCAATTAAGCCATGAGCTAAAGGACCCATTTACTGCAGGTGAAAGGATCATGATGATGACACAGGCATTGGATGATGCTGCTATCGACCCTAAAAGGTATTACATCATTCCTATTGAGGATATCAATAGAAATGCATTATGGGTTGCTCAAGTCAAGATGTTGACTCCTCCTTTCTCTAAAGTCTATAGTGGAAATGCACTTGTGAAACGATTGTTCAAGGAAGAAGGATATGAAATCTATCAGCCAGAGCTATTTGATAGGGAAGTATTGTCCGGCACTGAAGTTAGAGATAGGATTCTAAATGATGGAGATTGGAGATCCCTTGTTCCTAAGGCAACTGCAGAAGTTATTGATGAGATAGATGGAGTCAATAGAATCAAGGAATTGAGCAAAAAGGAATTAAGTGAAAAATAATCATTTTTTTCTTATTCTATTTTTTTAAAATAATAATATAACAATCGTTATATTTATAAGTGAAAAAATTAAATATATTAATCAAATTGTATAAAATAAATGTATTGAATATTTTGAAACAATTTATTTTTATAATTTTTAGGATGATAAAATGGTAATAAAAATTATTGAAAAAGATGAAGAGTACTTTACTATTGGAGATTTGATTGCAGATATCAAGAAATCACAAAGAGTGGATGAAGCTGGAGCAATCTACAGCTTTGAAGGAATTGTAAGAGGAACTGAGGAAAATAAAACTGTAGACAAACTCACCTTAACCCTTCCAGACAAAGAAAAAGGATTAGCAGAAATAGAAGCTATTGTAGAAACCGCTAAAGTCAAGTATGGAGTATTTGAAATAAGCGTTATCCATTATATTGGAGAGTTCTACACTGGTGATCAATTGTTCTTGGTTGTAGTTCTCGGACCTCACAGAGGAGAAACTTTAGAAGCTCTTACTGAAGTCATTGAAAGAGTAAAACATGAAATTGACTTTAAGAAAGAAGAGCTTTCAAATGAAGGAACTAAAGTTATAATGGCAGGAGGATAATTCCTCTCCATTACAAACCACCATCTATAGCATCATATACACTTTAAGAAAAATAATTAAAAAATTAAAATACTAAAATAAATAATTAAAATGCTTTTTTTAAAAATTATAATAAAAATTAATAAAAAAGTTAAAAATAGATAGATTTTAAAAAAACCTATAAAAATTTACCTTAAAACTTTTTAACGGAATAATCCATCGAATTAATCCATTAAACTAAAATCTATAAATACTTAAATTAAAACGTATCTAAAAAAATGTTTTTTAAATTAAATTTAAAATTAAATAGAAAAAATCTATTTAGCTACCATTACTTGGGTAGATTTAATAATAGCTTTTACTTCATCCCCAACAGCTAATTCTAATTCTTCAGCAGATTCTCTGGTAATTGCTGCAGTGATTAAAGTTGGATCTTCTACTTTAATTTTAATGCTTGCCATTACAGCACCTAATTTTACACTTTCAACAGTTCCTTTAATTCCGTTTCTTGCGCTAATTTCCATATTACCACCAATAAAAAAAATTATTAATTCAAAATTCTAAAAAGTCACGAACTTATTTAGCTACCATAATTTCAGTGGATTTAATAATAGCTTTTACTTCGTCTCCTTCTTTTAAGTCTAATTCTTCAGCAGATTCTCTGGTAATGACTGCAGTAATAACACCAGGTTCGGTTACTTCAATTTTAATACTTGCCATTACTTCACCTAATTTTACATCTGCGATGTTACCTTTAATTCCGTTTCTTGCGCTAATTTCCATAATAATTACCTCGATATGAATTTACATTAAAATATGCAATTCGACATTGCACATATTAGTGTTTGACATCATAGTATATAAATGTTTTGATTTTTAAGACTAAAATAAGAGTTTTTTTCGATTACTGTACTTTTTACATATCGTTAAAAAAAAATTATTTATTTTTTATCGATAGGAAATGAAATATTGTGTTAAAATCATTATATAACACATTTCACAAGGAAAAAGCAATTCTTAAAAATCAGATATTTCAATATGAAGATTAACAATAAAATTGCAATAAAAAATTAAAATAAAGTGAAATATTGATTGAAATTGAAAAATTTAAATTAAACTACTAAAAAAATAGCAATAAATAGCTTAAATTAATCTAAATATTAGTAAATTATATTAAATAAGTCTTTTATAAATACCATTAGGTAATTATTGAATATTTGAAAATTGAAAAAGTTGAATGAAGAGAAACAAAAAATAAAGAAAGGAACTAAATAATTTAATAATTTTTATACATAATCTTTTCTAAGAATCATAAGATGTGTTATTATGTCACAGAAAAAATTCATCAGAGACAGTATTCATGGAAACTTGCCGCTAAATGATTTTGAAGTGGAAGTCTTGGATTATCCACAAGTCCAAAGATTAAGAAGAGTTAAGCAATTAGGTTTTATCTCATTGATCTATCCTGGAGCTAACCATTCCCGTTTTGAGCATTCAATTGGAACAATGCATCTTGCATCAAAGCTTGCAGAACAATTGGAATTAGAGGATTACGACAAGGAATTGGTTAGAATGGCAGGTCTATTGCATGATGCTGGACATGGTCCATTTTCACATGTTTCAGAAGCTGTATTCGATGTTCCCCATGAGGAACTAACTGGTTTTGTAGTGAAGAAAACAAGCTTGGCAGATAAGCTTTCCGAAAGATTCGACACTCAGGAAATTATCGATATCATTAACGGTAAAGGCAGATTAGGCCCTATAATATCTGGTGAATTGGATATGGACCGTATGGATTACCTCATTAGGGATTCCCACTATACAGGTGTAGCTTATGGTGTTATAGATACCGAAAGGATCATAAGCAACCTAAAGCTCAAAAGGGAATTGATTCTTGACATAAAAGGAGTTCAAGCTGCTGAAGCGGCACTTACAGCTCGTTATCTTATGTATCCAAGTGTTTATCAGCATCACACTACAAGAATCATCAATGCTATGTTTAGAAGATGCCTAAGGCATATGATAAGCCAGGACATTGTGAATCCTAATGAGATGTACAAGTACGATGATTCCGATATGATAAGCATGTGCAGAAGCTCTGAAGGATTTTCAAGAGACATTATGGAGAGAATAGACAATAGGCAGCTATTGAAGGTGGCTAAATCAGAACCTGTAAACGGATTTGAAAATCCAGAGCAAATATTCAAGATAGAAAAGGATAAATTGGCAAAAGCGGAAGAGGAAATAAGTGAAGACTTTGGCTTGGACAGGAATTATGTAATCTTGAATGTTTCAGAGTATCCAAGCTTTGATGAAATGAAAACATGGGTTTCATTTGGAGAAAACCTATATCACTTAAATGAAATTTCAAGCATTGTAGGTGCATTAAGCAGTGCAAGGTTCAATTCAGCAGACATTGCCCTTTATGTTCCTAAAGAGGACTTGGAAAAAATAAACAGATTGAAATTGGACAACTACATTGACTTGCCTGAAAGGGCAAATAAATTTGATACAATTCATTTTGAACAATCCACATTGTTTTAGATAAGATTAAAAAATTATAAATTAATTATTTTTAAGAGAGGAAAACATGATAGTAATAGCTATTACAGGTGCTAGCGGAGTAATCTATGGAGTGGAACTCCTTAAGGCATTGAAGGAATTGGAAATAGAAACCGGATTATTGATCAGTGACCCTGCCAAGATAGTGATGAAATATGAGATGGAAGACTATGACTTGGATGAAATAAAGTCATTGGCAGACCATTTCTTTGAAGCTAATGAAATAGATTCATCAATCAATAGCGGTTCATTCAAGTTCGATTCATTGGTGATAATCCCTTGCTCCATGAAAACAGTCTCTGCAATAGCTAATGGATATGCATCCAACTCAATCACCAGAGTAGCAGATGTTGCATTGAAGGAAAGAAGAGACCTTGTTTTAGTGCCAAGAGAAACTCCACTAAGAAGCGCTCATCTTGAAAACATGCTTAGAATATCTAAAGAGGGAGGCATAATATTACCTGCAATGCCTGCATTCTATCATAATCCAGAAAGCATAAATGACATCACTGATTTTATAGTGGGAAAAGTATTGGATGTCTTGAAAATAGATAATGAAATGTTTAAAAGATGGGAAAAGCCATAATGAACCTAATCACTTTTGAGTTGGAAATATGATTAATGACTTTGATTTATTAACAACATGCGATATCTCAGGATTCATAAAAGAGGAAATCAGATCCATCCTAATCTATAAATCTGATGTGAAGAGTTCAGATATCGTTTTAGACATTAATTGTGGCGTTGGAGAGGTTTCTTCAGAATTTTCAAATCTTGCTCAAAAGGTATATGCAATTGATGAAAGCCCACAAGCCATCACAATAAGCCAAGAGAATATTAAAAAGCATGGAAATATCGATA
>JAGCBE010000337.1 GCA_017652345.1 Methanobrevibacter sp.
AAATTTCCAGCTTCCTCAAATCCAGCTTTCCAGCTTGTCAAATATTTGACTGCGCCCGTATCTCCCTTCCTTCTATAATAATTATATCGTAATTTTATACAAAAGTCAAATATTTTCACACGTTACCACTTTAATGTGCTAACGCGTTATCACTTTATCATGCTAAAGCATTAACACTTCACCGTGCTAAAGTGTTGCTACTTTAATGTGCTAAAGTGTTAGCATACTAATGCGTTATCACTTCACCGCGTTAAAGTGCGATATTTATATATACATAAATAATAGTTAGTCATAACTAATTGTGGTCTCTCCTCCGATATTATACCATACGCGGGTTAAGTGGGAAGGAAGGAAATGTTAAAAGGGTGTAAAATTTGCGCCCGGGCGGGAAATTTACAATATCTTAACTTGACTTTTAGAAGGTGAGATGTTATAATATTTATAGAAAAAAGAAAAGGGTATTGAATATGAAGAGAGAAAAAACTTATCATGGTTATTATCACAAGATGAGGGAACACGATAAAAAATATAGGTATCTCGTTGGTGGAAGAAGCCCTATGAATATGAGCGATATGAAATATCATGAGTATTATAAATTACGTTGGTATATTCATACTGGTGATGTTAATCCTTATGGCTTTTGTATTGCCTTAAACCGATTTTATAAAAACTTGAAATATCGTAAAACGTTTATTCGATTGATGAATAAAAACAAAGCGGAGTAATCCGCTTTAATTTTTTGTTAAATATTGCGCCGGCGCGAAAGTTTACATTTATTTAACAAAAGAAAAGGGCGGATTAACGTCCGCCCGCGACTTTTCTCATTCTCCAAAAGCGCACACCACAAGGAATGCCCCAATAATTATATATAATGTCAGGAAGATAAGAGCGAACATAATAAGCGATATACATACCTTTAAACTCAATGTCTGTATGCTCATCATTCCATTCATGGCAGTGGCATACGTAAAAACCAATTCGCTTATCATAATTATTCATAAGATTAAAAAGGTCTTGCCTTATATCTTCGGGCAATTCTTCAAGACGGAATATTTTATGATGCTTGCTACGAAGTTTGTAATATTCAATAAATCCCATTTTCAATACCTTTCTGGTTTGTGTTGTTTTCCTTCAACTTTCTGTATATATTATAATCAAGAAGCAGTGAAAAGTCAAGTTAAGTATTCGTAAAGTTTTGCACCGGCGGCGAATTTAATATTCATTTAACAAAAAAGCGCTTACGCGCTTTCTCGTCTTTCTTGAAGTCTGTTATAAATGAGGGTGATAACGGGTTTAATTAATTGATGCGGTAGTGTTGAAATATCAACCTTAGATAACTGTTCGGAAAGATACTTGTTAGCTAATTTTTCACTAAAACGTTTTAATTGTGTATTAGACAGGGCAATGAAATATATAATTTTAATAGCATTAACTGAATCAATAATTTGCTGTTCGTTAATATCATAATCCCAAACGCGTTCATAATGAAGTTTCATAATTATTACTCCTTTTCCATTTTCGCTTTACAAATCGCGGACAGACCTTCTTCACCATTCACGAAGATGGAAATAATCGCAAGAATATTCAAGAGTGGATGGAAAAATAGCCAAAGCAAATAGCGCATATTATAGGCATGTTCTAGTCCATTCTTAGACGCAATTCGCGCAACGGTAAAGAAGATGAAGAATACATTAACAAGATGAACCCCAAGAATACTAAACAGAATTGTCATAGCGGAATCGCCCCTTTCTTTCATTTGATGGGTTTATTATAGCATAGGTAAGGAAAGAAGTCAAGTTAAGAAATGATTAATTCGCGTGCCGGCGGGATATTTTACATACATTTAACAAAATAAGGCGGTTTTGCCGCCTTATTCATAACATTTAATTAGGTGAATATAAAAACATCCGTCAAAAGTTTCTTTAAACCAATCTATATCCTCTTTAAGAATTTCTTCGTTCCAATTATCACCCAAAACTGTGTTGATGGTTGTATTTGTCGCCCAATCTATTACATAATCATCTTCTAACCAACCTTCGGTAATAAGAAAATGAATAATTCCTTGATAACTTTCTGCCGCGCCAATAGTTCCATGATTTTCTTCACTAATAAGATAAATGTTTTTCATATTATTTAATCTCCTTTCTATTATTCACAAGAAAATTCGCTAATCGCATTTGTAACAAGATAACTTTCTATAAAATACCGTGCCCATCTATCCTCTTTATTACACTTCTGAACATATTTATTTGCTTCGTCTCTACTCAATGTCATGGCTACGGGATGGGTGTAATCACCCATACGAAAAATAATATAAATACGATACATATTTAAATCTCCTTAACAAACGTAGTTTCTACAAACTTATATTTTTCAATCCATGTTACACTTTTGTTACAACAAGGACACCAACCTGTAAATTGAATACCAATCCATTCTGAATTATCGTTTATTACCAATCTATGGTAACTAAACTTAAGAGGAGTTCTACATTTCTTACAACAAGTATTCATATCACTGGCTACTCCTTTCTTTCATCTGGTTATATTATATACGAATTGCGGCAAAAAGTCAAGTTATATGTATGTTAAGTTAAATGCCGGCCGTGATTATTTACCTTTTCTTAACTTGACTTCCAC
>JAGCBE010000338.1 GCA_017652345.1 Methanobrevibacter sp.
CTTTCATATGCTCGTCTTTTAGCTCTTTGTTTAGCTACTGGTGGTATTGCAATGACTGTAAACATCTTGACCAATATGGTAAATGACATGATTCCATTTGTAGGTATCGTTTTAGCTATTATCATCTTTATCGGTGGACATATTGCTAACTTCCTTTTCCAAGTATTAGGTGCTGGTGTTAACGCTTTGCGTCTTAACTATGTAGAGTTCTTTGCTCAATTCTATATGGGTGGAAAACATTCATTTGAAGCTTTTAAAGCTAAAAGACAATTTACAAAAATTAAGAAATAGACAAAATTTAAATTTATAGTTTTATAATTCAATGCTTAAAGATGAAATTATTGGAAATGTGATTTTATATTTAAGAAAATTATGAAAATTCATAATTGAAACTCAAGAACTTTATGCTTATAAAAATGTCGAAAGGCAATTATTATAAAATGATGTTCTTTTATCAAGAACTTTGCGTTCTATTGAAATATAATAAAAATTATATTAAAAAAAATTTTAACAAATCAATTTAAGGAGATATATTATATGGTAGAAATTGCTTTAGGTACTGCTTTAGCAGCTATTGGTGCTGGTGTAGCAATTGGTTTTGCTGGTTTAGGTTCCGGTTTAGGACAAGGTATGGCAGCAGCTGGATCTGTTGGAGCTGTAGCAGAAGATAACGATATGTTTGCTAGAGGTATTATTTTCTCAGCATTACCAGAAACTCAGGCTATTTACGGATTCTTGATTGCTATTTTATTACTTGTATTCTCAGGATTATTAGGTGGAGGAGAAGGTCTTTCCACTACTGCAGGTATTGTAGCTATTGGTGTAGGTGCATCTATCGGATTTGCAGGTTTAGGTTCCGGTATGGGTCAAGGTATGGCAGCAGCTTCCTCTGTTGGCGCTATCGTTGAAGATACTGACATGTTCGCAAGAGGTATTATCTTCTCCGCATTACCAGAAACTCAAGCTATTTACGGTTTCTTGATTGCTATCTTACTTATGGTATTCGGTGGAATATTAGGTTAAGGAGGTCAGTTATATGAGCTCTGGAGCAGACAAAATTGTCTCTAACATAATGTCTGATGCTCAAGCAAAAGCTGATGTAAATAAAAGTGAAGCTCAAGTGAAAGTTGATGCTATATTAGCTGATGGTGAAAAAAGAGCTGAAGCTACTAAAGTTAAAATCTCAGATGATGCTGCAAAGCAAGCTGAAATGAGATATCAACAAATTATTTCTGAAGCTAAAATGAATGCTCGTAGGGCAGAATTAGGGGCAAAAGAAGAAGTAATCGAAGAAGCTTTCAGTAAAGCTACTGAAGATTTGACAAATATGGCAAATACCAATGATTCAGAATATGTGGATGCTTTAGTTGAAATGATTAAAGAAGCAGCTGTAGAAATTGGTGGCGGAGATTTAATCGTTTTATTAAAAGAAGATGACATTCCTAAAGTCCAAGATAAATTGGAAACTATTGTCGGATTAATTAAATCTTTAATTAAACGTGAAAAACCATCTGATTTAAGTATAATCGCTACAGAAGTTTCCCGTGAAACTGATGTTGAAACTACTTTAGAAATTGGTGAACCTATTGACACCATTGGTGGAGCTATATTAAGAACAAGAAATGGTGAAATTCAAGTTAATAACACTATTGAATCTAGAATGTTAAGATTTAAGAAATCATTACGTTCAGAAGTTGCAAAAACTTTATTTGATTAGGAGAGATGAATTATGGCTGATGAAATTGCTACAATCATAAGTTCCTTAGGACTTTCTAATGAGGCATTTTTAGCAATAGTTCTTTTAGCATTTGTAGTTATTGGTGCAATTATTGTAATTGTTGCAACTAGACCAATTTTAGATGTTTATCCATATCTTCATCCTAATGCGAGAGTAAGAGCAAGAAAAGGAAGATTATTTGACGACAAACAAATTTCTGAACTTGTTGAAGCAAACAATGTTGAAGAAATTACCAACTATCTCAGAGGATCTCCTGACTATGCTGAATACTTAGATAATTATACACTTGAAAAGGCATTAGATATTCAACTTGGTGAAACTTACGATTTAGTTTCAAGAATGGCTCCTAAAGAAATTCAATCTTCATTTAAAGTAATGGCAAAGAAATCTGACATTGCTAATATTAAAAGCTTATTGACTGCTAAAGAAGCAGGATTAAGCCAAGAAGCTACTGAAGAACTTTTAGTTCCTACTGGTTCTTTATATGAAGATTTACAACGTTTAAGTGATGTTGACACTGTAACAGATGTTGTTGCAGGATTAGATGGAACTGAGTATGCACCGATTTTAGAAGAAGTGCTTCCTGAATACGAAAAAACAGGTATGGTCCTTCCTTTGGAATCTGCATTAGATAAATATTATTTAGATAAATTGCTCGCTTCCTCAGAAACACCATCTGATGAAAACAAACAAATTCTCTATTCATACGTTGGAAATCAAGTTGATGTAGCTAACATTAAATTAATATTGAGAGCAAAAGTTGATGGA
>JAGCBE010000339.1 GCA_017652345.1 Methanobrevibacter sp.
ATAAGTAGTGAATAATATGTGTTTATATAAGGACATAGACACAAGTTACTAACAATTTATTAAGGGGGGCCCTAGGGTTATATTAAGCTAATTTAACCTCTAGTTCTATAAAACCTACTAGAAAATGAAACCATAAAACCTCTAGTTCTATAAAACCTACCTAAACACGAAACCATAAAACCTCTATTTCTATAAAACCTAGTCAAAACCGAAACCTGATCTCAGTTGACAATTTTTCTGACGGTTTCGAAAAAAATTTTTCAAAAAATTTTAGGTTTCCAAATCTTTGCGTAAACTTACCTTTACATAATTCTGAATTTTCTCCACAATGTAAATAATTGGTTACGGATAACCGGTTATAAATAGAATAGGAGAAAAATAAGAATGGCGATAATGGGCGTATTATGTGATAGTAGAAAAACCCAGGATTATATTAATAATTATCCGGCGTTTTTAAATACTAATGGTTATTTTATTAATAATGGTTTTTACCATGCTTGGTATGATGAAAATGCCGAGTTTCTTGGAACATATTATAATCTTCCGAGAGTTGATATAATTAATGAAGCGAAGAAACGGTTAAAGGATTATTTGGAAAACCGTGTTCACATGACGTTAAACGAGTTTGAAACCTATGTATTGCCGGTTATATTAGCTACGTGTTCAAATGATGACCAACAATATTATCATAGTATAAACATGAAGAAGGCTGAGTGTTTTTTGCGGTATATAGAACCGGCATGGTGTGATTATAAAGGGATAGAGAGAACTGGTTATTTACCGGTTAATGAATTGGAGCGGGCTGCTGAATTATTGTCTGATAGCGAGTTTGACGATATATAGCTGAAATGAAAATATATTAAGTAAAATAGGGTTTCCAAAGGCCCTATTTTTTATTATATTTGTATTTAGGAGAATATAATAATGGTTCATGGTTCTAGTAAAATTGCTAAGTATTTGAATACGCATCCTATGTTTAAAACCCGGCGTGGTATTGCAATTAGTGATTTCTTTGAATATTATGATGATTCATTTGATAATAGAAAAGGATCGAACGTCGAGTTTTGGAAAAAGATGGACGATGCTATTTGGTTTAGTTGTGATTTTAAACGTATAACCAAAGAAGATTGTGATAAATTTTTTAAAGAAATCATTGAACCATTATGGTGTAAGTTCTATAAAGTTAAGACTTCTGGGTTTTTTGAAGCACAGTTACCTACGGTTCCGAAGGGATTATTGCAGATACCTATTAAGCTTTAGTTAAGGTAGTTATTATGGTAATGTTATGTGATATAGATTGTTTGACCCAGAAAGAAGGGGAACACAATAAGAAAATTGCGGATTATTTAAATTCACATCCTATGTTTAGGGATGCTGAACCTGGTAGGATTTGTAAAGAAAGTTTTTATGAGTATATAGCTGATAAGTTAGAACGTGTAGCTGATGATTCAGATAGGTTACATATAATGACAAGTGCTATTTGGTTCCGTGGCGAGTATACTAAAATAACTGAAGATGACTGTGATTGGTTTTTTGACCAGGTTGAACCATTATGGTGTGAATTCCATAATGTACAGAGTTCTGGATTTTTTGATCCTTCAGATCCATTACCGATTGTTCCTAAAGGTTTATTAAGTATACCGGATAAAATTTAGTTAAGGGAATTGTAATGGAAGAGATATGGA
Organism: Methanobrevibacter sp.; assembly: GCA_017652345.1. The sequence goes on from JAGCBE010000339.1 coordinate 1,686, forward strand.
AGGATTGGATTATATTTCTGGGTTTTGAACCTAGTGAATATAATAATGCTATAGTCATGATGAAGAAGTGGAAAGACTATTTGGCTGAACATGAACTTAATGCAAAAAGTTTGAAAACATTTAGTAAATGGTTATTTGATGATAGTCTTGTAAGAATTTGGCATTCTTGTTGTTTGTCATGTTATTCAATACATTTAGAAGGATCACATATTGCGGCTGACTGGCTTGATGGCGGCGGTTTAAACGATCTTCCTCGTGTATTTGCTGAACATAAGAATGAAACCAGAATAGAAGATTTTGATAACTATGACATTACTGATCTTCAAATTTCTTTTTTTGAAAATACAGAAAGTTATTATGTTCTTGGTATGACGTTAGATGGTCATATTGTTATTGATACTAAAGAAAAATTTGGAAGTATTGAAGAACAGAAACGTAGATATAAAGAATCTAATAGTGAATATTTAATGGATTTTATAAAAACTGTTAAGGAAAATCATAAGAAAGCATTGTTGCCTGTGGTTCCGAAGGGTATCTTAAAGTTATCTATTTAGTTAAAATAGGTTAACGGATTATATAAAAATTGTTATATTATATGATATGATAGATACCAGTTGTAGAGGTTTTTCCGAGGCAGTATGCGATTATTTAAATTCGCATCCTGCATTTAGTTCAATGAAGTGTTGTATTATAGAATCAACTTTCTATAAACGATATATAACGACTGCATGGGAAGTTCCTATTAATGATGCATATCGTAAGTCTATATGTGATTGTAGCGAATTTACAATGGAAAATGCTAAGGAATTTATTAAATGGATAGATCCGTTATGGACAGAATATAAAGGGTTAAAACGTTCAGAATTCTTTAAAGATGATGGTTTGTATGAAGTAACCGATGAGTTCGAGGATATTTAATGATTTGGCAAGATAGTTTTTTTAGTAAAGAAGTAGCAGATTATTTAAATAGTCATCCGGCATTTAACCATGATATGGGTAGTGGTATTATTAATCCACCCTTTTTTGATAAGTATATTGGATCTATTATGGATGTGACTGAAGATGTTCCTATTGTAATGGATTATAAGAAGGCTGTTTATCGAGTAAAAGAATTTACATTAGATAAAGCAAAAGAATTTATTAAATGGTTAGATCCGTATTGGACTGAATATAGAGGACTTAAAAGATCAGAATTTTTTAAAGATGATGGTTTGTATGAAGTAACCGAAGAATTTGAAGATATTTAATTATGAGTACTTTTAGTGAATGGATGAAAGAACGTGGAACGGTGATAGATAACTGGGGTAGAGAATACCCTAGTCCTGTTTCAGCTGACATGAGTAATGTTAGTAATCATGATACTAGTTATTGGTTAACTGATGATGCTGACCGAATGGTTGGTATTTCAGCTAGCGTTAGTAATCCCTGGCAATCGAATACTGATTATTATGACAGTATGTATGGTGATATTGCTCCGGCAAATACTGGTGTAGTAATGACGGAAGCACATGATTGTGACTGGCAATTATCGCTTAGTGATGCACTTGGTGATAAGTATAAGGAAATGGAAAAACGTGTTGAAGAACAGGATAAAACCATTTCTGAATTGAAAAGTATTATTGAAGACCTGCAGGGTATCGTCTATAAAAAGAAATTAGATAAGGAAGCTGAAACCTTGGTATTATAAGAAAAACCGGAATTTTGTTCCGGTTCTATTGATACAGACAGTAACCATTGGTACAGTTAGATGTCATCGAATTCGTTATCGGCTAATAGGTCAGCTGCTTTTTCAAGTTCTGTATATTTTGGTATTTTATACATTTCATAATTTAGATCAATTATTTTATCTAAATCAACTGATATTTGATTCATATTACTTACCCAATTCCAGTTACCACCTTGAAAACGGTTACTAGTTAAGAGCCATATATAGCCATCTCCAAGTTCTTCTTTTAGATCTGAATCATCGCCGGTATCTATATAAGTTTTAAAAACTTCTGATGATACAAGCAAATTATGATATATAACGTCTACAAATTCATATTGTAATTTTGAACCTTTTTCTGTAAGCCGTGCATTTTGGTCAATTATTTTATTTTGATATAAGGCATTAACAAATTTAAATAATTTATTTATTTGTGCTTCTGTTGGTTTCATATTAAATATCCTCGAATTCATTACTATCGTCTAATAGTTCAGCGGCTTTTTCTAGTGAAGTTTTATTTTTTAAACCATACATTTCACGATTTAAATTAAGTACTGCTTCTAATTTAGCATCATTATTTACCACAGAGTCAACAGCTAAAATGAATAGCCAGTTCCATGAGCTGCGATCTTTATCGAATAATAACCATATTGAACCAGCAAGACTTCTTAATTTTTCCAAATTATTTTCTTCGACATATTTTCCAACCGGTTCTTCACCAGCTACACAATATAGGAAAGAAGTACCAGTGAATTCTTTTTGTTTTTCATCTCCGAGGTTTGTAAATTTACCGTCCTTATCAATTATTCCGTTTTTATATAAATCGATAATATACTGTGCTATTTTATTTCTTTGTTGTTCTGATAATTGCATATTAAATATCCTCGAATTCGTTATCCGCTAATAACTCGGCTGCTTGTTCTAATGATGATTGAAGATTAATTCCAAGTTGTTTAGCTGTTTTTTTAATTATTTCACACATTTCATCGTCTTTAGCTCTTCTTTCTTCAGAAATCCAGAGGTCAGAAACTGGTGAATACTGAAACCATGTCCAACGTTCATTATCATATGGTTCCAGAAGAACTCTATGTAATCTGTTATATAATACATATTTTACTTCAGTTGGATTCCTTGGTAATACATATAGGGTATTCCAGTTATTGGAACACATTAGATAATAATAGTCGTATCCTGTTTCTTCCTGTAATGTATCTAGGTTATACATTCCATTATCTTCGAGATAACCTTTCTCTTGAAGCTTTTTGATAAACTGATCCATTAGGATAGCGACATCATCTTTCATATTGTCCTTTATATTTCTGTGCCAGATATATAATAAAGTTTCTCATCTTCTTACAGTTGATACTTGACCTTGGAAGGTTTCCTGCTTCATTATCAATAAGATACTTATTTATGTCCTTTGCACGTTTACCTTTAACGAAGTTAAGGAAAGCTTCTTCATAATATTTGATCTTATGGTAATCCTGACCTAGGTTATACTTTCCGGTATGGGTAAATATATCATAGGTTATCTTTAATGCCAGGTAGAAATTGTTTTCTATATACTCGTCCAGTACCTTATTATGCTTCGCTATACGTTTCTTCTCTGCTGTTTCGGAAGATGTACTGCCACTGGTCAATTGATCCTTCTTATATTGTTTTATGATATCAGGACGAAGAACCTCACAGGATGATATAACTTCATCATAGAATTCCGAAGCTGGTAACTTATTATAATCCGCTGGATCTATTTCCAGTTCGTCATATACCTTATTACCAAGCGTACTTACGATATATTCACCTAATTTAATATTCATGTATTATTTATAGATATAAAAAGGTTACCTTCTTTTACGAGGGTAACCTGATTTCTTATATATTTTAAATATTAGCCGTTAAGACGATAACCTTGTTTCTTGAGGAATTCCTTAGCTTCATCCAATGATGGTTTACGATTCTGTTTAATGAAGGATTCGTCAAAGTCAATCCCGTCATTATCATATGCGATATCATCTTCCGGTTCCGTAATGTTCGAAGCCTGGTTTTCAAGCTGGATTTCAATTGATTCAGCGAATTGCTTGCAAAGCTCACGTGCTTCAGTGAAGTCAAGGTTACGCGTTGCCGGATTATCAATCATCTGTCCAATGTAAGAACAAATGGTCTTGATGTATTCACGATCGTCTAATGCATCGATGGAATCCTGCATCTGACGTGCTTGTTGTATTTGATCCATAGAAATATTCATAATAATTCTCCTAAAATATTTGTTTTATATAATATTTATAATAAAAACCGGAAATCCTTAACGGATAACCGGTTTTGGGGTTATTATGGAGAAATAATATTAAACGGCAACTGGGAACTTAATTCCTGGATGAGAGTGGTAATCCAGTAACTCGAAGTCGGTATACTTCCAATCCCATATAGTCCAGTTTGGATCCTCCGCATTAAGGATTTTAACGGAAGGTTGTTCCAGTGGAGTACGCTTTAACTGTTCCTTGACACCTTCAATCTGATTGACATAGATATGGGAATCAGCGAAGAAACCAATAACCTTACCAGGTTTCATCTTAACCTGTTGACAGATAAGGGTAAGTAACATAGCGTACGATGCCAGGTCATATGGTACTCCTAACGGAAAATCACTTGACCTTTGATTCCACAGTAGATCCACGTACCCTTCATTGGATAGTAACTGGAAACAATAATGGCAAGGAGGCAGCGCCATTTCGCCCAACTGCTGTGGGTTCCATGCGGAAACAAGCATCCTACGATCACTTGGATTCTTCTGTAACGTCTCAATGACATTCTTCAACTGATTGATTCCAGAGTCATTGAAGTTGTTCCATTGGTACCCATAGATCTTACCTAGGTCCTTTTCCTCAAGCATTTTCCGTTTGGATTCGTCATCGTTACCATAGGGTACTTTAGCCGGGTTGGCCCATTCATCCCAAATATGGCAATTACGTTCCTGGAGGAATTCCTTATTGGCTATACCCTTGATAAACATTTCAAGTTCAGCGCAGATGTTTTTAAGACCCATCTTCTTGGTAGTCAATAACGGAAACTTCCCTGTGGACATGTCGAACTCGATCATGGAACCAGAGATGGAAAGTGTATCGACACCAGTACGGTTATGCTTAAGCTTTCCTTCCTTTAATATTCTATCTAATATATCAAGATATTGCTTCATATATACCAAATATAGTAATTAATTTCCACTAAACATTGACTTTAGAACTTCTACTGGAATTTCTTCCTTAATGATAGGTGTTTCACGTAATGCCAAGCCCAAATCATTCCTGATATCGTCTGGATTGCGATACTTATTACCATCATTAACCTTGATCTTAATCTTGTTTATCATCTTGGATTCGTCAAAGTACTTATGGAAAAGTGCTTGTTCTTCTTCCTTGCGGTTAAAATCATGAGACAAACCATCATCAACCATCATATCGAAGTTATCGGTGTACAATAGAATGAAGACAGTGTTTGCCACAGCCTGTGCGAATTCTTCTTCCATTATTGTCAACCAATGGGTAGAATACTTCCTATAGATTGGCGCGTATACGAATTCATCGATATGACCACGGTTATATACCAGGTTATCATTCTTCATAAGATTGACGAAGTAATCACAGTATTCCATTTTTGAGAACTCAAGTGGATCTACATCCTTTGGCGGTTTCGTTAAGTGAATCTTCTTATGAGTCGGAAAGTTATTTTCAATGAAGGTATCTTTACCGATTCGATCGATACCCATTACTACATAATTCATTTTCCTTGTTCCTTATAATTATTATATAGTTCTATAAAGCTATCATAGAGCATATCTTTATGTTTAGCATCCAATTCTACCTGCTCCAGGTAATTCTTGAACAATGTGATTATATTAAGATTCTCTGTATCGATGACCTCAGTACAATCATCTTCTGCTGGGAGGTAATTGATATTGACAGGATAAGCGGGACCCATCTTTTCCAACTTATTAACCAGGTCAGTAATCTTTTTGGTCTGGTCAGAGAATTCAGCTGGAATGTCTATATCGACAACGTTACCCGGTACCATTGTTGTATTAATGTCGGGGTAAACATGTCTGGTGAACTTGATGGATATATGGTTTTCAACTACAGTACGTTCGCCAGTAGCTATGTCTAGTATATGATAACCTCTAATGCCGTTACGGTCAATCCTGGTCAGTTGATATGGTGCACCTAGGTATGTAACAGACTTACCTGGTTCGAACTGTCTATGAATGCCGTTATGGTAATGTCCTGAATAGACAGCATCTATATGCTTTAATAGTTCTTTAGCTACAAGTCCTGATTCAGAAAGACGACCACCACCTTGATCAAACCCAATTATATCTGCATGACAGAAACAATAGTCATACTTACCAGTAATAAGGTTTTCCTGCTTATAATCCACGATCCACGGTTGTACCAATATCTTCTTTCCGTCAATAGTTAAAGACGTTTGATTCTCATATACTGTAACCTTAGGTAACAGGTCCAGGATCTTTAAAGAGTTAATACCTGTGTCTGTTGTTAGGTACATGTCATGGTTTCCGACTATAATGTTGATATCGAAATCTCTTAAGGTGTCCTTGAATAACTCGATAACCTTATTGATAGTCATGGTATTAATGGTCTGCCTGGTATCGAAAACGTCACCAAGAATCCATATAGTATTAATACCAGCCGCGTTAAGTTCAGGAACAAATTGTTCTTTGAAGAAACGTAATTGTGATTCCATAAAGGTAGGGTCTGCTTTCTTAATTCCGAAGTGCAGGTCTGCTATCATTGCTATTTTCATTAAATCTCCGTAATACCTGCTGCTTCTTTAAGCTTTTCTACTGTAGCTGGATTACCATTTACAATAGGATAAATATAATATTTTGCAGGGTCACTCATGACCATCTTGAATTTAAATCTAATACTATTATTTTCCTTTAAGAGAAATTTTTGTTCTTCCATTGCGAATGGATCTATCTCCTGTACTGCCTGGAACTTACCAGACTGAGTAAAGAATTTAGCTTCTAGTAATGAAATCTGTTGCCAGTTATTATCCATATTTAACCTCTAATATACTATAATCATGAACTTTTTTAATTTCAATGGTACTTGTCATTTGTATCTTAAGTTCATTAAGCTTATGTGATATGATATATATACCAAGCTTTTTCTTGTTAAGTTGAATCAAGTTATGTAACGTAGCCACGAATTGTTCGATTCCGGACTGGTCAATATTCTGATCCAATAACTCGTCAATGAAGAGAATGTTACATGACCAGTTAGATATTTGTCTACTAATGTCAAAGAATGCTAATAGGATGGACATGTCAATTCTAGTACGTTCACCAGATGAATAGCTTGAGTACGTTCTTGGAACCATATTGGTCATCATTGTTTCCGTCATGGTCTCGTCGAATTCAATCATAGTATTCTTCAACTCGAACTTATTAAGGTATTCATTTACTGATTTATTAAGGACCTTGACTAATTTCTTAAAGAAATATGTCTTAATACCATCGTCGCCTAATAGTTTTATTAGCTGGGTATCGATTAAGATCTTTTCCGTTAATAATTCAATGTCCTTATTAAGTACTTCACATTGGCTACGTAACTTGTTAAGCTTATCTACATATACATCAACTGATGCTGAACAGACCTTGGTAGATTCTTTTTCTAGATTCTGTTTAGCTCTATTAAGTTCCGTTTCCAGTGTGGACCTAGTAATTTCTTCGGTACGAGCTTTATCACGTATGGTTTGTATAAAGGATTGCTTGTCCTGATAAGCTTTAACTTCATTATTATAAGCATTATACTTTTCCATTAATAAAGGTAATTGTACCTTTTCCATATCCTTTTTCTCTGTAATCATTTCCTCGATATGCTTTCTGGCATGACCTTCGTCTAATGGAGAATTACATACAGGACATAGACGTGATTTCTTAAGCTTGGATAATGTATTATTAATGGTATCGATAATGGACTGTACCTTGCCGATTTCCATTTTAAGTGATTCCCCGATAGTTCTATCTGGGATGGAACCTATTTCTTCAGTAAGTTCCTTAATCTTAGATTCAGCCAGGAGAACGTTACTGGTACGCTTATCGATTTCCTTTTGGTACTTATCGATGTTTTCCTGGATAGTTTTAATGTTAGTGTCCTTTACTTCATTGAAGGATGCTATATATTTTTTCATGTTTTCTATATAGGATTCATTATCTTCAATGGAATTGGTAACACCACGTAGCTCGGTTGTTTTAAGATCCAGCTCGGTATTATTAACCGTTTTCCGTTTCTTAACGTCTTTGCACATTAAACCAAGTACATCTATATTAAAGATGTTTTCAATTAAGGCACGCTTATCACCTATAGACAGACTAAGGAATGGTTTGTTATTCGTAACTGCGACAGCTACGATGTTCTTGAAAAGTCTTAAGTTAATACCTAAAAGCTTATCAATTTCATCCTGGTTAAGCTTTTTGGTGGATAACATGTCCATTTCCTTTCCGTTCTTGTATATCTCGAAGATCGCAGGTTTTAATCCACGACGGATCATGTACAGGTCCGTACCTATTTTAAACTCGCACGTTACCTCAAGACCTTTACCATTAGTTGTATTAACTAATTCTGATAATCTTATATCACGATATGGTTTACCAAAAAGGACAAAGGTTAATGCATCTAGGATAGAAGACTTACCGGATCCATTAACTGCTTTGATGGTATTTAATCCAGTTTGGAAATCTATTTCCGCGCCAGAGGCACCATAAGACATGATATTACAAAATGACAACTTTTTAAATTCTACAAACATATATAAAGTAAATATAGAAAATTATATGGTTTGTGTAAACTTTTGTAAATATTTTGAGTATTTTAAGAAAATACAGAATAATTTTATGGTTATTTGTTGATTAACCATAATTTTTTATATTTGAAACTATATTTAATTAAGTAGAAATAGTCAGAATTTCAAAAGATTATATATAGTATAGACAGCAACTGGAGTTGAGAGATACTCGATGCAAAGAAGTCTGGAACCAGAGTGGTCTTCCTAAAGGACGTGGGATATCGTTCGAGGCACCTAACGGGTCCAGCCAGGGATGTTGGAGATGGCAGACATTGCAAGAAACCCCTGAAGTCCATCGTCGAAGACGGAAGTAGCGATTCCGTTAGATAAGCCGCCATTGGCAGTGTAGGATGTAGCTGGTGTACAGGATGACCGACCCATAAGCCTATATGTAAGTCCACGAGAGTTGACAGCAGGTATGTTGTCTAGTCTATTCGTTCCTGAATAGGCTTGATGTCTCTTGCAAGTCTATTAACGTCGAGGCTATAGATAATATTTAATATTACATTTAAACAGGTTTAATTAAAGCATTTAATAAAATACTTAACTAAGATCTAGGAACTAAAGGTACTAAGCCGTAGCCTAGCTAGAAATAAAGTACTGTTTAAATGGGCAAAGGAATACTATACTCATTTAAAATCTTCCCCGAAAAATGTATTATAAATAGAACATATGGGATTCACTAGTCTAGTATGTACATATCTTTATGGTTCATTCGCTGTAATTAAAGCAGCATTAACAGGTTATTGTAACGTAGCAAAGAACCTGTTAAAACGTATTGATACCCTTGTTTCAACCTTAATGACAACGGTAAATTATATCATAAATGCTACTATCAGGACTGTTGCTAACCTGATAAAACAGTATGAAAAAGAACTGTTTGACCTGTTATATAGCGCAGTTTTTGGTACAGATAAGTCTTTCTGGTGTAATAAATTGTGGAAATGTGCTGCTTTATTGGCTGAATTACTTGATTCCGATTCCTGGTTAAACCAAAAGGTACGTTCCTATTTAGATGCACGTTGCAAGTCTACAAGCACGTTAGATACAATGGATCTTATTAGCCAATCCATTACAGACTTTACCGCATTCCAACAGACAGTATGTGCTGCAGGCTTTTCCATTGAATTTGGTATATCGTACATTAAAAAGCTTTTTGAATGGTGTGCAGATATAATAATGTCGTTTTATAATTTCTTGGGTCGTAACATCAGGAAATTAAAAATACTTGTAGAAGGTTATCTTAATACCGTCATTGACTGGGGGATCATGGATTACCTGGACAAGCTTATATCATTCTTTACTTGTGCATTCGATGACAGTTATTCTTGTTCGGAAATAGCCACAGCATCTAATTTCTACCAGGACTGCTTATCCAAGCTTAAGCTAGAAAAGAATGGTCAGGGTTATGACGTTTCCCAGGAATTCAAGAACGCGATATATGGCGGATTGGATGGCGCCAAAGTAATGTGCAGTAACTTAAAGGAAGAACTTGATGCTGCATATGCTAAATGTATTGACCCGAATAAACTGAAATCGGCTAATGCGGCATACAACCTTAGTAAAAACATATTCCCAGGTGGCATGTCTTGGACAGATTTAAAGGAAGGCAACTGGAAGAATAACCATATGGTTAAGAAGTTTAAGTTGACAAAGGATGCCTTTATCCAGGCTTGGAATTCCTATAATCCAAATAACGGAAAGACGTTTAAGGAATTGATTGATGGTACCATAATTGATCAGGAAGGTAATATATATGTCAAGGAAGGATGTAACTATGTATTACTTAACCCTTACATGCCAGAGTCGTCCAGGGAAGAAACCACGCAGGATTATAACGTTTCCGGTCCTATCAATAACAGCGCTATGTTATGGAACAATGAAATAATCTCCGTAACAGATGCTGCCATAAGGATTGTGAAGAACGATCCTGAAGATGAAAAGATGATTACCGAATGTCGTACATTATATGAATTCATCAATGACTGGAAGCATAACCCAGATGGTGTCATCAGATATGCCACACAAAAGATATAAATAATAAGATTTCAAATCAAATATATAAAGAGGTTCAAAAATGAGTGATTACAGTGTTGAAGAAATATTACAGGCTAAGCGAGTAGCGAAGGAAGCAGGATATAACGTTTCCTTGCCTGATGATCGTATAGAACAAGCAAAGAATATTGCCAAGGCTAATGGTTATAATGTCCGTAAGGTAGAAGACCCTACAGAGATTGCACTACAAGTTGCCAGGGAGCATGGTTTCCAGGTCATACCGCCGAATACTAATCCGGCGCGTACTACCCCGACTCCAGCGCCACAGCAAAATGTACCGCCAGCACAGCCAAAGCCACAAAAGAAAGAAGATCCTTATGCAGGGTATTCTTGGTCGGAAAGACAGGCTGCTAAGTACCTTTAATTCTTTAGTTATTTTTAAGTAAAAAGCTCTCATTTTCTGAGAGTTTTTTGCTATTATAAATAATATATGATGAATAACAGAAATAATCCGCCAACGCCACCAGGATGGGATGACCCAAGTCATATCCCTCATTTTCCTGACTGGCCAAATGTTCCGTATGCTGATTGGCCGCGTACACGTTTCCATCGTTGGAATGATAGTGAGCCTGCTAATGTACAACCATGGTGGCAGGATTGTTGTGAACCTTTTGATGACCCATGCATTTGTGTAACGAGTGCAGATGCTGAGTTATGGAATAGTTATTCCTCACTCAGTGGATTAACAGGATTTGATCCAGAAACAATTTCTGCTGCAGTATCTTCTTACAGCACTATAAGTGCACAGTTAGAGCAATTCAGCGGCTGGGATGATTTAAAGTACGGTTATGATGTACTCTCTGCCAATTCCGGAATGTGGAATTCCGCAGGGTATGTACCAGGTATTCTTAGTGCTATTTCCGCATTAGATGCCAAGAAGCTAGATGCATCTGGTGTCCATGTTTGGACTGACAGTGAAAAACTTGCCCACGATGCTGGTGCATATGGTGACTTCAGTGGAACGCTTGTTGGTGTCGGTACGTATGAAAGACCGTTAAGACTTTCTCCGTATGCAATTAAAGCTATAAGCATCGTTGATCAAGCAACTGATGGTTATAAGACTGGATTGGTAAATACCGATACAGCAAGTGCTATGATACGTGATATTGACACGTTGAATGATAATATGGCTGACCTTGCTGGATCCGTTTCCGGAAATAGGAAATTGATTGAGTGGATCCTTAACCACATGGGTGAAATGGGAATGTCCGCGTTATGGGAAAATAAAGCCGTTACCTTGGATGAATCACGTGCTAACCCTGCAATCTTCTATTACTGGGATGAAACTGACCCTCCTAGAAACTAATATAAATAATTATAAAGGAGTAAGGAAAATATGGAAGATTTATTAACCACAGCATTTCAGTCCGGTAACGCAACGGCAATATTATCAGGTGTAATTGTTTATTTGATTGTCTTTTTACAGAGAAAGAATACAGCAGCTACACGTGATGATAGTATATCTGGTCTTAAAAAGGAAATTGATGACCTTAAGAACAGTAAGCTATTGATGCAAAAGGATATTGATTTCTTAATACATGAAAATAGCGGTATTAAGGAAGATATTAAAGAAATTAAGGGTACTCTTCAACAGATTGCTGTTTCTATTGCCGAAATTGCAGTACAATATAAAGAATTTAAAGAAAATAACAAGAAAAGGTAATTAATCATGCAAAGTCTTAAAGAATATATGGTAAATGAGTCCTCAGAGTTCAGCTCTATGGAAAACAATCCATTAATCTATATCTTGGTAATCCCAAAGGTTCTTAATGGAGACATTGATGTCATCAAGAAGGATGAGATCATTAAGAATGTTATTGGTGTAACGGAAAAGTTCATTAAGGATAACCTGGATGCTAATACTATTAAGGTATTGAAGAATGCATATAGACCAGCATCTGTTATGGATGTCTTTAAGCTTTCCAAGAACTATAAAGCTACCTTTGATAACTACATGGCTGACCTTAAGTCTATAGTATGTAACGAAGAGGTTAACTTTATAAAAGCCATTAATATCAGTAAAAAGTTTGACGAGCTATTAAGCTCTCCGGAATATCAACTTTATAAAAATACGCTCTAAAAATATTTTTATAAATAATAAAGATATATAAAGGAAAAGAGAATTATGAAAAACAGAGAAGATATTGAATTCAAGAAGTGGAAGAAATCCCACAAGCTTAACGAAGGTTTCCTTGACGGTGAGGAAGAACAACCGGTTACTACCGATGACACTACCGGTCAGGAAGAAACAAAGGAAAAGAAGGAAGAAAGCGATGCTTCTTTAGAAGAACCATCTGATGACATCGATATTTCCGAAGAACCATCTGAAGACGGTGATGAAGAATCATTTGGTGAAGATGATTTCCCTGATGAAGGTGAAGGCGATAAGGAAGGTGAAAACACTGAAGACTTCAAGGAAGGTGACGACAAGAAGGAAGATGATGGTGTTAAGGATGAACCAGAAGGTACCTCCGAGCTTAAGGACATCCTTGCAACTCTTACCACAGCAATCCAGACATTGACTGATAAGGTTGATAACCTCAATACTGAAAAGGAAGAAGGAAGCGAATCTGAAGGAGAAGCTGAATCTACTGAAGACTTCGGCGGTGAAGATGATTTCGGTGGCGAATCTGAAGGTAGTGACGATTTCGGCGGTGAAGAAGGCGGTGACGACTTTGGATCTGAAGAAGGTGGTGAATCTACTGATAATGGTGAAGGTGAATCTTCTGAGGGCGGTGAATCTTCTGAAGGTGATAACGAAGGTGGTGAAGAATCTTCTAGTGAAGAAGAAGAAACTCCAGCTGACGAAACCAAGTCCGAAGCATTTAATAAGTTCTCTAAGAAGGGCCAATATTTAAGCGAAAAGTCCGATTACATCATCGGTAAGCTCTGGAACTCCAGATACGATTTGCTTGAAGAAGGAATTATGACGGCCGTTAGAGCTAAATTAAGACAAAAGATCGAAGCTGCTAAGAAGCAGATTAAGCTCGAAGCTGCAAAACGCTAATCCATGATTGTTCCTTTATATATTTGATAACCGGGTCACAAAACCCGGTTTTTCAATTAAGATAATCAGAAAATAATTATAATTTCAATTTAATTAAGCAAAATTACTATATTTTGCTTTAGTTTTTAATATACAAAAGGAAAAAATATGTCTAAAGAAATTTTATTTGATGTACAGGCACGTGAAAAGATTATGCAGGGTGTTAATGTCCTTGCAGATTCAGTTAAGGTAACTTTGGGTCCTTCCGGAAAGAATGTTATGATTGCCAATGGATCCAGCGCGCCAACAGTTACGAAGGATGGTGTTACTGTCGCTAAGTCTATTGAATTGGAAGATGCTTTTGCCAACCAGGGCGTACAGATGCTTAAAGAAGGCGCTCAGAAGACTAATGACATTGCTGGTGATGGAACGACTACTGTTACCGTATTAACTCAAGCTATTGCACGTGAAGGATTGAAGAATATCGCTGCTGGTGCTAACCCGATGGAAATTAAGACTGGTATCGATAAGACTGTTACTGCTATTGTTAAGAAACTTGATGAGATTTCGATTAAGGTAACAACTACTGAAGCTGTTGCTCAGGTAGGTACCATCTCTGCAAATGGCGATACGGAAATTGGTAACATGATTGCCAATGCAATGGAAAAGGTTGGTCAGGATGGTGTCATTACTGTTGAAGAATCCAGGACCGCTGATACTGTTCTTGATGTTGTTGAAGGTATGCAGTTTGGTAATGGTTATCTTTCTCCATACTTTGTTACTAATCCAGAGAAGATGGAAGTAGAACTTGATAATCCATTGATTTTACTTTATAACCATAAGATTTCATCTGTCCAAGATATTTTGTCTCACCTTGAATTTGCTAATGCTAATAAGAGAGCAATCCTTATTATTGCTGAAGACGTTGATTCAGAAGCATTAAGCACGTTGGTCATTAACAAGATGCGTGGTGCTATTAAGGTTTGTGCTGTTAAGGCTCCTGGTTATGGTGATTCCAGAACAAATAACCTTAAGGACATTGCTACTGTTGTTGGTGGTGAATTGATTAGTGATGAATTAGGTATTAAGCTTTCCGACGCAGATCCACAGTGCATGGGTACAGCAAAAACTGTTAAGATCACCAGGGATTCTACGACCATTATTGAAGGCGCTGGAACTAAGGAAGATATTAACCAGTTAGTAGCTCAACTTAAGAATCAATTAAGTGAAACTGATTCCGTTTATGAAAAAGAAAAGCTCCAGGAGAGAATTGCTAAGCTCGCAGGCGGTGTCGGTGTTATTAAGGTTGGTGCAGCAACGGAAGTTGAAATGAATGAAAAGAAGGACCGTGTTGATGACGCACTCCACGCAACTAAGGCTGCTGTTGAGGAAGGTATTGTTGCTGGTGGTGGTACTGCTTTAATCCGCGCAACAGAAATGATTAAGGATTCCGTTAAGTTTGATAATGAAGATCAGCTTACTGGTGGTAAGATTGTATTCCGCGCCATTGAAGAACCATTAAGACAAATTGTTGCCAATGCAGGTAAGGAACCATCCGTTATCCTCAATAAGGTTAAGGAACTTTCCGGAAACCAGGGTTACGATGCACGCGCTGATAAGTTTTATGATCTCGTTGAAAATGGAATTATTGACCCTGTTAAGGTTACTAAGAACGCATTGAAGAATGCATCATCTATTGCATCGATGATTCTCACAACCAATTGTGTCATTGTTGAGAAGAAGGAAGAAAAGCCTGAATTGCCTCCAATGCCAATGGGAATACCTGGAATGATGTAAGGTGACTGAATAAAAAGTTTTTCCTTTTACCCGCTTACGAATGTAAGTGGGTTTTTTATATTATATTAAGTATGGCGAATGAATCTTTCAAGGAGTTAATGCAATGCATTGAAGAAGAAACAGAAAAACGTATTAAGGAATTAGATGGTATTAAGCGAGATTTTCTCAAATATGAATTTTGGATAAATGAGTTAAGCGAAAACTTCCCTGAAGAAGAACTCTATCCAAAGATTGAAAAGGGTAGCTTGTTATATATTACTTTTCCATTTCATTCTTATAGAGAATCATTAGGAATTAATGTTAAAATTCTGTTAAGACTAATGTGTGATGGAAATGTGTATGCATCTTATGATGACACGACACAAATGGTTATGTTTCCAAGCAAGTCCAAGTTACATAGAGATAAAGCTAAAATGCTATGTTCTAATTTAGTTAAGTATTTTGATTTAATTGAATCAGAATCTGTGACTAAAGAAGACATCGGTTATTCACTTAAGACGTTTAAAGATGTTAAATCACTAATTATCTACTTAAAAACCATTAAGGATTCTATTAAGAACGATAACTATGCGGCATTAAAAGTTTACTTCGAAAATGAACGAACAGAACGTTTATTAAGAGAAATTTCAGACTGTTAACAAATAACACAATTTATTAACAGTTTGCTAACAATTTTCATCACCAAGGTTAACTGAATAGGCGGTTCATTATAAGAACTATTTACACATAAACAACAATTTACTATATTTAGAATTATGATTAAGGTTAAAATACATGCTGGTGACACTGATAGTGAAGCAATTGTGTGGTCTGCTAAATATGTTATGGACAGATCAGGTTCTTCAGCATATTTGTATACTGGATTAGACGAAAGTAATCACATAAAGATTGAACGCGGCAATATTGTAACTATTTTGCCGTTGTCTGAAGATGATACTGAAGAATCGCGAATCAAAATTTATGGTAATGGCGATTTAAAGAATTTATGTGAAACAATTAAATGTTCAATGGTTTGGAAAACATACGACCTTGATGTAAACCATTTGGTTACTTTTAGACAAATTTCTGAAATTTGTACTCCAGCATTTAATGCTAATATTATGAACCTTGAACGTGATTCTGAATATATTTATTCAAAAGGTGCTAACTCGTTGTCTGATAAGATTTATAATGATGGCCGTGTTAAGACTGGACTTATTAAGAATGTTACGATTGGCAGAAAAACATTTCTGTTAGTTGGTGGTTTTAAGGATTTTCCAGTGAGACCGATGACTGAACGTGCATTGCATGAATTTGCAACGGTTGTCAATAACTATTTCCCTGGTTAATTGAAAAAATATAATTCGATTAAGAATGGTTACAATTTGGTTTCTATTAACTATATTATAGTTGTTAACCAACAAGGAGTATTAAAATGACAGGTGACGAAAGAGATTTTATTGAAGCAGTTAAGCGCGCATATCCGGATGCTACAGATGTTCAGCGTGCAGAAAAAATTATTGCTGACCTTCCGGGTGATGCAACTGACCCGGTTGTAGAAGACAGACGTTCTAAGAAAGCCATTTCACAGCTTAACAGAATTACAGATTTGAGCAAGTTCAGACGCCGTGTCAAAGCCTTTATTGATAAAGGTATTAAGGTTGATTTCAGTAAATGCAAAGTTTATGAATCTTATACCACTGTTGAAGTTACAAATTATCTGAATAGTATGGCACGAAACACTGCAGAAATTATGTCGCCTGTAGCATTTGATTTCGGTGCTGAACTTGTTCTGTAAGGAATATGAAAACCGTAATATCTGAAACATTTATAAAAAACATTGTGTTGGTTGATGATAGCGAGTGCGCCTCAGGGCGTGCTCGTTTTTGGCATGATCTAGCAGACTTCATGTCATCACAGTTAGTTGCATTTATTCAATTTGACAAAAAACCAAAAGGGTCATCTGCATTCTTTCAGCGACAGTCATTACAGGTTGATAGAATTTATTTACCAGAAGAAATTGCAGAAATTAAATTAGAAGGTTCCGGTGCAGAAACCAGGGGTACAATCAGGTTCGTTGACGATTTGAGTTTTGCAATATTCCTGCATGAAACATCTCATTATTACCATATAGTCAAAGATGAAGGAAAGTTTTTGGCTCCAACAGTAAAAGCGCCTAAAAAGTTATTGACTAAAAGCGGTGCACATCACCAAGACTATACTGTTGATTTTGAATATGAAGCAGGATATAGATCCTTAATGTACTCACGGTTATATAATTTATTTCCGTCAAATAATAGAACCGTTCTTGAAATGAATCTAAAGAACATGTTGAATTATATAACAATTTTAAATAGTGAAGATTTTGTAGGATGTGACCCTAAAGTTTGGGAAAGAAGGATTGCTGAATGGCCAAGCAGTATACAGTCGTTTGATGAAATATCTGATTACATGACTGTTGTCTGATTAAAATTTTGTTTATTCACAATGTTTACATTTGTTCTGTTTTTAACTATATTATAAGCATAAACAAGAGGTTAAATCTTATGAATACAAGAGAACAAGTTGAACTTATGGAATCTGTGAAAGCAAACTACTGCTTTAAGCATAAGATTCCGCTTTCTCAGCTCAAGAATCATCCTGAAGCAACAGCTGAATTAACCAAAGCTTATATTAGAGGCATTCGCGCCTAAAAGGAGTCATAAATGACACAAGAAGAAGCAATCAACGCCCGTGAAATTCTGTTGGCCGAACAGCGCAAGGTTCGCCAGGCAATCAAGATCCTGAAGTCGGAATCGATTATTCCGTGCGCTGGTATCTCGATGGCAATCGGTCAGTATAACCGTCGTCTGCATGAAATCGATGATGAAATTCGCACCATTGCAGACCAGTATGCACTGACTCTGCAGGACCAGGAACAGGCATGCGAAGTCGAATTCCAGATGACTGAACCTGAACAGACACAGCCTATTGCAGCTGTGGAAACTGCTGCAACCATGCCGGTTGAAGAAACTACAGTCAGTGTAGCAGAACCTGCACCGCAGCCTCAGATGCCTACTGGTCAGGTTGATCTTTCTCAGTTTAGCGAAAAACAGATTGCTGATGCACTTGTTCAGATCGCTACTCTGTTCGGTATCAAGCACTAAGGAGTGAAACATGCGTAGAAAGTTGGTGATTACTATTGACACTGACGAAACCGCAGAAAACACTGGTTTCAGTGAATTGATGGATAACCTGCAAGATATGTGTCAGGAACAAGCAAATGAACTGGTAGCTATGGACGCATTGGAACATGGTTACTATTTCAGTGTCTATGATCCATCTAAGAATAATGTGGTGGTTGATTCTCACTGGGAAGAAGAAAAATAATTCATTCCAGGGGGTTTACAATCCCTACATAATTTACTATATTTAACCTGTAAACAATTAAAACAGACTGCATAAAGAAGTTCCTATTTTTCATTTTATAAATTATAGCAGATTTACTTCTCGCGGTCACCAATTTGCGAAAATCAAAAAATAACCATTATAAATAAAAATATGAAGATGATTAGAAAACAAATAAGAAAACAAATACAAGGTATAAGAAAACCTTGGTTTGTGTTTGTATACTAGTTATCTCCTATTTGTTATAGTGTTTAACTTTTGAGGTTCCAGTATACAACATGCTGGAATCTTTTTTTATGCCCTGGTAGCTCAGCTGGATAGAGCAGTTGCCTTCTAAGCAACGGGTCACAGGTTCGAATCCTGTCCAGGGTACTCTTTTGGGGTATAGCCAAGCGGCACGGCAGGGGACTTTGAATCCTCTATTCCCTGGTTCGATTCCAGGTACCCCAACTAACTGGCAGAGCTAGCCAGTATAATCAAACTACATGGGTCTATATGTCAATCGGTTAGACGAGCGGACTTTTAATCCGTGGATCTGGGTTCAAGTCCCGGTAGGCCCACTAAATATCCATCCATATCCGCTCGCTCTTATAAGGCGTCGAAACGGTAATCGGTTGCATCTGGGTTCAAGTCCCAGGGGGTGGATTACAAAATTAGAAAATCGTTCACTATAAATAAGATATAGAAAATCTGAGCGTGAACTGATTTTCAAAAAGTGTAACTAAGGGAAACCTTATTACAGACGCAATGATTCACGCTCATTGCGTCTTTTTTATTTTAACATGAATTACGAAAAGATATATTATGAAATAATAAACAAAGCATTAAGAAAAGAATTATCTGGTCAACGTTGGAAAGGTGACGGTAACTATTATGAAAAACATCATATTAAACCGCGTTCACTTAAGGGAACTGACTATAATAATAATTTAGTTTTATTAACTGCAAAAGAGCATTATTTATGCCATTGGTTATTAGTTAAAAGATATAAGATAGGTACATTAGAACGAAAGAAAATGCTTAAAGCATGGTTTATGATGGCAGGTATTGGTGATAATGGAAGAATTAAAAATTCTATGAAAGATTATGAAAAATATCGTTTAGAACTTGGAAAATACATGTCTATAATACAAATAGGAAATAATAATTCATCTTATGGTTCACATTGGTATACAAATTATATAACTGGAGAATATAAAAAATTAAAACCACCTGTATCGAATGAATGGATATTAGGTAAACACTTTTATGGTGAATCCATGTCATTATTTGCAAATCCAAATATATTAAAAACACATGATATATGTAAATTAACTAAACGAGAAAAACAAATTCATAGTTATAAGATAAAATTTTATAATATTAAAACTATGGAAATGATTTATTGTAAAATTGATCAAGTTCCTGAAGGATATACTCGATATAAAAAAGACTTACTTAATAGTCAAAGACAAAATGAAACTAAAGATTGGTGGGATAAATTTCATAGTGGCAATTATACATCTTTTAATGAATTTTCCAAAGAATTAAAAATAACACAACCTACATTAACAGAACGACTTAAAAAATATATTCCAAAATATTCAGATTTGGTAAAACGTGGTATAACTATTAACTCAAATTCAGATTATATTGGTGTATATGAATAGCTAACATGTTGGCTGAGAAGAAATTTTTATAAAGGAAACCGTTTACACAGCGGTTTCTTTTAGCTATATTTAATTTGTTAATTTAAAGGAGACTTATATGTCAGGTAGAACACGAACGGCCGGCGGTATTTTGCAGGTGCCTGTGATGATGGACATTCAATCATTGACGCATCAAGATTTCACTGGTCTCACAAAAGAACAGAAGAAAAAGGCCATTGAACAGCTCAAGCTGGTCATGAAGATGGTTGATCCTAAGGGTAGAGTTCCGATGGGTTCGGATATTGTATATATTCCGGAAAAGAAAATCGCATGTATCGATTTAACAGGATACTATGAAGATGATGGACATGCAGAAGGTGAAGCAGACATTAACGATTTTGTAGAAATGTTTTCAGATGGTTATACCCAAAATGAACACGGCGATCTTGCATCATCAGAAGAAGACGAAATTCTTGCAACTGGTCAATATGAAGACGACGAAGATATACAATCTAAGTATGATATTAATCGGTGTCTGGAATGTGCAAAGAACAATCTCAAGAAGCTGCAAGATATGATTGAAGCAGTTGAACGAGCAAAGGCACAGGGTGCTACAAAGTTTGCTGCAATCGATTTCAATGACTATGACGGTGATGAGCGCAACGACTAGTCAAGTTAACTGAAAAAGAATTAAGCTTAATTAACCATTGACAAATAGAATGAATTAAGCTATATTTACATCGTTAAAAACAAAAACTTAAGGAGACAATTAAATGTCAATGCTCAATCTTAACGCTCTCACCGCTGGTGCTGTAATTCCGGCGATTTCTCAGGAACAGGCTGCTCAGCTCGCATCTGCACTTGCTCAGCTTATTCAGAATGCACCTGATTCTCAAGACAAGAAGAATTTTATTCGTGACCTCGCACAAAAGGTCGGAATTGAAACTGTTCCGGCTAAGTATGACGAAGCACATGAACTGAAGGAATATACGCCGCAGGAACATGAACGTATCCAGCAACGTGGTAAGCTCATCTTTATTGATGACCGTATTTGGGAAGAATCTGATGCCGCTTTGATTTTCAATGGCGCTGCAGATGAATATCGTTCTGGCGATTTTGAAGATGTTGCAAATGACAATTGTATTGATGTCGATACGGCAATTGAAAATGTTGAAGCAACTATCAAGCTTTTGACAGCAACAAAGGCCACTTTGGAAACTGCAAAGGCAAACGGTGGTGAAGTTGTTACATACAACAATGACGCCGACTTTGATTACGATTATGCCGATGAAGACGGTAATACTCGCGATTAACTGAATAAAAAAACTCTTAAACAACAGGGTTTACAAACTAAACGAAATTAACTATATTTACAACGTAAATCAAACAACAAAACACTTAATTCAAAGGAAACATAATATGAAGAACTCAGAAGCAATCGAACGTTGCAAGACTCTCATCGCAGAAGAAAAGATGCTCAAGGAACAGAAGGCAATCCTTCAGGGTCCGAAGTTTGCAGACACTGTCCCGTCTGTCCAGACTGTTATCAAGGACATTGATAACTACATTGCACGCATTCCGGGTGCAATTAAGGATTCTATCGAAGCAATCGAACCGGAAAAGCCGGTCGCACCGGCACCGCAGTTTACTGCAGTCTCGGTCTCTGCTAGCGATGCAGTCGCCGCTCTCGCACTTGTTGCTTTGCTCAACAGTGTCCGTTTCAACGGCTAATTAACTGAGTGGCTTGTGTGGTGCCGAGTAAACCACACAAATCTGCTTAGTTGGCGAAACTGGTAAACGCAGGGTAAACCGAAAGGAGCCCTGGGGAGCAATCCCCTTGTAGTTGTTCGAATCCTACACTGAGCACTATACATATCTGCGGTATTGGTGAAACTGGTAAACACGTTTTGACCGAAAGATCGGGACGTCGCAAGACTTGAGCTGGTTCGAATCCTACACTGAGCACTATACATATCTGCGGTATTGGTGAAACTGGTAAACACATCTTGACCGAAAGATCGGGACGTCGCAAGACTTGAGCTGGTTCGAATCCCTCATACCGCACTATGCTTAGTTGGCGAAATTGGTAAACGCAGACTGGTTAAAGGCCGGTCCGGTCAAGGGAGTAATGCCTCCCTAGCTGGAACATTAGTTCTGGTGACCTTGCATTGGTTCGACTCCTGCACTGAGCACGACTCTGCCGTGTGAAAGGTGTGTGGACTGAATGGTCCACACATTCCAAAAGTTTTAACAAAATAACTAAAAAGGAAAAAACATGAAGAAGACAATCTCTCTTGATCACGCTATGCTCCACGCAACTCACCACCAGAAGGAATTTGCTGATGGTCGTTCACTCCGCGACTCGAAGTTTGCGAAGTTCATGCAGGATGGTAACATGATCACCGGAAAGATGGCATGTCAGTGGCACACTGGCGATGGTAAGAAGTATGGTTGGATGTCTGATGCATCGATGCTGGGTGATGCAAAGCACTACGGCGTCAAGATGATTCATGTTGCTGACTAAAACCTGTTAGCCATATTGTGATTTCCTATAGCGGTCTGAACAAAAAGTTCGGACCGTTTTTCTTTTACATATATACTCGAAATTACTATATTATATCATGTAACATCTGAGGTTGAGATCAATAACTAGCAAGGTCATCTGAATCAAATAAAAATCTATCATGACGGGTTGACAAGTAGAACATAATTTTCTATATTAAAACCTGTCGCTGATAATCATCACGACAATAAATAACTGCGGTATTGGTGAAACTGGTAAACACGTTTTGGCCGTAAGACCGGAATGCCGAAAGGCTTGCATTGGTTCGAGTCCTGCATACCGCACTATGCTTAGTTGGCGAAATTGGTAAACGCATAGCAACCGTAAAAGGAGCTATGGTGAGCAATCACCTTGAGGTTTGTTCGAATCCCTCACTGAGCACGAAGCGTTTGGTTGATACGCAGAATTCAACTACTGAGGTAATATATAGTATATTAAAGCTCGAGATTTAATATATAAAATTTCCTTGGTTTAAATGGTATTTACTGCTTTAGACCATTATTTAAAGTAATAAGAGTATAAAAGAATTAAAGCGGGAGTTGTTAGCTATCTATATAAAAACTATCAGGTTGATATAGAACCTAGTTTAATCTATATCCTGGCCTAGTGGAGTAATTGGCAGCCTCACCGAACTTAAAATTCGGGGTCCGTAATGGGCGTGCCGGTTCGAGTCCGGCCTTGGCCACGAAAAAAATCATTACTGGAGCGAGCCCAGCGTAAAGCCATTGCAGTTAATCGCGCATAAACGGTAAGGATAGGCATGAGCCAAAGGGACCTTACTAATGATTTTTAAGCAAATACTACGGTAGCTCAGCAAGGTAGAGCAGCGGACGAAAATCCGTGTGTCGGTAGTTCGATTCTATCACGTACGAACGGAAATGACAGTTCTAGACAAGTCAGAGTATGGTTTGCTTAAGCTTTTAAAGTTGACTGAATAAATGTTTCACATTACATCAGTTGACGATAGTTAAGAAATTAACTATATTACGAACGTAACAAAACAAAACCACTAACAAGGAGTTAAAAATGAATCAGCGTCAACGTTCCATTCGTGCAGGTATTCGCCAGGCCAAGCGTACCGGTCAGCCGTTCCACATGGTAGAAGTGGCACCGTGCACCGAACCGAAGGTTGTGAATGAAACAAAGGTCAAGGCCGCTATTGCAACGGAACAAGCCAAGCAGCATCCGGACAAGCGCAAGATCAAGCATCTTAAGTCGAAGATTGCTTAATACAGCATTTTCACATTGCTCTTAAAGTCTGCAACAGTAAATGTCGAGACGCGGGTCTCGAACAGACACAGGAGACTTATTCTTCGTGGGGGTTATCCAGAAGCGTGTAAGGGTTCCGGTTTTGATTCACCTTACATCACGAAGCGAGGTTCAGTTAAGGTAACGCAGGCGTAAGTACATACCTTTTCCGGATAAAGCTGTTATGATCCGTTAGCGGGTTAATCGCCGCACATACAGCCTGTTTGCCTGGGTAGCTCAGCAGGAAGAGCAGCTGATTTGTAATCAGCGGGTCGGGAGTTCGAGTCTCTCCGCAGGCGCTAAAAATAAGGGTTGACAAATAGAACATAATTTGCTATATTTGTTAATACAAAACAATTCGGTGAAAAGATGTGAGGCGAGCATCATTTGAATTAGCGCAAATTCATTTCGGGCCGTAGCCGTTAGGGTCGCACCTCTTTTTGTCCCTTAGCTCAGTTGGTAGAGCGAGCGACTGTTAATCGCTTGGTCCCTGGTTCGAGTCCAGGAGGGACAGCTAAAGGTTTCAGTGCATTGTCCAGTTTGGGTTTTAGACGCCTCCACAAGGGAGAAACCTAAAATGCACTAACAATGCTGGTAGTCCAGCGGTGGCGGAACCACCTTAAAAACTTGCGGAGTGTAGCTCAGTCTGGTAGAGCATATGCCTTGGGCGCATAGGGTCGTGAGTTCGAATCTCGCCACTCCGATAGATGTTGTCTAGCCGATCAATTAAGTTGACATAGGACGTCGTTAGTTAGTAATCCTTAACTCACAGATATCGGGACTGTGAACCGATCCTAGCAGGTGACGAATCGGAATTCCTGCAGTGTGTTTAAAATTCATCCCGAGTGTCGGGAGTTGCCGTAGGTATGGAGGATGCATGCTTATCTGTACCGCAAGGAAGTCGCTTCATGCGGCGGAAACCGTTGGCCTTAGAAACTGTAGGCTGTAGAATAACCAGTTAGGGATGAATTTTACTTTTGACGCGGGGTAGTCTAATGGTAAGATACTGGGCTCATAACCCAGGGACAGATGATGCTTGTGCCAGTCCGACTCTGGCCCCCGCTATGGATTAGAGCAGTGGTTAGCTCATGTTATAAATACTATATGGAATTAAAAATAAAACATATATGTAAATTTTGTAACATGGAGTTTACTACTGGAGCGCAGTTAGGAACACATATTTCTAAACAGTGCCTTAAAAATCCAAATAGAGGAATACAAAAGAATTCTAAAATTTGGAAATGTTCAATTTGTGGTAATGATTTTTTTTCAAGAAGTAGATTACAGCAACATCGCAAAGAAGAACATAAAAATGAAATTAAAAGTAAATTTTATGGATTTCATCCAGAATTAAATATACCTTGTCAATTTTGTGGTTTAATTTGTAAAAGAACTTGTGATTTAACAAAACATGAAAGGTTTTGTAAAGAAAACCCAAATAAACAAATTTGGGAAGGTCATAAAACTTCGGATGAAACTAAAAAGAAATTATCAGATGTAGCTATTAAAAATCTTAGTGGTACACACTGTAATTGGTTAAATAAAAGAAAATCTTATGCAGAAGAGTATTTTGAAACTATATTTACAGATGCTGAATCACAATATCAAGTTGGACGATATACTTTAGATTTTGCATGGACTAAATCAAAAATATACATTGAAGTTGATGGAGAACAGCATTATACTAAAAAAGGTATCGAACATGATAAGAATAGAACAGAATTTTTAATAGAAAACGGCTGGAGATTATTAAAACGAATTAGATGGTCTGAATTTCAAAAGCTTTCTAAAGTTGAAAGAGAAAATGAAATTTACAGATTATTGCAGACTATCAAAATTCAAGAAAGTTTTTAACCTAAAGGTTGTCTGAAAAAGAATTAAGGAAACCATTAAGCTTACGAATCAGATAATTTTTATTAAATTGTAATTATCCTATATATTGTATTAAGGAGCATGTGATAATGGATAAGAACTATATTAAATATTTGAAAGAATCTACAAAGAAAATCCAGGCAAGAATTGCTAGTGGTAAATGGGAATTTGGTGACCATCGGAAATTGAAAGAACAATTAGCTGAATTAGCCAAATACAGTAAATAATTTTTTACTTTACAACACAACCATTTTTTACTATATTATTATTATGGACACAATGAAGCTCACAATTGTCAATAAGTCTTCTTTATCGGGAATTCCTGATGATATTATTGACTTGCTTGGAATCCATCCGCTTAATGAAGTGAATGACCATCTTGATGCACATAATCTGAAAATTTCGGAATATGATAAGATTATGAATGCTGGTCATCTTGTGGAGCAGCGGATAACAGTAGTAGATAGATAGGTTTCGTATTGGTCGGCTCCTTTTATCCAATACGACGAGGCTTGACGATATTGGCCTCGGGTTGGAAACAATATCGTAACACCATAGCTACCGCTTGCTATGGTGTTTTGTTTTTTATATGGGAAGCTGAATCAAAAAAGTTTTAAGTTTAGTATTTACAACTCTAAAGAAATTAGCTATATTATAAGCATAAACAATTCATTCATAAGGAAATACGATATGACGAATATCCAAGCACTCGCAGCTCAGTTCTGCACCCGTTCCACCAAGACCGTTAATCAGGCCACGATTGACGACGAAATTAAGGTCCATGTTGCGACCCTCGACGCATTCGAAAAGACGGGTCAGCTCCGCTCGCTCGTTGACAGTGACGCTGTTAACGCAGACACGATTGCACAGGCAAAGCAGCTTGTTGGCAATCTCAATAAGCTTGACTTCGGTCAGAAGCAAGCTATCCTTGACCAGCTGAAGGGCATGGTTAACACTGCAGAAACGCAGATTATGTCGAAGCTTCTTTCGGCATCTGCAAACTCTGGTGAAACCACTATCACTGGTCTGCTCAATGCAGCAAATGCACCGGAACCGGAACCGGAAGCACCGGTCCAGAACTCTGTTTCTGCGGTTCAGCTCAACGGCCTTGGCAATCTTGGCTCGCTGATTGGTGCATTGCTTGGTGCTGTAAACCAGCCGGTTGCACCTGCTGCTCCGGTTCAGAACGTTGTCAATGGTGTCGACGTTAATAAGGTTAAGCAGCTGGTCTCTGCACAGGGTGTTGATTTCTCTGCACTCCGCAAGGCCTTCAACATGCAGTAATCTGCATTAAATATCAATTAAGGCTCTGGTTGAAATATACCAGAGCTTTTTCTATATTATAAACATGTATAAAACTCATAAAGAACTTCTTACTGCAGCTCAACGGCTTGAATATAATTATGTTAAGGATTATTACAAGACTGCGGAAAAGCTCGCACACATGACTACTATTATTCGACGGGAAATGGATCTTATTAAGCGTTTAAATCTTATTAAGGAATATATCCCGCTTTGGTTTGAATGGCAAATTGCTGGAAAGAAGTTTAATCACTGGTCTCCAATAGCAAAATTGTATAAAGAAAAACATAACTGCGGTTCTTGGGGACCGAATCCTATGTGTCCATTAAGTGATATGACTCCAGAACAGAGAACTGAATGGTGGAAACAAATGCATTAAGCTTTACAATTCAAACTAAATAACCTATATTTAATCAAGTAAAAACAACTAACAAAAAGGAAAAGAAACATGCTTAAACTTATCACTACAATCATTCTCGTTGCAATTATGGCGGTCGCGGGTGTTGCCATCTACAAGGGTTTCACTGGCGAACACGATAATGCGGAAAAGGTCGCAAACAAGGCGTCGGAACTCGTGACCAGCGTGGCTGATACGTTCAAGGACGGTGCGAAGGACATGGCGATGGAAGCAAAGGGGAAGGCTGTCGCGGTCGCGGATTCAATCAAGTCCTCAGCGTCAGCAACTGTAGATTCAGTGACGACTACAGTTAAGTCAAGGATCGGCGATATTCGTGACGCTTCTAAGGAAAAGTTCATGAAGGCAAAAGAAGCTGCAATTGACGGTGTTGATACAGTAAAGAAAAAGATTACTGAATAGTTTATAGATTGCGAACCTGGTTAAGGATGACTGAGTGAAAACACTCGGTCATTTCTTATTGACAAAAGCTTTAGAAATTACTATATTATAAACATAAACAAGAGGTTAACTTATGAATTGTCGTGAAATTCTTCAAAACTACGGTCCCATCTATTCTCATCTTTCTGACAAGCAATTGTTCGATAAGATTTCAGACTTGACTTACAAACAGATTGGTCATGGTGTCAGTCACGAATACTGGAAGTCTCGTTATGGTCGTCGTGGCCTGATTAACGCAACCAATATCCGCCAGCACATCAATGATGCTGTGCATGAAACTGGTGCTTACAGTGATGCTGCGATGGCTATGGGTCTTAAGCGTTACCGTGCTCGCAAGCAGGCTGAAGCCGAAGCCTTGGCTGCTCTGGTCTAGGCTGACTGAATAAAGAAAATACAGAGTCTTTGATTTACATTTACTCTGTATTTTTCTATATTATAATCATCAACGAAACACTAGAGGTTAACTTATGACAATTATCGAAGCTCTCACTGAAATCAAAGAAACTGGCGTAAAAGTTTCGCCGTTCACCAACTACGACAAGATTACTGAAGTCGAATACGATGAAAATGGACTCAGCTTTAAGCCGAATGAAAAAGAATGGCCAATCTACAGCATTGACATTACTTCTGTCGGCAATCTGAATATCAAGTTTGAAATGACTGGTATTCTTACTGAACCTGACGGAACCACTCACGAATGTAAACAGTATCGTCAAATTGCTGTTGTGCGTGATGGCGAACTGTATCAGCAATTCCTTCAGGTCACTAAGGACAAGACTGAACAAGCTCGTTTGACATCTGTTAAAGTCAAGAATAACATTATCAACCTTGGTGATTACCAGCTCACAGACAAGACGACTGTGGATGTTGATGAAATCTTTACTGAAAAAGTCAAGGATTTTGTCGGTAGTCTTCAGAAATCGTCTGCTGGAACTGCATTTCCGAAGATGTCAGAAGAACAGTATCGTCTTTATCAGCTCGGTCTGCGTCCTGATGGTGTCTACAGCCGTAAGACTGTTTATTCCAGTGCACCGAAAGACACTGTGACGAAAGTTGCAATCAAGGGTTTCAGCTCCAAGACTACGAAAGCTGCACAAGCCCTTAAGACTGCTACTGCTGGTCTTGCTGTTCCGAAAAGCAAAGTCAATGAACTGATTTACACAGCTAAGGCTTTGAAGCTCCACATTGACCGTGCTGCAACTTGCACGTTTGCTGGAAAGACTTTCACTGGAACTGTGAAGATTTAGTTAACCTCACCTTAGGGTGTCGGGGAAGTTCTCCGACATCCTTCACCTTTTACAATGACCATTGGTAAATACTGATTATGGCAGAAAAAGAATATAAACCCGAGCCACCGAAACCACTAAAAGAAACTGCAGTCTTAAGACAGAAACTGAAAGTTCTTCGATATAATATCAATACGCTTTTAGGTCAAGTCGATGAAATGGAAAAGGATATTGATAATGTAGAAGAACGTTATAAGAAGATTCTAGAACAACCTATTCCGGAAGCGCCTCCAGTTCCTACTATAACAAGACCTAAAGATGAACTCGATGCGGCATTTGATGCTTTACTCGATGGCTGAAAAAGAAAAATTAGAATATAACTGGTTACAACTTAACCAGTTTTTTCTATATTATACATGTAATCAATAAGGAGATTAAATCATGGCTCAGTATAAAAGTGATCTTAACGAATATATTGAAGAAAAAGCAACAAAGATTACCAATTCTGAAAAATTCTATGAACACATCGATACATCAAAGCTGAAGGTTTTTGAGAGCGGAAAAGATGATGTAGGCGTATATACTAAAGTGAAATTGGAATACGCAATTAAAGGTGCTCTGCGTGACATGAAGTGGAATGACGCCAAGAATTACGGCACAGGGTATAAGGTTCTCAAGAATTGCTATATTATCACGTATGAAATGGAAGATAATGACAATTCAATTTATACAATTATGCGTTACATCTATGACGACGAAAACGCAGCATCGGCATTTGAAATGATGACGAAAATCTGCAATATGCTTAAGGCTTAAGAAGTATTTACAATAACTTTGGTTTTTTCTATATTATAATCATAATCGAAAGGAGATTAACTTATGGATATTAAAAGAGAAAACGACAAAACCGCTCTTGACCTCATCAAGTCTAACTTGCCGGCTGACATTCTGTCGGATAAGAACGTTGCAGACTTGCTTAACCGAATTGGCGTTGAAGTAGAATCGCACTACTGCGTAAACTACATGACCTATTACGAAGACGGAATTTATGAATTTCCTGAAGGAACGCAGACATTCGCGACTAAGCAAGAAGCGATTGACTATATGAAGGAAAATGAAATTGACTTCTACTATGACGACGAAACTCACGAAGCGGTAACGGTCAATCCCGACGGAACTGAAACACGAAGCAAAGACGATTACCTAGAAGAAGATGACGGTCCGTGGCGCATCTGGAAAGCATAAGTCATCTGAAATAAAAAGAATCAAAACCAGGGTTTACAATAACTCTGGTTTTTTCTATATTATAAATATGAATAAGAAAAAGGAAAATGAATGGCAAATCAAATAGATATTGGTTTAGAAGAAGATATAAAACATGAAATGGAATTACAACGTTGGTTTATGTCAGAACGTGCAGGAAAAGATTTAGGTGAAAAAGCAGGTGAAGACTGGAAAAATGAATACAGTGAATCTTTTATCAAATTCTGGCATGAAATGAATGATTGTGACAACTAAATGAGGTTATTATGAACAAGAAGAAACAAGCAAAAGAGTCCAAGCGACAACGTGCAGAACGTATTGCAGAATCTTCTAATGGAATGACAATGAGAACTCGCGTGGTTCCGTCCAAAAAGAAGTATGATAGACGTGAAGCAAACAAGCAAGCATTCAAGGACTAACATGAAAAGAAAAGTATTTCCATTATCCATTTACAAGAAGAACCCATATAAGCCCCATTATATGGGTATTTATGACCCGTTAATGACGGTATTCTTCAAGTTAAAAATAAAACCGGTTAAGTAACCGGTCTTTTTATAATAAATCATCTGGAATGAGTTTCATTAGTATTCGTTCATCAACGTATAGATCAAATAGTTCGCGTTCTTCTTCCGTTAAGTCTTTATACGCGGTTTTCGCGGTCTTAATGAACCATGGATCCTCGCATAAGGAATAAGTGATCTTTTCCAGGTCATCAGGACTTACTTGAATGAAACCATTTTCCGTTCCTGCATCTGGACAACTATTATTATCATCTGGATTGCCTTTATTAAGAGAAATCATTTGGTTATCTTTATATAAGGAAACTAACTGCATTAACCACTGACCACCGTCATGCTGGAGTTCTTCATAAAAGTCCCAGTATACGTCTGGAAGAATCTCTACATGCGGAAATTCAAGTAATAACTGTTCGTACATGTTAGGGTATAATCCATTGTGTTCATGATATGGGTCAGTCGCGCCTCTTCCTTTCCGTTGTTTCTGAACGTGACCTTTGGTATTATACTTCATGCCCCATTTGGAACGGACACCGAAGGATTTAAGTCTTTTAGCTGTAATATTACGCTGTTTGGACTTACGTTTTAAAGCAGCTTTGCGTTGACCTATCTTTCTTTTTAAACGCTCTGAAGGCGAGATATATACTTCTTTTGGCTGTCCTGTCTTTTTATTGATTTGAATACGGAAGTTCTTTCTATCCGTATGCCATTTCTTAGTCTTCTTACCATTACGTGTTTTATAGTCGAACCACATCTTTTCATTCAAAGATTCAGATTCCGCAGGTAATGACAGATCGTTAATGTAATCCTTAAAGCTTGCCATGTATTATTTATAACCCGACTTTACCCTTGTTATCTGTGAATAATGCTTCTAATCTTTTGGGTTTACAAATAAGCAGAATTTAACTATATTAAGAGCATGAATATTTTATTTGTCGATTGTGGCTCTTGGGCTAATAAATTTAATGTTGGTGATGACTTTCCTACAGATTTTAGTGGGACAAGACAGAACATTGCCGATATTGAGCATAAGAAATTTGAAATACGTGGTGATAATATTGATATTTATCAAGAGAATGGACATTGGTATACCAGTTGGTGTGTTTCATGCCAAAATGTTTTCTTAATCATTAACAAAGATACCGGAAAAGTTTTATTTACTTCCAAGGGTTATACTGATACTGAAAGAGAAGACACATTATGTCCGTTTTATAACGAACTGCGTAAGTTGATTGACAGCAACTTTAAAGTCGATGATGGCTTGTATGATGTTGTCGACGAATTTGACGACATTTAGTTGACTGAATTTTTTAATTCTAATCTTTTAGGTTTACAAACATCTAGATTTTAACTATATTAAGAACATGAAAATAAGACTTTATGATTGTTATAGTGACGCCGAAAAACTTGACGTCGGTGATGTATTTCGCGGTATTAATTCAGACTGCGCAAGCGATAGGTTTGATTTGGAAAACATTGATATTAAACTATCGGGAGTACGTCTTAAGGGTTTTAATAAATCTAGTGGATGCTCAGAATTTAGCTGGAATTTGACTTGTCAATCTGTATTTATTATTATAGATTTGAGTACGAATAAAGTCATATTCACATCTAAAAAATATAAGCAAAATGAAAGATATAATAGTAGCTGCAAGTTTTATAAAGAATTGCAAGACTTTATTGATTCTGGATTTACTGTTGACAAAGGTCTTTACAAAATCGAAGACGATGTATTTGAGGATATTTAGTTAACTGAAACGAAAAAACATCTAAATTTACCATTTACAAAGTCTAAAACTTTAACTATATTTAGAATATAAACAATTAAATAAAAGGAAATAACATCATGGCTGAAGAAACTACTCTCTCTGTTGAAGAAACTATCCGCAGTGTCATTGCTGCTGCAAAGGCTGGCCGCTTCTCGAAGGTTGCTAATACTCCGGAAGGAACCAACTCCTGGATGATTGAAGCTCCGACTGGAACCTTCATGGTTGAAAACATTAACCGTCAGTCCAAGACGCAGCGTGAATTTAACAAGACCAATTTCTACAAGATGCAGGATGACGGAACTCCGAAGACGTTTAACCTCGGTGAATGGAAAAAGAAACTGTTTTACACTCTTCTCTACTGCTTGCAGGAAGGTAAGGTTTTCCACAAGATTGCACAGGATCCTGCTAAGGTGAAGTCGATTGCCAAGGCTATTAAGGAAAATCCGGCTAACTGGGAAACAACTCCGGAACTTATTAAGGGTAAAATCGGCGACAATGAAATTCAGGTTGTCCGCGAACGCAAGTCCTTTGCATCTGGCAAGACTCTGTTCCGTGTCAAGTTGCTTGAAAACGGTGTCGAAACCCTCAAGGGCAGTCAGCTGATGAAGCTCTGGAAGTAATCTGAATCAAAATTTAACAATCCTACCCGTTTACAATTGCTCCCAATTTAACTATATTTAATACACACGAGAACAAAAACGTTAATACGAAATATTGAGTTTCTCAGTTCTTTGAGACGAGGGTTGACGGACCCGGGCCGATTAGAATAACCTGATAAACAAGAAAAATAGTACGTGACGTCTACAGATTTCGTAAGTCTAATAATACTAGTTGAACAAGACTTCTGAAAATCGGTTCTCGCTTTTCACAAAAAGCACCTGGTCACACGAAAGTGCCCGCCATGCAGAGGCCCGAGTATTAAATGGCATCATTAGCCGCACTTGCTGCATGACAACAAACCCAAAAACAAACTCCTGGTGGAGTTTACAATTGACCGGCTAGCACAGGCGCAGCGGAACCTGCAAACAGGCTTAAACTGCTTCCAATCGGAAGGTGTGCAATAAACAAGAGGACTTGCCCTTCCTGGGTGAGTCCTCTACTATTATATGGTGGTATCTGAAATAAATAATTCTAATCTTTCCTATTTACAAAAGGTATAAAATTAGCTATATTTATAACATAACGAACAACAAAAGGAAATAAAATAATATGGCTACAGTGATTTTCTCTAACATGGGCGATACTGATACAGCTGTCCTTAAGTACATCTGGATGGGTATTCCGAAAGTGAAAGTTGTTGAGATCACTTCTGATACAGTGAACCCGAAGGCACTTGTCAACGAGGCGATTGAAAACGAACACGATACACTGATTATGTGTGGGCACGGAATGCCTCAAGGCTTGATGAATCCGAGCTTCAAGGGCGGTGCTTATCTCGTTGACGCAACCAACTACAAAAAGATTAAATGCAACCGAGTCATTGCTGTCTGGTGCCATGCAAAGGATTTTGCAGAACGCTACGGTGTTAAGGGCTTCTGGTCTAGCATGTTCATCAGCAACAAAGGTGAAGCATCTGCAAACGGTATCTATACTGTTTCAGGCAAGTCGATTACTGAACAGGAAATTCTCTTCTGTGTTCGTCTGAACGAACTCATTAGAAACTACGTTCCGATGAAGACGTGGATTGACAAGCTGAAAGAACAGGCTGATTACACGAACCCAGTCGTCAAGTTCAATTATGACGGTCTGCGTTATTACAAGGTCGCTCCGACCCCGAAGGTGCAAGCTGCAACATATTACAGCAGCATTACAAGATCTGAATCTTCTCGTTGGGGATATGATTTCGATGATGATTTTGATGACGGAATTACTTATGTGGAGGATGTGGACGGGCCAACAGTGCCCGCCAAGTCCTTTCGCCCCGCAGTCTACGACGGCGTCTCAAAAAATCCAGTCGTTGGCTACAAGCCTAAGGGTGACTACGGAATTCGCAAAACTTCTCTTAAAGACGCTGATGAACTGACTCCACCAAAACATAAGCATAAGCTGTCTAGGAAAGCACGTCGTGAACATCTTGCTCGATTGGAAGCGGAAATTGAACAAGAAGATAACTTTCCAATCGAAGTCTGGGGAGCAACCGACTAACTGAAACAAATAACAACTAAAGTCAGGGTTAACAAAGCTCTGACTTTTTTCTATATTGTATAACATGAATAGAATAGTTAATGTATTTGATGACCCGAATCCAAATGAATCGTTAATAGAACGTACTCAACGTGGTTATGGTATAGCTGGACGTTATCCTGACCATAAAATGGATTATGAACAGTTCAGTCTTTATACTGCACTAGAGCCATTTAACGGTGACGGTACTTTCCAGCTTTGTTTTTCAAAAAACGGTAAGAAAAGTGTTTGGTATATTGGTATGTCACAAGACGATCGACTTGGTGTCTTGTTTGAAGACGGAACACAGAAGTTTATTGAAGTAAATGATTATAAAAAATTAAAAGATTACAAAAAAGCGGTATATGACTATTTCAAGAAATATATTGACAATGGTTATGAATTGAATAAGCCGTTATATCAGCTGGAAGATGAATCTTTTGAAGACATCTGATAAATAACATTTGATTTTTTACCATTTACAAAATACAGAATTTTAATTATATTGTAAGTATGAAAAAGATTATTGCATATTCTAAACAACGTGACGCTGAAAATCATCCGACACTTGATTGGTTTCAGCTTTATGGTGAATCTCTTCAACGTGATGACCATCCTTGTATTTTGAGGTTCACTGACGGTGACTGTGTATTTAACCGCATGGATCCGTATTTTGATTGCGATAATGATATTATGGTGGCTTGGTTTCGTAATGAATCCGAACTTGAAGACGAATTCTATTGCGATTATGGTTATATAACTACCGAAGAATCAGTTACATTCTTGTTTGATGACGGAACGACTAAAAAGTTTGCTACTACAGATGGTTCAGACATAAGACAGCATTTTGATGATTCTACGGAACAACCAACCGGTGTATTTGAGGAATTGGTCAATTTCCTAAAAGAATACATGGTAAAATGTGGTTACGAGGACGAGGCATTATATGCATTGGCTGATGACGTTTTTGAAGACATCTGATTAGATTCTTTTCTTGATTCGTTACTTACTGACAATAAAAAATAACTTATATTTAACCTAAACAAGAGGATTAACGAGGTGAACAGCTAATGGGGCATTTTATAATCGGATTCATGGCAATTGTAGCCATCTTTATGGGAATTTATTACATTGGTTCAGAGTATAGGTCTGGTGCAGGATTTGCCGCTATTACTCTGGGTGCTATAGTTCTAATAGCATTATTTAACGGAAGTCTCGATGAATATATTGAACATGAGATTAAAGAACCAGTGGAATACTTGAAACATGAAGTGGTCCATGATACGATTATTCATGTTCAAGAAGTTCACGATACTGTTTTTATTACGGAAGTTTTAGAACCATTCTATGAGGAACCCAGAGAGGATTCAATCGTAATTGAGATTATTTCAGAACTTCCGTTAGAAGAAATCGAAATCGATTCCATTGCTGATGCGATAATCTACAACCACTAAAGAAGACTGCATAGTTAACCTCACAGGACCAGGGCTTACAAAGCTCTGGTCTTTTTCTATATTATGGATATGAGTGAATTTTGCGAAAAAAATCTTAGAAACCGTTTTTATCTGGATAATAGAACAGATATAGAAATAATCAGGTTTAAAGACGAACCTGAAATTGACTGTTACAAGAGAGATGAAGAAAGATGGCACGTTAAGTTTAAAATCGGTGCTATTATTCATAATACTGTTGGAACAAATGAACAGTATGATATTGTATATGCAGAGCGAGCATCTGATGGATGTGCTGCGTTTGGTCCGCAACGAAAAGACAAAAGAGATTATGTTTTTGACTATAACGGAACACGCTATCCATCAGTATATGAGTTATTACAACATCTTAACAGTAAAAATGATTTGTTGTATAATGTAGAAAGCGATGACTTTGACGACATTTAAGGTTATCTGAATAAATAATTCTAACTATTTCTGGTTTACAAACGACCAGAAATTTTTTATATTATAACCATAACGATGAGGAAATTATGAAATACGAAGTTGAACACGGTCCTGGAATTTATATCTTTATCATTCTTTTGGTCTTGGCTGGTCTACATGAACTTTTTGCCAGCGATAAGTTTGAATTCTCACCATATATGGACTTTAACTTTTCCAGCCATGGCGGACTCGGTAGTCACTATGACGGTATTGCTGGATCTGTCGGTGCAGGAGCGGAATGGCTTTATGTGGTGAATGATAACTTTGCGTTTGGAGTTAACGGCAAGACCAATCTAAACTATGAGAATTATTTGTCGGAAGCGAAAGACGACGATGTAATTGTAGATGAATATGGAACATGGACTGCATCTATTGGTGGTATCGTCTATATGGGTGAAATGTTCTATATGGCTTATATGGCAATCTATCATATTGATACTTTCCATGAATCTACTTATCTATTATGTTCCGATGGTGATATTGAATTAAAAAAGAATCCATATAATATAGATGAGTTAAACTATTTAATTGAATTAGGTTTTCGATTATCCTACCACATGTCGGTGTATGCAGATATAACAACGCATCTTGTAGAGACTAAGGTTGACCAATCCAAATATCAAATCTATTTAGGGTTGAAATATCACATCTGATTTTCTATATTATCAATTAAGGAGATTAAACCATGAATACATTTATTTTTGTAATTATCCTCTTCATTGCCATGTTTATCTGTCAACATGTGGCTGAAAAAAGAAAAAAGGAAAACAAATACGCATCGTCGCTTTATTGCGATATTCTAACCTTAATACTTTGCGTCAATCAAAACTGGACAATCATTACTTCTGATGTTTTTCCGTATTGGGGAAAGTGTTTCTTGCTTGGTTGTACTGGATTTGTCATAATCCTTGTTGCATATTCATTAGTTAAGACATTAGACTTCAATCTTGCTTCCATTACAACCGTTGAAAAATGTGAAACAGTTGAAGAAATTTTGCGGAGGGAAGGATGAGAAAAGTAATCTTTATTCTGTTATGCATGGCAATTTCAGTTTTCGCAGGAAATTTCCAGAAAAAGAACGATGATACTGTGAAACCAGGTGTTGTTTATCAACCAGTACAGTATTATGAACCGGAAACGCGAGTAGATACGGTTTATATCGAGAAGCCTGTTGAATACCGTTATAATCGCGTTTATGTGACGAAAAAGACTTATTTTAATGGAACAGAACACAATCAAGGGGTTAGGGTTTATTATAAATCAACAGCTCCGAATCATTGTGTGAATCCAAACTGTGCGGTTAGACACTATCACTAAGGTTTACTGAAAGGTAAACCTTTTATTATATCTATTTACAAAAACCTTAGAATTAGCTATATTATAGACATGATTAAAGTTAATTACCTTATTGAACGACACGAAGAAGCTGGCATCGATAAAGCTATAGAAGGTTTTAAAACCCAACCATTTGATGAAGAAGATGCAATCTGTATTAGCAGTATTGAACAAGACCACTGGGATAAAACATGCTTCATGTTGATGCATGATGATATGATTCAATGGTATTTTGGTCCAAGAACCCGTAGCTGTAGCCGTCCAGAACATCAATATAAGTTCTTTGCCTGCATGACAGAGAACGGAAAGATGCATAAGTTTGATGTAAGCACAGTTGAAAAGTGTCAAGAACTTATTGAGAAGTTTAAAACGTGGTTTGCTGAAGGAAAAATTACTGAAAAAGAAGACACTTTGTATATAGCTGATACTGAAGACTTTGATGACATCTGATTTAATAATTCTGTTAATCTCTTATTTAAAGAATTAAGAAAAATAACTATATTAAGTATGTTAAGAGGTTAATGACTATGAATCCAGAACTTACCAAAGAATTCTTTAAAGAACGTTTCCATGCTGGTAGTGAAATTGTTGAACTGGAAAATCCGATTAAGGTTCACATGCTCACTACTAACAACTACCATTTTGATTTTACCATCAAGTATGTATGGAATAAAATGGTTGGTTTTGCGTTCTGGAATGATGGTTGTTGTTGCTGTACTGCTGATGTTGGATATGAAATGACTATGCCGGATGGAAAAGTCATTAAAAGCACCAGTTACAAGCAATTTATTGATGATGTTGTTAATTGGCACGATGATCATTTTAACAAATATTCGGCACCTGATGACGTGTTCGAAGACATCTGATTAAAAAGTTTTACAACCTTTTGGGTTACGAGTAGAATGAAAATTACTATATTATAACCATAATTAAAGAGGTTACAATGGCAAATACTAAAGTTCGAGAATATCCTGCAATTATTAAAGAATCTGTTTGTGGTCCTGAAATTACAATCGGGTTCAAAGCGAAGTCAATCACAGAAGCACATGAAAAGGGTCTTGCTTACTGCAATTCACGTGGTTTGATTCTTTCTGCTGTCTGCATGCCGCAACGATAATGAGGGTTATCTGAATAAAAAAATTCAAAACTAAACCGTTTACGATTAGATAATAATTAGCTATATTTACATCGTAAACAATAAAACAATGCGAGGTAAATAAAAATGGCAACTGTTATCTTTTCGAATGCGGGCGATGTTGATACCGCAGTCTTGAAATTCATCTGGAGAGGAATTCCCAACGTTAAGTTGGTGGAAGTCAACAAACAGACAGCGAATGCTAAGGAAATCGTTGAAGCGGCGATTGAAGCTGAACATGACACGCTCATTTGTTGCGGTCACGGTTCTGCGATGGGCCTCTACAACCCTGCAGGAACTGGTTACTCGTTTTTGATTAACCGCCAGAACTACAAGAAAATTAAGGTTAACCGATTCATCGGTGTTTGGTGCCATGCATCTGAATACGGGGAGTCTGTTCATCTTAAGGGATTCTATTCCAGCATGTTCATTTCTAATAAGAAAGAAGCCGAAATGAACCACTGTTACCAGGCTTCTGAAAAAGCAATCACGGAACAGGAAATCCTTTTTGCTCTTCGTCTGAATGAACTCATTAAGGAATATACTCCGATGAAAAAGTGGGTTGGCATGCTCAATGATGCTGCTGACAAAACCATTGACGTCGTGAAATTCAACTATGACGGCCTGAAGTATCTGACGAAGTTTGAAGGTGAAGTTCCGGAATACAACGAATACGGCTACAGAACCTACAACTATGGTTCTAGCTACAGCGGTTCTTCTTATCATTCTAGTTCTAGCACCGGTAGTTTCCGCACTGGTCACTGGGACTATACTTTGAATCGTTACGTTTATGACGATGAAGTGAAGAAAGAAGAAAAGAAAGCTGCAACACCGCAGAAGTCTCTGTCCAGTCCGTCTGCTGAAGACCTTCGTAAAATCTACGGAACTGGTGCAACAAAGAAGGAAGAACCCAAGAAGGAAGCTGCAAAGATCCCGCCTCAAATGGACACAGACTGGGAAAGTCTGCAAGAAGCAGAAGACCGTGCATGGGAAAACTATCAGTGCTAATATAGGAAATTAACCTCGCAAAATCAAGGATGTCTGGATTAAAATCTGGACATCCTTTTTGCGTTATATTCAAATAAAATTTACTATATTATAAACATGAATGAAATTACTGTTAAAGAATTTTATGAAATAAATGGTTCTGGTAATTATGAACATTCGACTACTATATTACCTGGTTTGTGGCCAATTACAAAGATGGCTTATGGTTATAATTCATCAAATGACTACTGTCACGGGAGAGAACGGAACTATATCATTTTATATAGTAGTAGTGGCGAATCTTCACCTTGGTGGATTGGTTATCAAAGAAAATTTAAATTCGTTCTAAGCAATGGTGAAGTTGTTATAATTGACGGAAGCGGAACAGTAGATGATCGGGTCGGTTATGATGAGAATGCAGAACCAATTAAAAAATTGCTGAAGTTCATTGATGATTTCAACGACGGTTTCATGGGTAATCTTTATAACATGGAAGATGATACCTTTGAAGACATCTGATTAAAAGAATTTACAGAATTTACCATTTACAATTTGGTAATATTTAACTATATTATAAGCATAATAAAGAGGTTAATAACATGTCAAAACTCACAGCAAAACTTTTCATTCTCGGTCATAACATCAAGAACTTCTTCCGCAAGAAAGACTATACTGTTCAATATGCAAAGAACTTTGCCGAACACAGTTACAATCTTGTGGTCCATGAACATAACGAATCAATCAGCGTATGTGGTCCGCGAATCTATTACGGAATGATCCACGAAGTCGAAGCCCAACCGCATGTCCGATACGTTTCGACTGGAATTGGTTTGTTCAATCTTGTTTCCGACCAGACAATTCACACAGATGAATCGGCTCGTAACAAGTCTACGATTCTGTTCTGCAATCCGAATTCACGCCAAGAACTGACCATTAACGGCTGGACGATTGCACTCTGCAAATATAACCGTGAACAGGTTTTGGAATTCATTAAGAAATTTGGAATTAAAGTCTATGAAGAGCAAGAAACCGCCTAATTTTGAACATATTACCAAGAAATTGACCAGAATCATGAACGGAATTGAATTCGATAGTGATCGTGGTTCAATTTTTGATGATGTTCAAAGGTATATGGATGAAGTTAAAATCAAGCCTATTGCACAAGGTTCTTCCAGAATGACATATAGGCTTAATGAGGACTATGTTTTAAAAGTAGCAATCAATTACATTGGCGTCGCACAAAATAAGACCGAAGCACATTATTTTAACAATATTAAGAATCCGCTTTTTAATAAAAATATTTCTTGTTCCAAAAAAGGTTATTGGATTATAGCGGAATATGCGGGACCAGTAACAAGTAAGAAGATTGAGGAATTGTTTGGCTGTACTAAAGGCCAGCTTGACAGCATGATTACTTATGCGTTAACTAATCGTGCACGGAATAAGACCATATTAAACCTTTATAAGACTAAGTTCCATAACCATAAGTTCTTTAAGGCATTGCGAAAACTTCCGAAGCTTGGCTTAATAGCAGATGACTATTCTTCTTTCTATAGCGAAAATTACGGAATTAGCAAGAAAGGTCTCGTACTTTTGGATGGTGGTCTGACTAACGAAACAGCACAACTTTACTATTGACAATTCTAAATATTTTTGCTATATTGTAGATATAACAAAGAGGTTAATTATGGAATGTTATGTTGTTTATATCCCACAAGCCGAAGTTAGCGCTATCGTTACAAAAGAAGAACGTGATGGCTATGTAAAAAAGCTTAACGAATTCGACAAGTCACTTACCGTTGACTATTCGGATGATACGCTTCCGTTCTATAGTATTGAACGTGAACTTGATACTTTTGAAGTTCGAGACGCGTTATTCCAATTGAAGTGTGCGAAAAAGGTTAGCGTAAGACTTTCCAAAACCAAAAAGACATTCACCAATTATGCTTATAATGAGTATAAGGAAAATAATTGGTGGCTTGACAAATGGATTGATGACTTCAATACCGCTTTAGAATTAGAAAATAAGTAAACTGCAAAAGAAAAAACAGAATAGAACCGGTTACAAAATGACCGGTTTTTTCTATATTATGAACATAAACGAGAGGTTAATTATGAATATTTCTATCGACAACGATTTGACCATTAAAGTTTCTGGCGTTCCTGCTGAAAAAGTGAAGCACGCCATTGATCGTCTTGATAACTATTATGATGGCAATGGATTGTTTTTGATTGAAACAGAAGAACATGATGGTGAATTTACGGTGGAAACAACGTGGACAGCAGATTGCACATTGCCAAAACCAGAAACACTCAAAGAACAATTCAGCGAATGGATTAAAAATGCTTAAGAATTTCTTTTGCTTTATTTTCGATGTGATTCTAGCCATTGGTCAAGGTTTTGATGACGAACACAGTTGGGATGATTAAGGGTTGACAAAATCGGAATAACTTTCTATATTTAAACAAAAACTGGCGGGAAAGGAAAAAGAAATGGTAGATAATTTTGATCAAATCAGAAGCTTACTTAAATTCGATACTTTAAAGCAAAAGTATTCTGAAGCAATTCGTCTCATTAACGACACTTTACCGGAAGAAATCAAGAATAACAAGTCTGTTCGTGCATTCTTCAATACAATTGAAAGCGAACCTGC
The DNA here is from genome assembly GCA_017652345.1 of Methanobrevibacter sp. The sequence goes on from JAGCBE010000339.1 coordinate 44,909, forward strand.
TAATGACTGTTATTACGTCCAGCTATTGCGTCGTCAGAGCGATGACCCGCACACGGACGGTATGGCTGACCCGCGTTATCATGGCAACATGCACTCACGTTCGGTCAAGGATTACCTAATTCCGTCATTGGATGCGTTTGACAAGGCAAAACCGGACATTATTGAGATGTGCAAGCTTTTCAATGTTCGTGCCTACATCAGGCTTAACAAGCGTTCCTACAAGTCTGTGGACATGGCAATGCTTAAGGGTATTGTAGACCAGCTGAGCAGTGGAACTTTTGGCTCTCCGTATAACCTTGTTGCTTCTGCTGCGGGTCAGGTCTGTGACGCAGGTGAAAACAAATCTTGGATTGTTGACCTTGACGAGGAATATCTTCCGTATCAGGAAGACATATTCAGGATGATGTTCGAATGCGAACCGTATGTTAGAAATCTACAAGGCATGGCTAAGGTTCTCATCAATTCTAGTTATATGAGTAATGAAGATGCTTATAACTATGCAGTGCGGAATGAAAAAGCTAATACTCCAGTTATTCCGACCAAACATGGACGACATATTATCTCAAAGCCGTTCAACGTTCAGACGATGACTAACAAGTGGAATGACTTTTGCAAGGACAATGGAATTACATTGCCGCTCCCAAGGGTTTTCATTGACCCGGAAAACAAGTTCATGACATTCGAACTCACAGACGTGTATCTCAACAAGTCTAAAGAGTTTGAATCGTTCCTTCCTGCTCACCGAACAGTGCAGAAAGACAAGAACAAGATTTCTTTCATCATGGACAAGCTCAGTGATTGGGATTTACACATGCTTGATTTCTATTGGCATGGTCATTGCCTTAAGAACAGCTACTGGATGAAAATGTGTGACATTCATAAGGATAACCCCACTATCCTGTATGTTCCATAGTCAGCTGAAAAGAAAAATTAGAATTACCTAAGCTTACATCAGGCTTAGGTTTTTCTATATTATAAGCATAACGAAGAGGTTAATATGAAATTGTTTAAAATATTCATTACAATATGTGTTATGCTAATTGTGGCATGTGGAAATGATCCAATAACAAATGCAGGTTATTTTGATGATGATACTGATCGTTCTATTGATTCATCAACACATGATGATCATTCTCAAAATAATACTAACATTTATAATATTGATGAATCTCAACATAATGATAATTCCACAACAATTACAACAATAGTAGACAGTGTTATTGTTATCCGAGATACTATCAAATATAATACATTAGATACTGTTCATGTAATTATTAAAGACACTGTTAAACATACTAAAATCGATACTACATATAAAACCATATATGATACTGTCCACATTTTAAATACTGATACATTATATCGGACCATTCTTGATACTATTCATAGAACCGTAACAGTAAAAGATACTGTGCATAAAACGATCACTGATACAAATGTTGTAAGAGTAGAAGTTATTGATGTAGATACTATTGCACCAACATTAACATCTAATTCATCAACTGGTAGTATTGAATTTGCTATGCAAAAGTCAAATTTATCTGGCTATAAGCGTTTATTGATTAGAGATAAAGATGATGATTATGGTACGGAAATAATGTTAACATATAAAACAAATATTAGGACATATACAATTAGACATTCATTAACAACTGCATGGTATACTGCTGATATTGAAACAACAGAAGATTGCATAACTATTACAGAAATTCATTTAATAGCTTATCCTTCTAATGTAGAATATGAATCTTATAAAGGTGCGAAAACTGTTTGTATTGGTTAGCTGCAACAATAATTCTGATAATCCTTGGTTGACATGATCAGGGATTTTTACTATATTATGAACATGAACAAGATTGAAGAAACATATCAGAAACTCATCGATACTATTATCAAGTTTGAAGACGATAACAATGAACTCTTCAAATATTGTTATAATGTAGAATTTACGCTTGATACTGGCATTCTTTGGTGGAGTGACAGAACAACAGCAAGCGCTTTAAAAGGTATTGCTGATGCAGAATCTAGTCACATGGGTTTTTTCCATAACTGTGTATCAAGAATCGTATTTACTGTGCATGCTGGTAATAAGGAATTTCGTCCAGAATTAAGACTTTATTTCCAGGGTAAAGCCAAACAATGGGGTTGGAAAGATAACATGGGTGTGTTTGCGCATGATTGTTATAATGATAGGGGCTTTACATTCAAAACGTTTTGGTTTGGTGCTTGTAGTTATATTCAACGGAATGCAGGTGCAGTTCTATTTTTAACCTGGGTTGTAAAGCAATTGCCAAAAATTAAAATGAAAATGGAAAAATTTGTGGAAAAGAAAAAACAATTAAATAAAGCAAAAGAAAAATATGATAGCATAGTTTGCGATTATGCAAATCTGATAATGAGCAAGTAACTGAAATCATAATAACCTCTATTCTGGGTTTACAAAAGACCCAGAATTTTTTATATTAAGGATATAACAATGAGGTTAATATGGCAACAGAAACTATTAAGATTGAAAAAGTAACATGTGATGTGTGTGGTAAGGAAATTAAAGACCCGCAAGTGGAATTTAAGAACAGATATGAACGATACGGAAAGGGAACCATTGAAAGTTTTGACTTGAAGATTACAAAGTATACAATTGTGGGACTCGACAAGACTATTGAAAATCCGGATATTTGTGAAGAATGCTTCTGCAAGATTCTTAAGGATTATTCCAAAATATTAAGTCAACATCTGCAAGTCAGAAAGGATAAAGAAAATTTCGAACGAAGCAATGGAGGCAAGTAATGAGGAATTCAAAGAAAGATGAATATGAACACAAGTTGTTCCGTTTTGTTAAGGAACTTCAAGCCATTCCATTAAGTATGGATTATGATACTGAACGAAAGAAACTATTAAGGAAATATGGTTTTACGAAGGAAGATGTATTAAAGTCGTACCGAATCGTAAGACATATTTCGATGCGAAAGTGTTTCCGAAACGGTATCGGTCTAAAGAAGGAAGTTCAAATCAATAAAGACAGGTCTCGTGAAAAGGTAGAACAGCAGGAAGCAATCCTTACAGAAGCTGCCTGAACAGAAAAAACCAGAATAGAACCGGTTACAAAATGACCGGTTTTTTCTATATTATGAACATAAACAAGAGATTAATATGGACCAAAGATTTATGTTTAATACACTTGAAATTGTCGAAGACAAGAAGCATAACACGTTCATGGTACAATGTAAAGTCCAAAGTTTGGCGGAAACCATGTTCAGGAAGATCGCGGATCTCTGGGAACTAGCAATGGAATGTTATAGTGAAATTGGAACGTATGCGTACGATCTGACCCATGCGGGAGATTTGCTCGCAAATGTTCCGTGTAATGGAACACTCATGTTGTGGTTTGATATCAACATGGATAGTAACCATGACAAGAATTACGGTATCATTCTTGACTTCATCAAACGTTGCACCGCGGAAGGTCTCGGTTCAGACATGCTCAGTCTAGAAACGATGATTACTTCTAAGCAAGTCAACTGAATATAAAAATTCTGATTATATCTATTGACGATTTGATTAGAATTAACTATATTATAGACATGAACAAAACACTTAACAGGATGGTTACAATGTTCAATCTTAATCTTGGTATTCTCTGGAAGATGTATTCTAATAAGAAAGTGAATGCAATTATCGACAAGTATGTTGAATTGGTTGGACATGAACCGCGTGTTGATGTGGTGACGCTGAGTGGTGAGCAGTATCAAACGATGCTTGACACCATTGCGAGTGTCTAATTCAATTAAGGTCGTCTGAAGAAAAAAGTTCTAAAGATTACCATTTACAAAACACAAGAATTTAACTATATTTACATCGTAAAACAAAAACAATCAAACAACTTTTAACAAGAGGTTAAAATATGACTCAAGAACAGATCAACACCCTTCGTCAGGACATCACCAACGTGACCCGTCAGATTCAGATTCTCTCGGGCTCGGAATTCGCGGACACTGTGCCCGAAGTCGCAACTGCAAAGACTGCGCTCGAACGCTACAAGCAGGCGGCAGAAGAACAGATTGCTGCATACGAAGCTGCAAATCGTCCGGCTCAGCCGGCTGTCGCTCCGGCAACTGCAGCTCCGGGTCAGATTAACATTGCAGGCTTGACCGCTGCAATCCAGAGCAATCCGCAGCTCGGTCAGATCCTCGGAGCTCTCCTCCAGGCTGCTGTTCCGGCTCAGGGTGTTGCCCGTTAATCACAAAGGTCTCTGACCTTTTTCAATCAAGACTGGTTCTATCCAAGGAACCGGTCTTTTTTCTTTGTTGTCTGAACTAGAAAAATCTAGAAGTTCTAGTCGACAAAAAGACTAGAATTTTCTATATTATGAACATAACAGAGAGGTTAATATGGCAACAGATGTAAGAAGATATACCAACAAGTTACTCGAAAAGCTTGAAAACGGTGAATTGTCGTGGGAAGAAGTCTGTCGTGAATGCTTGTCAGAAATGAGCGAAGCTGCAGTGGAAGACATGTGCAATACTACGGAATGGGTTGATTGCCTTGATGATGACTTTGAGGAGGATTGCTAAGCCGAATAACTGAATCTTTCTTTTTAACCTCCAACCGTTTACAAATATGGGTAAATAACCTATATTTGTAATATCAAAGGAGATTATTATGGCCCGAAAGAAACTTGAAGTAAAGATTAGAGCGTATGTGCAGGACGTTAAACAGTTCCGCCAAATGAAACGTAATAGTTCTACGCGAATTACCGACCTCAACAGGAAATATGATAGTTTGGTCGGAAGACGTGATGTTGTAACCGATATGGTGATTAACAAGTGGTTAGACGATGAATTGACAAGTAAAGAATTTTCCAGTTTTGTCCAGCACATGAAAGATAAGGACTATGGTGAAGGTTGTGTGGACTATGTGGAAGACATGTTAAAAGATCGCGGTGGCGAAGCCTGGTTACTGAAGAATACTTAGAATTTTTGATTAACCTCCTGATGATGAAAAGACGGTGTGATTCTTAATTGAATTGCACCGTTTTTCGTTTATATTCGCATTCTGGACTCGTTTTTTAACCAAATAGTATAAGTAATAGCATAAATGCAATTTTGTCTTAAAACATGGGTTTACAATATCTGATTTCTTTAGTATATTTAGATAGCAGGGAAGGGAAATAAATAATATATGACACCGGAAGAACACAAAGAATTTATGCTAGCCCAGAAGGAGGCGATCGAAGTAGCCAAGTGGTTACTCGGAGAGAAGATTGGCCGAGATCCGGGGCAAGAGTATGTTCTTCAGTGGATTAAAGAAAATGCAGAAGAATTCCGTCGGAACTGGCCAACATATTCTGCTGAATGGCGTGCATCGCATAATAGATGACATCTGAATAAAAAAGAAATTTAGAATACGGGTTTACATTTAGCCCGTATTTTACTATATTATAAGCATCAAGAGGATATGACTATGAAAAAGATTGATAAAATCGTTACTGTTTCTGAAATTGTGATTGGTATTGCTTGGTGCGTCTGCATTTCATTGATTGCCACTACCTAATGAGGAAATTATGCTCAGACATAAAAAAGAAATGAAACAGCATCGTCTTGCGGAATTCCGTAAGAAATGTAACGAACTTGACATTAAATACAGACATAAACAACGTGAATATATTTCCAAAAGAATCTTAATTACAAATGAGTTTTGGGAAGAATATTATGCGGAACTCAGAAAGTTACAAGAAGAATTTGGTATGGACTGGGATAACCGTGACCTTGTTGGTTTCTACATGTCACGTGTTGCTCATAAACCGCGCAGAATCAACCCGAAACACGACAGAGCACGTCGTTGCAGTCGTGCAGCAACAAAGAACGGAATCAAACCATTAAAACAACAATTTAAAGAGGAAATTAAAGACTATGACCCAGAAGGTGATGAAATCTACTACGCATACAGCTCCGGAAACTACTAGAAAGTCTGACCCTGATTTATTCCATCCTGACATGAGTTGGGATGAACTCCGTGAACAATGGGCTAAGGCTCAGCACGGCATCTAATTTTTCCATAACCTCCTGATGATGATAAGAGATGGCTGAGTGAAATACCTCGGCCATTTCTTATTTACGAAAATCTAGAATTTAACTATATTTAAGACATAAACAAATAAAAGAGGTTAAACAATGGCAAAACTTATTCTTGTTCGTGGAATTCCAGGTTCTGGGAAGTCAACATTTGCAAAGCAGTTTAAGGACTGTGTTCATGTAGAAAGTGACCAGTTCTGTATGCAGGGTGAAAAGTTTGTTTGGGATGCTACAAAGCATGAAGCGAATCAAAAACTCTGTTGGAATGCAACCAAAGACAATTTGATGAAGGGCAAGGATGTAGTTGTTGCCGCGACGTTCACAACGAAAGACAAAATTGAACCATATATTAAACTCGGAAAGGATTGTAATGCAAATATCCTCATTTTTCGCATGACAGGTGAATTCAAGAATGTTCACGAAGTTGCCGATACAAAGATTGACAAATACAAAGCATCTATGGTAGACATTGATGGTGAGATTCGTATCTGCCCGCCAAAATATTAGTCTGAAAGAAAAATATAGAAATAACTAGTTGACAATAGTCTTTAGTTTTTCTATATTATGAACATCAAGAGGACAACAACATGGTAAAACTTTTCTACTCTGGAACCTATTGCGTTCAACATCAATACATTACAGAAACAAACGTCAAGGACATGTTAAAGGATGACATTCGTTCCAAACTGGTTGATAACATTGATGATGTTATTTATGCCAATGACGGAATAGTAACAAAGAATCCAAACGTAATGTATATTGGCGGTTTCTATTACGAAAAAGGCGATGCTAAGACCATAACGGAAAAGGTCGTTAATGCAGAACTGGAACAAATTGACCGCTCTGATATGCTTGTGGTAAATCTTATCGGACATGCCGCAATCGGAAGCGTCGCAGAAATTATGTATGCAGCAACGAAAGGAAAGAGAATGGAAATCTTCATGAAGGATGAAGGTAATTCCTTTGAAGTTGTTGGCGAATACTGGTTTCCGTTACTGACCCTTAAGAAGATGCATGCCAACTTTAATATCCACAAAATTACTGACGAAAAAGAAATAATTGACTATATTTTAAACATCAAGGAAAAGGAATAAAAATGAATATCATTATTGAAGGAACAGACGGATGCGGCAAGACAACAACAATCGAAGCTTTGAAAAAGATCTTTCCGAAGGTGGACTTCTCTGATCGAAGCGTTGTGATTTGCAACTATATGTTGAAAGATGTTCCGATGGAAACACGTGTTGATGCTTACCATACATATCTGCAGAATGGCGACGATAAGGTTATTTTCCTCATCAACAACGATGGTGAAGAACTTCTCAGACGCGTTAAGACGCGTGATAAAGCAATTTCCGACTTTGACTTGGATGCGCCGTTGTATAATGAAATGTATCGCGAAACGTTCAAGGTCATGGAACAGAATAACATGACAGAAGGAAAGATGTTCATGGTTGATGTGACTGGTCTTTCTCTGGATGACCAAATCAATAAGGTAAAGGAAACAATCGAACAGTTCTAATTAACTGACAGATATTTATTTATAGGTTCAGGGTTTACAACTCTGAATCTTTTTTCTATATTAAAGATGTAACTAAGAGGTTAGGCAATGAAACTCGTAACTGGAAATATTATCAATACCGAAAGAAAGTTCATCATTGATATTGAAAAGATCAAAGCATACCAATTCCAAGATTGGCAAGCAAGACTTGGAAAACCGGTTGAATCCTACACCATAAATCAGTTTTACAAGGATGGTGTAAAATATCGTGAAATCATGGTAGAAGATAAAGATGAAGATGAAGAACCGGTATTAAAAACAGTAGGTTATACAAAGAATATAAAGAACGGAAACATTACGAATGTAACAGAAATCACTTCTGATGAATATGACTCTGCATTAGAAAAGGTTTATCGTCATCATTCTACTAAAAATAGAGATACTTACATCAAGGATGGTTTCCATATCGACATTGATACTTATTTTACAACTGATTTAACCTTGATTGAAGTTTCCGGCGATAACCTTGAAAAGTTTGTTCCGCCAGAATTCTTAAAGGAAGTAACAGGTGATGAAAATTATTCCGCTAAGAAGATTTTTGAAAAGGAAATGGATTGGCTGAAAACAAGAGGTTTTTAATTAAGCATGTTAAAAAGTTCAGAATTTAACTATATTATAAACATCAACGAAAACACAAGAGGTTAATACATGGTTGAAATTTCCGCAACTGCATTTGGTCTTCTTCAGGGTCTGTTCGTAATGCTCAACAAGCGTTGCAATTGGATTTTCTACGTCATTCAAATGGCTCTGATGATTATCTTCTCGATACAGAATCATCTTTACGGCGATACCGTGAACAGTTCCGTCTACATTATTATCGGCGTGTTTGGATGGTTCTTATGGGGAAAGGAATCGGGAACAAAGGTTGAACAAGCAAGTATAAAGGAAGTTGGAATCTATTTAGCTGCAATCATATTCGGAACACTTGCTGTAAGGATGTGGTTGATGGGAACGGATGACCCGCTTCCGACATTGGACGCATTCACAACAGTTTCTTCTTTCGTTGCAACCATTTTAATGGTAAGACATAAGATTGATACATGGGTAATTTGGTTTGTAAATGACATTGCCTATTGCATCGAATACTGGTTACTTCCGGACCAAGCATTGTATCTTCTCGGTCTGAACGTTGTATGGACTGGAATGGCTGTTGGTTCCTTCATCATCTGGTATAAGGAAATGAAGAAGGTAACTGTATAAAGAAAAACAAAACTATTAAGGTTTAAAATTCTGTTAAATTAAACTATATTTAACTCGTTAACCAATCAAACAGGAGATAACACAATGAAGAAGTTTGAAATCACTTACACAATGAAAAAGACCTTTACCCTCCGTGATGATGCGACAGACGAAGAATACGATGCCGCACGAGATACGGTTGTTGAAGGAATCAAGGCTGATGGCGGAACGGATATTGGTGTCAAACTTGTCGAAGCTCCGGATGAAGTGATGCAGAAATATGTCATCAATAAGGAATGCCAAGACTAAAGTTAACTGAAAGAAAGAAAAATACAAAACCAGAGTTTACAAAAGACTCTGGTTTTTCTATATTATGAATATAATCAAAGAGGTTAAAAATGATTGTTATTGGTTCTATTGGTTTGGCAATTGTGGCTACGGTAATGGCTGTAACAAATCCTGATATTTATAGGACTGATGAGGAAAAGAAAGAAATAAAGGAGATTTTGAATGAAAAAGAAGTATAAACTGTATGTCAAGAGTCCAGTGGATGGAAAGTCCCAAATGGTAAGAGAAGGAAACGACGAGGATTATGATTCCATGTGTAAGGAATGGACACATCTTCAGTCTCAGGGATTGACTGCTTTTATCTGGCAAATCTGAAACTAAACTTTTGAATCTTTTAGATTTACAAAATAACCAGAATTAACTATATTATAATCATCAACGAAACAAACAAAAGGAAAAAACAAATGAAAAAAATCATCTTCACAATTCTTATGATTGTTGCAATCGCTTTCGCATCTGAAACCGACAATGGTATCGTGAACGTTACCAAGAACAAGTACGGAACGGAAATGTCCTTCTATCCGAATACGTCTTTGAAGGGTATCGGACATGTTTATTCCATCGTCATGAACGATTGTTCTGGTTACAAGTCGATTGAAATCAAGTACATGAATGGAACCGTTCAGTCTTATTCTTTCGATGAAGAAAAGATGCCATCTGTGACAATCACACAAGAAGACAGAGTTCTTTCTTGGGAATCGTTAACGAGACCGAAGTTCATGAAGACATGGAATGAATATTTCAAGTTCTTCAAGGAGTATGTTGGTTAACATGATGACTACAAGAAAAAGTTAAAGTCTCAGGGTTTACAAAACTCTGAGATTTTTCTATATTATGAATATAACAAAGAGGTTAAATATGTCTTATTTGAAAGAAAAGCTTACCGAAGAACAGTTGAACGCGATGACAAAGATTTTCGCACCGCTCATAACCGATAACGACATCAAGATTCTGAAAGAAAAAGGTCATGTGAATCCGACTGACGAGGAAAAAGCTTTGTGGGTTGCATACGGAGTGTTTAACGCTCTCGAATGCTCGAATAACGTTGGTGGTTCGACTCACAACTTTGCCTATGCTGTAGATGATTACATCGAACAGAAAGGCGGATGGGATAAGCTTTAACGTTAACTGAAAGAAAAATCTAGAATCTTTCTAGTTGACAATACACAAGAAAATAACTATATTTACATCGTAAATCAAACAAATCACTCATCAAAATGGAGATAAATATGAGCTTGAACCAAGAACAGATTAACACCCTTCGTCATGAAATTCCGATGGTTGGTCGTCAGATTGAACTTATGTCCGGTCCGGAATTTCAAAATACCGTTCCTGAAGTTGCAACTGCAATTGCTGCACTCAAGCACTACAAGGAAGCAGCTGAAGCACACGTTGCGGAATGGGACCGTGCACATCAACCGCCTATCCAGTCCAGTTTCCTCAATCTCAATGCTTTCTACAATCCTGGTGCTACGCCTGCTCCGACTCCGACTCAGCCTGTTGCACAGCCCGCACAGACCGCACCGGCAACTGGTATCGATCCTAACCTGTTGACGGCAATCACACAGAATCCGTTGGCTATGGCCCTTCTCAAAGCTGCACTTCAAGCACAGCTGCAGCAACAGCAGGGATAAGCTGAAATAAAAAGAATCATAACTCAGGGTTTACAAAACTCTGAGTTTTTTCTATATTATAAGCATAACGAACAGGAGATTAAACTATGATGAATATCAAAATTATGCCTAACTCTAAACGCAATGCAGACGAATTTGTTGTTGTATTTGGCGATATAGACTTTAAGAAAAAAGATGAAAAACTCGTTCAAAAGATTGAAAGTCGTGCATGGAAAAACGCAGTGCTGAAAGAAGAAGACGTACCTAAAGAACAGCGGCAATATTTCAAGTTTACGGACGGAAAGATTGTAGGCATGGAAAATATCTGCAGTGGAAGTCACACTTACAATACCATTGGGTCTGTTATCTATTGGGATGGGTATGATGAAATGCCTTATGTAACACATGCACTCGCTACTGCTATTGCTACAGAAGCATGCAATGAAGGCTTGATTACTTGGGTCACGTCTCAGGAAATGTATAACGCAGTTAAGAAACGTAATCCTAACATTATCAACTTTGACACTTGGCTTTATTAACTGAAAGAAAAACCTAGAATTAACCACATTTACATATAGTGTGGTTTTTTCTATATTATGAACATAAATAAGAGTATCATTAATAATCAAAAGGAAAACTAATGAGTGCACAACATGATTGGAAACACGGCTGTAATCGTATTCAAAGACGTAACAATAAGCAATTCATCGACGTGATGGATGAAGACGATACCAAACAGGTCAAGCACTATGGAAAGACTCGTTATGGTGACCTCTGGGGCTCTCCAAATGATGGTTACAACTACAAACGTGGAAAAGGACACGACAAAAGAAAACCCTGGAGGGACTAATGAATAAGTTTCAAGCAACAGCAACAGCACGCGAAAATGGTTGGGATGGATGGGGTCATTCATTGTTCCACGACGATTTCTGTGTGACAGTTCCGACTGGAAACCTTCGTGTGCATCTTGACATTGGTTATGAACTGTCAAATGACAATCTGTCGGACAATGAAGCATCTTTGGTATTGGAACACTATAAGCCCAGCACGGCACACCCACCAGTATGCAGTCGTAAGTGTTACCTCCAATACATGACGGAAGCATCGTTCAATAACTGGGTAACATCCACTGCGAAAGAACTTATTGAACTTGGTATGGAACAAAGCCATGCCGGAACATTACCGTAATATTGATAACCTCCTGATGATGAGACGACTGGTTGAAATATACCAGCCGTTTTTCTATTTACAAAACAACCAGAATTTACTATATTATAAGCATGAGTAAATACATTATTGTCAATCCTAGAAATGGTAAAGCAGTTCAGTCTTATACATTTGCAGAAAGAAAACATATTATGTATTGTAATGACCCGGAATGGGCAATGAAGTTTGAGGATGAAGATTCGGCGAATAAGAAGATGGAATATCTGACTGTTAACTTTCCTGGTCAAACCCTGACTGTGATGAAAATAACTTTCAATAAAACATTTACAATCGGTTAAGAATTAACTATATTATAAACATCAGCAAAGAGGTTTAGATATGGCATCAGCAATTTTTCCAGGTTCTTTCAATCCAATTCATCCAGGACATTTGGACATTATTAGAAAGTCTGCACGCATCTTTGATTCTATTGTGGTCTTGCTCGCAAAGAATCCAGCAAAGAAGTATGATGTTTCTTCGCAAAAACGTATCGACTGGATTATACGCACGTTGACTCATAACGGAATCAATAATGCAAGGGTTTATGAAAATCCTTATGATACTTTGGCGGAATTCAGTCTTAACACGAAAAAGAATAATATAGTAAGAGGAATCAAAGGACAGGTTTCCATTGAATATGAAGAATCACAAATTCCATTCAATAAAGTATTAAACCCTGACATGGAATATGTGTATTTAACATCTGATAGAAGCTTAGACCATTTCTCTTCCACTTCTGTTAAGCAATTTATTAAGTTAACGACATTGGAAAACTTTATAAAGCTTTATGGTCCAACATTTCCGGAAGATGTCGTTGCTGAAATCTATCGTGCCTACAAGATGCTGTAATGGCATCTTTTTATCTTTAATATTTACAAAATCCAGAATTTTAACTATATTATAACCATGAACATTTGGAAAGAAATTAAAAATCGTTTTGCTTGCGTAATGTATACGATGAGACATCGTAAGGCATTAAATGACCTTGCAAAGGGATATGGTTATCATTTTCCATTCCATGATTTGGATAAGGTTTTCCTTTATCCATTCCTTGGTAAGAAACGAACCCACAAACTCCATCAGTCATGGTCAAAACACCATTATCGGAACGGTGATATCCAAAACAAAATCGAAGCAATGTTTGACTGGGAATGCGCCAGATTTACCAAACCAGACAAACCATTGGATGCTTACGATACATGGAAACAGTATTATCCGGATGTAGATATGGCACCTGTGCTCAAACGATTCGGTTTCTGGCATAACGATAACTAATATCGTTTCATTCAATATGTTTAATTACAGAAAACAGTTGGCGCAAGTTGACTGTTGTTTCTAGTATTGTCTGAAAGAAAAGAAATTTAGAATTCTCATTGACATTGATGATAAAAATTACTATATTATAAACATAATCGAACAGTTAAACAATCATCATCAAGAGAAAACTATGACTAACAACAAACTCAAAATCGAAGACATTATCAACAAGATTGACGAAACTTACGTCAAGTGTGGGTCTGAATCGATGAAAGACAAGGTTATCGTTCATCGTGACGGAAACTACATCAAGTTGAGTATCAGAGGTCCTATCGGATTGTACATGTATATCATTGAACATGACGGAGGACATATCTCGTGTACTGGAATGAATAACACTGACAGACACGGAAAAGTGTATGACTTCCATCGTTCCTGTGGTACTGAAACACTTGACAACAGAACTTATAATCAACAAGTCATTTACGACATCACTCAGTCTGTTGAACAGTTGATGTTCTTCGGATTTCTTCCGGACGATGAATGTGATGAAGGAACAATTGACTGGGAACTCTACAATGAATTTCAAGACAAGAATCAAATGATGTTTGAAATTCCGGATGTTGAATTCGAATTCTAACAGATTGTGTGTATTAAGAGAACCTGGAATAATTATTTCAGGTTTTTTCTATTTACAAAACAATAAAGTATTTCTATATTGTATTAAAAGAATTAAGGATTTATTAAGATGTTCACCTTTACCATAAAGTATAAAGATAAAAACGGTTCTATTAATGATTTTTCCATTTCTATTAAGGAATCAACTGTTGAATTAGCCCGAATCAAAGTTGAAAAGAAGTTCAATGAAATTCTTCCGTGTTGTGAACTAATCCATATCGGTGGTTAAGAATGAATCCAGTTGTTTATATCGGAATAGAAAGTCTGGGTGGACCATGGATTTGTCACTGTAACTCAGAAGACTGGTATGCTCGTGGTTGTAAATTTATCAATTTCCATCTAAATGGTAATTACCTTCATTATGATGTTATTTTTCCTGATGGAAGGGTAGATAAAGATAAACGACACAAAATTGATTGTATTTTAGGAGAACGTCACAATAAAATAAATCTGACCCTTAAGTTTGAAGACGGAACAGAAAAGGTTTTTAATGTCAAGGACAGGAATGAACGTATTGACCTAATAGAATTTCTGAAAGAATACAACAAAAACGGATATGAACTAAAAGTAGATCACAGTTATGAATTAGATGATGTATTTGATGACATTTAATTGTCATTTAACACGCGTAATTGCAGGTTGTTGTGTAACGATGAACTGTCGTTACTATTGTTGACCGATATATAAAAAATTTAGAATTAGCATATACAAAACTTAGATAATTTACTATATTATAAGCATAGCGATTAACAATCATCAGGAAAAAACTATGAAAATTCTTACAACAACAAATCTTACAATCACAAAAAAACTCTATACCGCTGACTATATCGAAAGCTATAGCGACGGAATGCCGTTGTCTACTACGCACAACGAATACGAAAGCGAAGAAGAACGTTTGAAAGATCTTTCTGGTTATGACAAGTCCGAGCTTGATATTGATACGTCGGAAGATGTGCAAGATATTGGCTGGGAATTCGGCGAAAATACTGTATCGTTTGACGTGACAGTTGAAGTTATTGAAAACGACGACGGAACGATCACTGTAAGACAAAAATAAGCTGATTCGTTCTTTCTTCAACCGGAGCGTTGACAAAAACTCCGGTTTTTTCTATCTTTAGAATATCAACGAAATATCAAAAGAGGTTATCTATGTCCCAAATCAAGCTTAATTCCATCATCGGTGTCGACAAGATGAGAGTTGAACAACTGACCCTTGAATATAAGGCTAATCGCCTTTTCTGGAAGGGTTACAAGGCAATGGCCAACAGCCTGCATGGTCATGTTACGCCGAACCTTAGACCGAACTTTGACCGTGTTATCCACAACATTGCCGAATATAAGGCAAATATGCTTGCAATCCGTGTGCAGATTAAAAATATGGTCAAGCCGGCTATTGAACGCATGCAGTCTGTCCAACAAACGGCTACGACACAGCAAGTTGATCCGCAGTTGGTGAACCTGCTCCGAACACTGTTCGATGCCAATCCGCAGCTCAAGGCACAAGTCCAAGCATTACTTGCTACTATTGCCCTCCAGTCTGTTCAACAGCATCAATAGTCTGAAAAATTTAATTTCATTCCCGGATATTGACAAAATGTCCGGTTTTTTCTATATTTTAATTGTTCGTTTAACATTTATCAGGAAAATCAAATTGTCAAACTTCCCAAAAATCTCTTCTGACCCAAAATTCCAATCTACTGTCGAACACTGCTGGAAATCGGTTCTTAAAAACCATCCTGACAAATATCCGTATACCAGGGCAATCAATTTTTCTGAAGGGGATAAACCTGTTCCGGGAAAACAATATTCCGCTCTGCATACAGAAACCTTCGAAAGGGTCGTTCGTCCGATGCCGGCTGATAAAATTGAAAACTGGTTTTCGACCTATACTGGTTGGCCTTGTTTCGTAGTCGAACTTAAATAGATAATCTGAAAATTTTAATCTCATTCTCGGGCATTGACAAAATGTCCGGTTTTTTCTATCTTTAGAGTATCAGGAGATTATTATGACATATACACAAGAACAAAAAGAAAGAATGTTTAAAAAAATCAAAGAGATGAAGGATGGAACGATTCTTGAACTCAATAAGGATGATGTTTGTCCTATCAAATGTGAGTTTAAGAAAAACGACTACGGAATGTGGTTTAAATCGGTTGAAACTGGATCTGTAATCGTCTGTGCTCGTGGTGTTCCGGGCGATTCACTGATTCGATGGTTTGTGGAACGAATTGAGAAAGCGATTGATGAATGGGATTTGGTGACGAAACAGTATTTCATTGATTTGGCAAGAAAACAGGGACTGGATCCGTAAGTAATTGTCAGAAAATAACAAAATAAATACAATCGGGTTTACACAATCCGATTGTTTTTCTATATTGTGGGTATGAATATAATCGAACATTACACGCCTGATGAGGAAGAGGATAAGAATATGAAGATCTATGAGAACATTCTTCTTCCGTGGATAGTAATATGGTCGGTTATTGCGTTTGTACTGTTTTGTACTATGGTTTCTGACCAGGAAAAGAATTACCAACCCACGCCTCGTCCAGAATATGAATTACATATTCCATGTAGTGATATGTTATTAGATGAGTCTACTGAACACCATACACGCGTTTTAAACCAATTTTAATCAAAGATATATATGAATCAGCAGGAATTAGAAAACAAGCTTAAACAAGCCCAAAATGCGTATTACAATGGTTCTGAACCTATCATGTCTGACCTTGAATACGATGAACTTTGGGATGAACTCCAAACCAACTATCCTGACTCACAACTCCTTCAGGAAGTGGGAATGGACCATACAGACGGTTTCGCAAAAGTCAAACACTCAATCATTATGGGTTCTCAGTCTAAAGCGAACAAACCGGTAGAAATGGATGAATGGTTCGATCGATGCAGAGAGAAACAACATAAGGTTGTTATCGAAACGGAAAAGCTCGATGGTTGTTCGATCGCGCTTGAATACAGAAATGGCGTGTTCATCCAAGGCATTACGCGAGGCGATGGCGAGGAAGGTGATGACATAACGGAAAATGTACGCAAGATGCAAGGCGTACCTGCGAATGTCCCGCATAATTATACTGGAACAGTACGTGGTGAAGTTCTTCTGTACCGCTCTGATATGGAACGTTATTTTCCAGGCCAGTACAAGAACTGTCGTAACGCAGCGTCTGGCATCATGAAGCATCTGGACGGAGCTGATTGCGATAAGCTCCATATCAAGGTGTATGAGGCACGCAAGCTTGAAGGAAAACGGTTTAAATTCCAGCATGAAATGTTGGCCTGGATGACTCACGCTGGCTTTGATGTTGTTCCGTATAAGGTGCATAACCTTGACGAGCTTACTGGCGAGAAAGCGATACAAATTATGAAGGAACGCTGGGCACAGGAGCGTGACTATAACATCGATGGATTGGTCTGGAAAACTAATCTGATTGATTATGAAGATCTCGAATCCAATTACAGACCCAAATATGCCATTGCTTTGAAACCGAAGTACACGCTTGCGGAAACAACGATTGAAGGAATCGAATGGTCGGTGAAGAATGGTACATTGACCCCAGTTGCGCTTGTTACTCCGGTTGATATTAACGGTTCTACCATCAGACGTTCTTCCCTCTGTAATATCGCAATGCTAGAAGAACTCGGAATCGAAATCGGACATCGCATCATTATCACGAAAGCTGGTGAGATTATTCCTACCATCCTCTCTGACCTGACTACTGGAAAGTGCAGGAGTGGTTACGAATTTTAATTACAAATCAAACCATTGACGGTATTGATATGATTTTCTATCTTATCACGCCGTTAAAACAAAAGGATTTTAAAATGACAAAGATTATCATGATTCCAGTTACGTTTGGTATTACGGCATTTGCTTTCTGTTGTTTAGCCGGTCCGTTCCTGGTCATGGGTAAGTCATTCATCAAAGGATTTATTGGATGAGTACAATAAAAGAATTATCGGAACAACATAACTGGAATCTCCCTACTGTATGTCCAGTGTGTGGTTCTTCACTTAACCTTTCTCCGAATCACATGCATCTGACCTGTACCAACGAATTTTGTCCCAGCAGAACGTCTGGTACGATTGCGAAGTGGTGTTCCGTTCATGGAATTAAGGAACTGGGTTTAACCACGATTAAGAAGATACAGGAGCGTGGATTTTGTTCTAGCATCAGCGCGATGTATGTCCAGGTTGATAATCCAAGTTCGGAATGCCATCGTGTGATGAGTACAGTGCTTGGTAAGAACTGGTTGAACATTGTGAATGAGATTAACACGCATCGTGAGATGACCCTTGCCAAGTTTATTGCTGGTTATAATATTCCAGGCATTGGCGAGAAGCAGGTACAGAAGGTAATCGATTTCTATTCCGTAAAGGATTTTAACGGTTTGTTCTGGTCTGATAGCTCGCAACGATTCGTGTGTGATGGCATTGGAACTGTATTAAGCCAGTTATTGAGTGTAGGTCTAGAAATGAATAAAGCTGATATGCTGGAAACTATTAAGCATATAAGTTTTGTTAAGCAGGATTCAGTTAAGGGTATTTTGAATGGAATGAGTTTCTGTTTCACTGGAGCTATGGAATATAAGCGTAAAGACTTACAGGACATGGTATTGGCAAATGGTGGTACGAACCTCGATTCCGTTACGAAGAATCTCACCTACCTAGTCATCGCGGATCCTAACTCCACTTCCGGAAAAGCAAAGAAAGCGCGAGAACTGGGGATTAACTTAATCTCACCGCAACAGTTTATGGAAATGATCCATGACTAAAGGTGTGATGCTGGAATACCATACGTTCGATGAGAATGGTGTGGAAACGATTAAGAAGGAAATGGTGTATCGGATATATCTCATTTCCCTTCCAACCTCAAAAGGGATGGAAGACGTGGTAGTTCTGGGCGTGGATCCGAAATTGGATAAAGCTGGAAAAACTACATATTCTACCAAATTCATTAAAGCTGATGACAGAAATTACGTTGAGTTTCTGAATAATTCATACAGCTTGAGTAATATCAGTCAATTGACTATATTGTGTAATGATGTTAAGACAGAGCTTGACATTATCAATATTGTCTGAATTTCTTTTTCTTCAACCACATCATTTACAATTATATCAAATTTAACTATATTTGATATATCAACAACGGAGATTGAAACATGGGTATTAGTCAAGAAGAATACGAAGAATTTACCAAGCGACTGGAAGAAGAACTGTTCGATGCTCTCGACGGAACGGAGGAAAACTAATGAAGAAGGCTATGTTTGTCGAAATTTGTTTGATTCTCTGCAGTCTTGCATTGATTTTCCAAGGTTGTAGTAGTCAAAATGATGCAATCGAAGCCATAACGAAAGACAAACCACATACCATTATCGTTCCGGGTGTGGTTGAATGTAAGGGTCACGTGACACTGGAGTATTTCGGAACTGTCAAGAGAACGAAACTTCCGATGCTGGTGTGTGATGATGGTCGTGTATTCCATAATATCACTAACTACCAAGACGTGATTGAACTGAATCTTCTACGACAATAAGAATTTTTCCATAACCTCCTGATGATGAATGAGATGACTGGTTGAAATATACCAGTCATTTCTTATTTACAAATATTCTAGTTTTTTCTATATTATGAATATAATAACGGGGTTAAATATGAATCGAATCAAAAAAATCTGTGAAAAAGTTTTTGACAAATTCAAATATGAATATAGATGTGATACAGACTATTGCGATAACTGTACGATCGGTGCATATGTTGAATACACCAAAGACGGCAAAAAATACAGAATTCATTTTGATATCGACCGTCAAACTCGTGCCGTTACTGTGGGCAATTACAAAACTCTGAACGAAGCAAACTTGACTGAAGAAGTTATTGCATGTCGTCATATGGTAACAGAATAGAAATATTCTATCATTTTTTATTACAAAAACTATAGAATTTTCTATATTATGAATATCAACGATGTTGTTGATAAAAACAAGACAGGTTAATTATGAAGAATTTTAAGAACGTTGAAAACTTTGACATGAACAAGTTCGGTTTCAAGACTGCAGAAACGAAGAAGTTTACCGTCGTCAGTTATGAAGAAGATGCTGATGGTATCAACTATTCTGAAGACGAAGCAGAAATTGATGGTTACGAAGACAATTCTGTCGGTTCTGGCGACGCAAAGTCGTTCGATTCGAAAGAAGATGCCGAAAAGTTCATCGAAGCAGATGCAAACCAGTACAAGAAAGACTATGAAGACGATTCCGAACTTGGTTGCGAAGTTGAACTGCTTGCATTGCCGAATGATACGTATGTTGCTGTCGGCACAACGTCGTTCTGCAAGTTCTGGAAAATTGTTGAAGTCTTCGACATCAAGCACGAATAGTCTGAATATTTCTTTCTTTGAATAAACCATTTACAAAAGCTCAAAAATAAGCTATATTATAAATGTAAATCAAACAGGAGATTAAACAATGGCAACAATTATCTTTTCTAACATGGGCGACGTTGATACTGCAGTTCTTAAGAACTTGTGGAATGCAATGCCGGAAGCAAAGGTCGTGGAAATTACAAAATTCACGCTTGATGCAAGACAGAAAGTTGATGAAGCCATTGCCCAGGAAACTGATCTCTTGGTTATGTGTGGACATGGAACTCCGGAAGGTCTGATTAACCCGAACTTTGTAGATCGTGACCGTTACTTGATTGATCGTCGTAACAAGAATCTTATCAAAGCAGACCGAATCGTTGGTATTTGGTGTCATGCAAAGCAATTTGCTGAACGTTATGGTCTTCGTGGTTTCTTCTCGAGCATGTTCATCAGCAACTTGTCGGAAGCTTATTACAATCATATCTACAACACTGACAGTGAAACGATTACCTACAATGAACATATGTTCTGCTTGTTTGTGAATTTCCTGCTCAGAACAAGAATGCCACAGGAACGTTGGATTAACATCCTCAATCAGTGTGTTGACTTTAATGATCCGGTTATCAAATTCAATTACAATGGTCTTGCTTACTTCAAGGAAGCACCGACACCGGCTTACCAAAATGATTACTGGTATGACAGAATCATGGGTTTTGAATCCAAAAGATGGAATTTGTTTTAGTTTGAAATAACCTCCTGATGATAAGATGACTGGGTGAAATATCCCGGTCATTCTTTATTTACAAATATTCAGAATTTAACTATATTTAAAGCATAACAAAGAGGTTAATTATGGCAGGATTTATTGATTGTGGTTACAACCCGCTTGACGCATACAAGGAAGGTGTTGAGGACAGTTTGATGGATTTTGTCGAGACTTGTGAATCTGATTGCAAGAAACACATGGAATTGGCGGAAGATGTAATTGTCGATTGTTATAAACAGGGACTTGATACCGACATTTGTATGACAAGAATTTGTAGAAAACTTCATATCTGTTAATAATCTGAATAAAATTTTAATTATTTCAAGGTTTTAAATTTCTTTGAAATTTACTATATTATAAGCATAACAAAGAGGTTAATTATGGCACAGGATTTGATTGAATTGAACAAGAAAAGACTTGAAGAATGGAATAAAACCCAAATGACAGTCAAGGAATTGCATGATAAGTTGGAAGAACTTATGAAGCAAGGTCACGGTGATGCATTCGTCAGCCTGGACGATAATTGCGGCGGAACGATTGGTCTTCTTAAGACTGCAAAGTTCCAAGTTCTTGACAGCGAGAAACATGGTCTTGGTAAATGGGTTGATATATCGTAATTTTCCATAACCTCCTGATGATGATAGGGATGTCCGAGTGAAATACCTCGGACATTTCTTATTTACAAATCTTCAGAATTTAACTATATTTAAAACATAAGAATAAATAACCCGGAGGAAAACAAAACATGACAATTATCTTTGGTATTATCGCTATCATTTCCATTCTGTTTGGCATTTGTCAACTTATGGGTGGATATGCGATTGCTTCTGGTATTGGCGCAATAGCATTTGGTGGTGTTGTGGCATTACAAGAAGGCTTTGAGATAATCCATGTGCTGCCTATCGGGTAAGTCGGAAAATAAGTGTCCTATAAATATTAAAAGATATTTAAAGGACATTTATGGGAAAGAAACAATTATGTATAAGCGTTGAAGGTGGTGGTGCATTAGGAATTGGTCCATTAGCATTTATGTGTAGAATGGAACAAGACTTAGGAAAGAAAATAACTGATCTAACTACAGCATTTACCGGAACATCTACTGGTGCAATCATTGCGGCATGTCTGGCTGAGGGTATGAGTGCACATGAGGTGTTTGATTTATATAGGAACAATTTAAAGAAGATTTTTACCAAGTATTCATGGTATAAGAGGTTACAACCAAAATGTCCTACATATGATAATACGAACCTTAAAAAGCTATTACAAGCCAACCTTAAAGGAAAGTGTAGTGATTGGAAAAAACCTATCTACATCACCTCCACATTCATGAATGGTGATTCCGTTGAGAAGGTTTGGGACTTAGGTGATAAGGACACAGAAAAATGGTTTGCGGTTTTATCCAGTACCGCTGCTCCAACATACTTTGATGTATTGGAACGGAATGGTGAATCATATATGGATGGAGGATGCTGGGCAAATTGTCCGGCCGACATAGTAATTGCAGGTCAGTTTAAGCAGGGAAATAAGAATCTTAAGCTCCTTAACTTTAACACTGGCATGGACACGCCAAATACGGAAAAGGGAAATAAGACATTGCTTGGCTGGGCAGAATATATGTTTAGTGATTGGATTGCACGTTCTTCCAAATCTCCAATCTATGAGGCAAAGGCAATCCTTGGTGCAGAAAATGTATTTGATGCATCACCAAAGCACGGAAACAAGATCAAGATGGATAGAGTCGATGATGAAACCATCAATAAGATCATTGACATTTGGCAAAGCTACTACGAATCTGTTAAAGCCGACATAAAGGCATTCATGAACAGATAAGGAGGTTCCGGCATGTATAATCAGGAATATTGCCAATATGTCTATGACTATTTTAATAAGGACTTTTTTCAAGCTGAGTTACACACTACACTCGGAAAATGTACAATCTTTACCAATAAGAAAGATGACGCGAAAAAGGTGTTTGGTGATTACTTAAGCAAGGATGGAAATGACCCTTACGGACTTTCCATTACGCTTCTGGGACATAACTACATCTGGATTAACCCGTTACTCCTGAACAACAAGAAGATTCTGGTCAATACAATCCTGCATGAGATGATTCACATCTATGTTAATTCTGTCGGAAACAATGGTACTAGGCGTTATAGAGAAGGACATGGTAAGCTCTGGACCCAAACAGCAAAGCTCGCGCAACAGCTCTATGGGCATGAACTCGGAAATATTCAGCGCTACTCCACAAAGGAGGAACAGCAGAAATTCAATCATTACCATGACATGAAATCAACCAAGTCCCTGACCAACGCGTATCTGGTTAAGCTTATTTCCGGAGATTTAGTCCCACTAAAAAACCTCACGTCTGATCAACTGACAGAGCTACAGGGCATGAACATAATCGGAATATATCAAGTCAAGCCAAAGATCCAGCAAGTTCCAGGCAAGCGTGTTACGCGATTCATCAGTTGGGAAACGCTCCTGGACTGTATAGAGAATGGAATAGATTATGAGACGGAAGAAGTTTGCGGGCATTTACGCATTAAAATAGGTGAAGACACCGACATCGTTTGGTTAAAGCATAGAAGATAGAATCTTCATTGGTTAACAGAAACAAAGAATATACAGAATCTAGGGTTACAAAAACTCTAGATTTTTCTATATTATGAACAAGAGGTGAATAACAGTTTTTCCAGTCCATATAAATAATATATGAATTGGAAAGACTACATATCAGAAGCAGAGGAGATTCTTGATCAGAACCAGCTTGATGAGAAAATGGTACGGAAGTATCACGTTGAGCATGGATTAAAGAAAGTCAAGATTGTTTCCGATAAACCTGGGTACAGGATTGAATACGATGACAACCATCAACCGCATGAGGTGAAGATTACTAAGGCAGAAGAAATGCATAGACGCCAAGGTGCAAAAGTCGGAAAGCTCAAGCATAACAAATCGCGTGAACAAGCATTGCGTAAAAAGTCTTTCCTTAAGCGCGAACGCATTAACCTGGACTATAACAAGGATATTCCGGAACTTAATGCAAGGCGAGAGGATGGAGAAACGCTTAAGTCTGATGAGAAAGGTGCATTAAAACAGAAACTCCAGAATCTAAAGGACAAGCTGATGAAGGATATAGTGAAGGTATAAGGAAAAAGACTGGTTAAAACAACCAGTCTTTCTATATCTCCTGTAACAAGTCTTCCATTTTAATCTGATCCAGCTCTGCCTTAACCTCAGCAATATGTTCTAAGATCCACCATTCTGGATAAATAACACCGTTTATGTTGATTATGTACCTGATATAATACACCTGACCCTTCTCATGCCCGCGATGATCAGCATGTAATATCCTAGTCGGAAAGCGATAGTGCAGGAGTGGAATCCAAGCTTCACGCTTCTTGTACAGGGATGAAGTAGGAACAGCATAATCACTCTGACGGATCCTATCATCGCCTTCACCAGCGATGTACCATATTCCGTCATACTGGTGCAATCGGGGTTTGGACATGCAGAAGGTACAGTCCCATTCCCATACTGGATTACGGTATGATCCATAACTCCTTAACTCCTGTACCTTAATCATCTATGGCCTTTAGGTATAATTCCGTGTTATAATTGCTGATACAAGCCTGTACTATGCTCATGTTTTCCAGAATATCATCGTACCAATACTCCTTGCCATCTATGTTCAGGCAGAAAAATGGTCCGTTATTTGTCTCTGTACCAGGCTTTGGTTCTTCTGTTATGCTGGTTCTAGAGCTGATAACGCACCCATCGTACCAGGATGTAATTTCCATCTTATCTTCTACTATCTCTGACAGGATCAAAGAACAACCGATGTATTCACCATCTAAGTTTCTCCATTCTCTACGCTGGAGCGAGATAGGTTTGGTTAGATCTATATCATGACTAACCCATTCCGGCTTAGTAAGCTCACCCCGAAGATTTACATCTCTGTTCTTCACTGTACCATGGACATAGATTCTGGTATATCCTTTAAAGTATTTCCGTAACTTAATCATCTATCTCCTTTAACAGCATTTCCATACGCTCCTGATCCAGTAATACCTGTACCTCACCGATATGATTCACTATATCTGGGTATTTCCATACCGTACCGTTTATCTCCAGCCACGCCTCATGATCAGTGAACTTTCCTAGCCTGACCTTATGGCGTGCGTACTCCTTTTCCTTCGCGTCAAGACTTTGCCAGTTCGGAATATCAAAGTACAGGATGTCCAGATATTTAGTACCAATCCCGTCCAATTGCCGTTCCATCTTATGCTGATCCACATCGAATAGGCGTAACTGTTCTATCCCTGTAGCAGGAGCAGGATTAGGATCTTCCATAAGATCCTGGTGATGGAGAAACACCTTTACCATTCCGTACCCTTTTCAATCATCTTTTGTAATTCCATGCTACAAATATAGCAAGGAGTTCAATATCTGTCAATACTCGGGTTGACCGATTTAATTTTTATCTATGTTTATCATTTACAATTATTCTATATTTTTCTATATTATGAACATGAATGATTGAATATATGATTAAATTGATTGTTGAATGTCTAGAACTTTTAGTTAGCTGAAACAAAAAAATCTAGAATTTAGAGTTTACAAATCAATCAAATTTAACTATATTTAAATCATCGAAAACAACTAATCATCAAACAGGAAAAATCAATATGGAACAGATCATGCAGATTCTCACCGCTCTCACTCAGAACAACAACATCAATCTTCAGGCTTTCGGTCTTGCACAGCAGACTGTCAATGTTCAGCCTGCACAGCCTGCTCAGACTCTCGAAGTTGTTCAGGCAAAAATCAATCTTGTCATTAAGTTGAATGACATTCCGGCAGTTCATAACATCATCGACATTGAACCGCACATGACGACTGTGAACGAACTCGGTGCACTGACTAACATGGAAGGAACTATCGGTGTTCCGCTGACTGCTGAACAGCTCACTGTCATCGGTAAGAAGATTGATAACATCATCAATGACTTGGAAGCTGAACTCATGGGCAAGCTGACTGACAAGCTCAATGCTCTCGGACTCGGTGCACTGACCGGCTTCATCCCTGGTCTGAATCGATAACCGGCTGTCTGGGGGGCCGTCAGGTTATCTGACGACCCTGTATGACATGCGTCATGTCAAGGAAGCTGACGCTATACCGGCATAATGTCAGCTTTTACGACGTAGCCTGCGACGCCCGGGGGGGGCCCGGGGGGGCGCCCCCTACACTGACACCCCGCCGCATATCTAGGCCCCCCTTAAAAAATGTGCCGAGACCATATAGGGGGTTAAAGCCAGGGGGGAGGGGGGCCCGGGGCCTTATAGGTTTTATTTTTCGTGTGTGTCGGTTTCCCTTAAAAAATAAAAAAATTTAAAAATTTTTTGGTTATTTTTATTTGGTTCTGGTTATTTGATTTTTCAAGTAACCTTTTATTTTACCCCCGCCCGGGCTTGTTTTTGAAAAGGTTGTCTGTCAAAAAATTTTTTAAAAATTTTTTTGATATATGGGGTTGAAAAAGGAGTTATTTTTTGGTATATTTGGTATATTATGGATAATATGGATATGGAACCTTTATTGAAGTCGTATATTAGGTATGCGATGGGATTTGTGCCTAAGGAGCGTATGGCATATGCTACTAATAATGGTAAATATGACCGTATTAAGATAATGGTTAATTCTAACGGTAATATAGTTGAACCTAATACATATGCAATAACTTTTGAGTTATATAATGGTGATAGGCGTATTATTATAGGTAGTTTGTGGTTATCTGGAAGGTGTCTTTATATAATAGAGACGGTAGTTAATGTAGTATTATATAAAAGACGTATACAAGAAATGATGGAATTTGAAGAATTTTGTAATGCTAATAATAATATTCCAGTGGGAATATTAAAGATACCTATGAGGTTGGTATGACAGATCTTGATAATTTAAGGTCATATATTGCGTATATTGTGCAAAATGCATCTCTTGAGCAGTGGCAATTGGGTTCGTTGGTAAATTTAAAGAAGGAGTATGTTAAGATAACGACTATATTGAATGATGGTAGCGCATTATTTGATATATTGGATTATTTAGGAAATAATAAGGTTATTGGGCGGATATGGTTTACTTGCCAATATATAATGCTTGTTAAGAACGAGGTTGAGCGTTCGCTGTTATATAATGGTTGGCCTGAAGGTGTTGATTTATATAGTGTATATGAGAAGAAGGTGATGTTGCCTGAGGTGCCCTCGGGTATATTGAAGATTCCTACTGATTTTAGGGTATGATATGATAGATAAAGAAGTATTGAAGATGTATATATCGTATGTTGCTAGTATGGCGACATTTGAGAAGAATTTAGGGTATACGTTATTGGATATAAAGTCTGAGCGGGTTAGGATTGGATATGAATTGGATGATGACAGTGTAACGTATAAAATAGTTAATCGTTATGGTGAACCTGTATTGTCAGGGCGGATATGGATAGATACTGGGTTTATAGTAATTATTCGTTTTCCTGAGTTTCCTGCAAGTATTAAGATATTATATAGTGGGAAACCTGCAGATGTATTGCCGTATAGGAGTTATATACTTGATATAAATTTGCCGGAAGTACCGAAAGGAATATTGAAGATTCCTGTTGATTTTAGGGTATGATATGATAGATATTAGTGGAATAACTATTAAAGAATTGGTGCAATATGCTGATTACTGTATGGGTAAGATACCTATAGAGGAGCGTTCTGGATTTCCTGGTGAGATGCGAGGAATAACTAATGAAGTAAGGTGTTTTCATACTATTGAATCTGCTATAATAGAAGCAAGTACTGAGGATAAGCGAATTATTATAGACATATATGATTCTAGTCATGTAGAGGTTATGGCGGCTAGTATATGGTTGAATAATGGGCATATTTATTTGATTGATTGGAATAGGGATAGGGTTTTATATAATAAGTCACCTGATGGAATTTATAATTTTGAGGAATTTAAGAAAATACGGATGTTACCTGAGGTTCCCACGGGTATATTGAAGATACCTGCGAGGTTATAATGTATATTGAGAAATATAAAAAAGAATTGATGGACTATATTAAGAGTTCTTTGGCTAAGATGCCGTATAAGAGTGTATTGTCGCCATTTGACCGGATTGAAATAACTGGTGAAGTGAATAATAATACGGAATATAAGATAGAGTCTGGTATATTGTTTGATATGTGTGATGCAGAAAATGTAGTTATGTCGGGCTGTATTTGGTATGATTATGGAACAATATACATTTTAACAAAAAATGAAGACTATATACATTATTATGGTTCAGATTGTTTATATTATGGACATCCTGATGCAAGTATTGGTTTTGAAGAATTTTTGAAAAGACACTTACCTAAGGTTCCAGTTGGAATTTTGAAACTTCCTGAGAGGGTTGCATAATGACAAATTCTGAAGTTATTAGAAAATATATATCGTATTGTTTTAATTTTGTTCCTCATCTTCATACAGAACGAGCTGATGTGCCGCTTGGGATATTTAAGTTGGATGAGGTAAAGGTAGAACAGAATGATAATGGAATTAACTATATTAGTTTTGATTTGGTTGACAAATATGGGGTAATGTATGCGAATCCAGATTCATTTTTCGAGCGAGCATTTAATCCTTATGGATTTAATGATAGTAGTATAAACCATGTTGTTATGAAAGGAAATATATCTATGAAGACTGGATATGTTCAGTTAATAGATACATTTAATGGTCGGTGGTTTTACAGTGCGATTCCTGATAAGATTCAGACTTTTGACGAATATGTGGAACATTTGGAAGAAATTGGACTTAAAGAGAAACCTAAGGGATTATTGAAGATTCCTGCACATATGATGGTACTATAAAATGGCAGAAAATATAGATTTTAATGCACTTGATAATGATATGCTTGACAAATATGCACATTATTGTCTTGATTTGATTAAGTTTAATAAGGATAATTCCTATAATTTAAATATAGATAAGTTGACCAAGAGTGGAAATTTATATTTTAGGTGTTCTTTGGGTTATATGCATAGATACAGTTGTTATCTTAATTTATATACTGGAAAACTTAACGTATTTAATACCGCATGCCAAATAGTTAGATTTAATGGAATTCCGCCTACGGCAACAGATTATTTTAAATTTATTGATAATATGCAGGAAGCTATTAATAAGATTCCGGTGGGAATATTAAAGATTCCGAAAAATTTAGGAGTATAATATGCAGAATTATTCAGATTTTGAAAATGAAAGAATATATAATTATTTCATTCGTTCTGTGGACAGTATTAAGGACAGAACTGATATGATTGATTATACAGTAGGTCCTATATTTAAGAACGGTGATGTTGTGTCTGCATCTCTTAATTGTAATATAAAGAAACCAAGTAGTCCTTTTGAACTTGATTCTTATATGAGCTGGTTGCATCAATCATTATATGCAATGCGAGCACATTATTATTGTACTATTGATACAAAATATAATAATATAGTTATTAAGGATCCGCATGAGGGAAAAGTAAAATTTAAGGGAAAAATTGATACAAACCTTAAATTTTCAGATTTTGTGTATGGTAAAGTTAAGAAAGGAATATTGAAAATTCCATTTAAGTTATAAAGAAAAAGACCTGATTAACAGGTCTTTTTTTTAATTTCTTGCTTTAAGTTTTGGGAAATGATTGGAATATTTTTTATAAATGTCTTCGTTATTGGCCAATCTTAGGTTTTTTAATTTTTTGACATTGTTGATATTTAATTCATATTCTTCTATAGAATGGTGTTTAGCCATAAGGTAAGCAGTGAAAGCAAAGAGAATATCGTTTGGTTCTGCTTCACCTGCAATAACTATAGAAGACTTATTTTCGCCTGCATAATGTTTTGCTATGTTATAATCTACAGTGAACGAATTATAGTCTTTTGACGTGTTATCGAACAGGTCAATTAATTGATGTCTGAACTTCATATTTTGAGAAAGTTCTCTATATTGGTTTCTATCTATATACAGGCCGCGATATACTGTAGTCTGGCCATGCATATATTTGTGAAGGAAATTTAGAATTTGATTTACTAAATCTTTGAATGGTTCTAGGTATTCGTTTATTTGTTCTTCTGATTCGATAGAATCGTAGGAATTTGTGAAAAATGGTTTCCAGTTTATTTTGTATTTATCCGGTAATTTTGATTTATAGATTTCTGCATCCATGAGACCGTCGAGAATGGCTGCTTTTAGCGTAATATCGTCATGTTTTTTGACATATATCCATTTTCTGCCATCTTCGTCGCCATAAAGATTTTTATCTGTATAATTTACATTTCTTTTTTCCGCTGATTTTTTTGTAAGGTCATAATGTTTAGATAATCTGTTAGAATCAAACTTTGAAAAATGTTCGCTTTCTACTAGATAATTATTATTTTTTAGTAAATCTATAGCTTCTTGTAAATTCATATATTATTTATAGTCTATAAATAATATATGACAAAATTATCAGAAAGCGAGAAGTTTAATGACCTTGATATCAGTCGATTGGCTAGACAAGTTAGACAGAATGACGGTAGGGCTAATCGAGGAATTGTATATCAGGATGATAAGAGATATAACGATTATCAGGGTGAGAAATGGTTGGATGTAAGAAGTAAGGACAAGACAACACTTATCGCAGCTATCCTTGATGGTATGTCTGATGTTCAATATCATTATAAGGGAAAGTTATATAAGGATATTAAGAACGTGGATGATTTAAAGGCCTCATACGAAGCAAATAAGGCTACTGTGGACCCGATTTTAAATTTCCTAGGTAAATATATGCATGGACACACAACAGTCTACAGAGGCTTCGGATTTAGCAATGATGAGTATCGTAAGATGAAGTCCAAGTATAATATTACATTTGAACATCAGCTATTGAAAATATTGAATAATAGGGGTAAGAAATTCAATTCTTTTAGTGTTTCTCCATTTGTAAGTAAGGATTTTGCAGAAGGTGTTGGTAATAAAGCCATTATCATTGCCGCAGATGTAGAACCGAATGATATTGCTTTTGCATTTACTGCTTATTTATTAGGAAGGCATGGAAGTCCTGGAGAATTGGAATTGAATATCAATAATCTTAAGGATTTAAAAAATTTAAGAATTATTAAAGATATTGATGCTGAATGTGCACGATTTATTAAATATACAGATACAGAAGAAGAATTACAGAAAAGATTGGATTCTGGCGAACCTATGGAATCTGTATTTAAGTATGTAAAGAAATTTAAGGTTTTTAGTGGAACAATTTATAAATGTGCAACATTATGTGGCGATGTAATTGTCAAGGATAATAAGATTGTTGTTCCTCGTAGTAGAGAAATACATTATATAAGAGACGGAGTATTTGTTATTACTCCTATGGATGATCCTGCTGAACATAATATATTGTATAACTTTAATACTGAAACTCAGAGCAAGCGATATGATGGTATATTGTTCTATGGTGCTGATAGCGATGATAAATTGATAATCGCATATAATGGTAATAACAAGTATACATTATTGGATATGGAAACATGTCAATCAAAATTCAAGGGATATGCTAAAAAAATCTCTAGATTACCTGATGCTACATGGTATGGTCAGAAAAATATATGGCATTCTGTTGAATTTTATTTAGTAACATTATTGGATGACACTGTTACAATTTTCAACAATAATGGTTCTTGTGTATTCAGGCGTGCCCCATATAAGTTTATTAAGATTGATTGCAACTCAGATAAATTGATAATGAATTGTGTGGAACAACCTGGTAAAAAACCTCGACGATTCTCTATAAAAAATAATATGGCAATCGAAGAATTATAAAAGAAAACCTAGGAATTAATCCTAGGTTTTTTATTTAATAAAAGAATTCATCTAATGCTGCATCTTCCAATATCAATTCATCGCTTTTCTTCATCCATTTTAAAATAATATACATAGATTCAAATAGTGCACAGAAAGATTTTCTAAACATTGTTTCATAGTCAATAGTAAACAATGAATCAAATTCCTTTGGCCAACTATCTAAGAAGGCAATGAATTCAACTGGTTTTAGGCCAGCCTTACCAACTTCCTTATACTTGAACTCATTATTTGGCAATACATAAATATATTTCATTTTTGTATTGTTATTAATCGGGTTAAGCTTCAATCTCTTCTTTGCAACAACATAGTTATAAGTTAATGCCGCTTTTGCACCGAAGATAACTGCAGCATTATCGCCTTTATCGAATTCAAGACCATTCTTTACATAGTAATCGATTGGTTGCGGAATATACTTCTTATAGTTAGAAATACCGATAACTGCAGAGATTTCATTAATACTAGAATTACAATATTTTGCATAAGTATCTTTAATAAATCTATCAGAATGTTCCTTAGACATACCATTGCAAATATCGAATGCTAACTTTTCAGCTGCAACTTTACAGAAGTCAGGCATTGTAGATTTCTTAATAGGAACACCCATGATCTTGTGCTTAGGACCTTCTGGATGTTTCTGCATTGACTTAGGTAATGCTTCAAATTCTTCTTTAGTCATTGCAAACTTATCGATTTCGCCCATTGGGAAGATAGAACCTTCATTATCGATTACGTTACCAATATAGAGTTTTTTAGCAAAACAGAACATATTAGTAAAGATGTTTTCTCTGTTAAATTTAATTAACTGATCTGTCTTCTTTAACTTAGCCTTATAAGCAAGAACACCGTTATAGAAATCTTGGAACATCTTTTCAGCCTTATCGAAGAATGCACGATATTCATCAGCAACAGATTTATTGTAATCCATGATTACTCTATTTTTCTTGTGCATTTCTGCAAGCTGTGCATCAGTCATTCCATCTTCAGGATGTAATAATTCCTTAATTTGTCTACCAGAGAAATAACCTTCTTCGATAAGTCTTTGTTTGATTTCATGAATACACATGTAACAAGAGTCAGTATCGTTATGGATAATGCAAGCTTCTCTATTAGTAATCTTTAATGGTGTCTTATTCTTTAATGTAATACCGAAATACTTTTCAATATCTCTGATACATTCTGGTGTTGTATAATAATTATTACAACACTTAGACAACCAGTCTCTTAAAGTAACTCTTGCACATCTACAAATTGCTCTAGCACAGTCTGGATTATAAAGATGGAAGGAACCAGCAAGGGAAACACCGTAAACAGAGTTAATGATAAGCTTTTTGGTCATCTGTCTATTATGACAAAGATTTTCCATATCCTTATCACCAGCAATCTTTGCTTCTTCTTCTTTCTGTTTCCAAATCTTTCTTTCAGCAAAAACCTTCTTAACAATATTTGGAAGAATTGCATCGTCTGTTCTTAAGAAACCAACTTCTGCAACATCGGACATAATAACTTCACCAGATTCAATCTGTTCCTTAGTCGGATGTCTAACGACAGTTTCTGGAGAAATATTGAACATCATAATGTGGTGAGGATAGGACGACGTAATATCGAAAGACATACAATCATCGAATCTACCAGGATAGTCATAACAGTAACCAGCTTTAGTTGCAAACTTTTCAAATGGATGTGGCCATGCTTTAAACTTTTCCATATCTTCAGTGAAAAGTTGAGAAGTTGACCTGAATACGCCTTTGACCTTCTTCGGTTTCCAGAACTTTGCAATATCACCTCGATAAACTTCAATATTTTCGCCTTTATGAATTTTATCTTTAATTAAATATTTGATAAATTCTGGATTATCATCTTCCCATTCAGTGTTCTGATAGTAGATGGAACCATCTTTTTGTTTAATCTTATAACATTCTTCTTCAGCCCACCAGTCTTCATGTTCTGGTTGTTTGTCAAGAAGAACTTTACCATGATCATGTAAGAATCTAAGAATATAACCAGTCGTTGTAGGAACTTTGTTCTGAACCTTATCAAGTGTAACAAGACAATCGAAAGCATATTCAATAAGCAACGGAATGAGCTTGTTCTTTTCTTCCATTCTAACAATAAGCATAACGTCTTTTCGGTTATACTGTGCAAACCTATCCCAATTATACTTATAGGTTTCGTTAATGGAACCATCATATTCGAGCTTACTATCTTCAAGTTCAAAATTAGCAACATAGTTAAGAGAATAAGAAGGCATTGGAGGATGGTTTCCAAAGACCTTATACAATTCCATATAGTCAATAGAATACAAACCAGGAATATCATAAGACATGCCCAAATCAACATCTTCAAGCTTACGGTCAGTAATCTGCTTGGTTTCAGGCATCTTATTGAATGGAGATAACTTTCTTTCCCATTCAGTCTTAACGTCTTTATTCTTTAATCTTAATTTATTACATCTGTTTACAATATAAGGAACGTCATAAGAGACAGAGTTCCAACCAGAGATAATATCGAAATCCTGTTTCTGGAACCACTTAGTCCACTTATCAATCAAATCAATTTCATTTTTACAAGGAATATAGTTTGGTAATTCTTGAATATCACCAAAATATGGTTTTAAGCCCCAAGTATAAGATTGTTTTGCTTTGGTCGAATAACACGTAATTAAGTTAATCGGCCATTCTGCTTTTTCTGGGGCTGGAAATTCATAAGTAACATAACATGAGTCTTCATACTTGACCCACATATGTTGTTCTTCATCGAAAACTTCGTATTTAGATTTATCTTTACATTTTGTATCGAAAACATATAATTCACATTGACCGAATTTCTTTCTATCGATACTTCTGATTTCGATTATATGTTCATCATAGAATGGAGAAGAACCTGCAACTTCAATATCGAAGAAACAAGTATTCCAATCATTAATGTCTACTGATAATTCGGCTTTATCATAGCGTTCATGCATGAATTTGACTTCTGGTTTTAAGTCTGATTCTGCAATGATTGCGCCTGATGCTTTTAAAGCTGCGATTTCATCTTTATTTGTATAATCGTATCGTTTTAACGACCTCTTATACATATCTCTATATTCACCTTTATTTTCTGGGTCTGTAATGTAACACCATGGTGAATATTTGAATTTTTGCCAACCTGGAACACCTTGTTCTTTCAGGTATATATTTTTCTTAAAGCTATCGTAATAGCAATTCTTGAATCCTGTCATTTTAATTTTACCTTCAACTCGCTGTATTATACGGTAATTTATATTATTTATTTTGTTTTACAAATATAATAAAATAATCCCAGAGGAACTTCCTCGTGGGATTTTTATTTAATATTTTTAAAAATATTAAATGTTTAATGCTTTAACAAATGCTGCAAGGTCACTGAAAGCCTGCATATAGCCAGACTTAAATTCTTCCTTACCAGACGGAACATTTGTCTTCTTAACTTCATCCAAGCGAGCAGGAATAAACTGCTTAATTGCACGAATAGAATTAACGAGAACGTCCTCGGAGTCTACTGCATCGTTAAAGTTGTTTCCATTAGTCATCATAGTATTTTACCTCATTAAATAATTTATTGTTTTGTTAACCACATGTTATATATTCGTTGATCATCTTTTTGATTACGAATATTCTCGGGAATCATTCCTTGATACTCAGCTGGAATTTCACTAAAATCCGGTTTTTGCTCAAACTCATCCCAAGTACTTTGTTTTGCGATTAATTCGGCCATTTCAGGCATGCCTTCCAAAGCTTCCTGAACATTAAAACCATGCTTTCTATCTCTTTTATACTCTGGTATCATATTCTGTAGAGAATCCTCCCTTTTGTCATATCATAAATGGACAATCCTAATTGAACTCGATCACCTGGTAAAATTCGAATTCTATTCATTCTTATCTTACCACAAATTGTACATAAAACTATTTGTTCATTGTCCAATTTCACATCGAACATAGCATTTGCACGGGCTTCTATAACTGTCCCTTCAACTACTACTTCGGACAAATTTTGTTTTTCACCTTTTTGAGATTTTTTATTATCTTTATTCTTCTTCATTAGTTGGATTATCGTTTATATCAGTTGTAATTGCAGTATGTTCATCGAGATTTGCTGGAGTTACGTCGCCGTAATTTTTTGCTTCTGCTACTGGATCATCGATTACGTCGTCTTCGACAATATCAAATTCTTCTTGTTGAACATAGTTCTCATCAGCTGTTTCTTCAGCTGGAGTTTCATTTTTCTTATTCATAGATTTTTCAAGCATCATTGCATTAGCTTGAACTTTTTTCAAAGTTGATTCACCAATACTTTCAGTTTGGGTGTTTTCTGTTTTAGATGCGACAGCTGCAACTTGCGCAATATCAAGGGTATTATTAATAGTTTCAAACGCTTGTTGTATCTTCTCGGGGGTCATTGGTGTTGTTGGTTTCTTTGGTTTTGGTTCTGGAGTTGTTGTTTCTGTTACTGTAGATGGTTTTCTTATAATTTTCTTTTTTGGCCTTGCAGGAACTGCAGGCTTTTCTATATATTTAATTTCTTGAACCGGTTTTGGATTTACGATGTCTTCAAAAACATCTTCCATACATTCATTAATCTTTTCAAGACCTGCCATACCATAACGATAGAACATATTTTCTATCTTTCTTTGCATTTCATTCATCATTGAATATGCTTCTTTTAAAGCTGGATTTGATGATTCTTCAATAGTTGGAACTTTTCTTTTCTTAATAGCTGGAACAGCAGGAACTGCTGGAATATCATCAAATGGATCTCTTGCCGGAACTTTTGGTTTCGGTTGAACAGGTGTATCGAAATATTCGTCCATTTCTTCTGGAACTGGTCTTGGTACAGGACGCGGAACTGGTCTTTGCATAGGTTGCGGAGCAGGTCTTGGAACCGGCTGTGGCATACGGACAGGTTTCTTAAAAATTCTACGACCTTCATCAAGGTTCGGTTCGTCTTTATAGAAATCATCTTCTTCTTCAAGTTTATGTCTTTGCGCTGCAATAAGCTTGTGCTTCTTATGCAATGCAAGCTGTTCTTCTTCTGTCATGGCTTTAGCCTGTTCTGTCTTTTTATAATAGTCTAAAAAATCACTCATAATTTAATAACCAGTTTATTTATACTTTATTTATAATCATTTTTTTAATTTTATTACTAAAAAATATGATTTGCGTAAATTTTCTGGATCTAACACGATTGTTTGGTCCATTTCTAACAAAGAACATAACAAATTTAGCATTATATTTGTATATTGTAT
Organism: Methanobrevibacter sp.; assembly: GCA_017652345.1. The sequence goes on from JAGCBE010000339.1 coordinate 82,151, forward strand.
GACAGTATAATATTTTTCTGGATCTTCTGTTTTTAAATCAATTAACGATAAGATATTTTCAGTGCAATCAAAATAATCAAGAAAGTCTGGATATTTACAAGTCAGTTTTTCTTTAATCATTTCAATAACTTCTTGAATTTCTTCTTGATGCAAAAAATTTACAATAGATTCAAACATCTCAGTGGATTCATCATCTACTGGATTAAGCCCATAAGATTCCAAAAAACGTAATAAACTTTGTGTAGGAGTAAGTTTTTGCATAGTTAAAAAATACTATTTAGTTCATTTTCCATGTTATCGATAGATTTATTAATTAAAAATTCATCTATCTTTTCTAGCATTTGGTCAGTATTTTTAAGTGACGTATTCATAATATTTACATACAATACATTTGCAAATTCTTTATCGATTTTGATAAATTTATAATATGCCATAGATGAAATGAAAAGGGCGTAATAATCCTTTATCGCCCCTTCATCTAATCCCATGAATACTTCAAATAAAAATTCAGTTGAATAAATTTTATTGAATAAGTCTTCCATTTTAGATTAACTTAGTTTTTATTTTGTCAATTAAACCTAATTTCTTTGCTTCAGATGCAGACATATAATTATCATAAGAAGTCAATGCTTTTAATTCATCGAGATCCTTACCAGTCTGTTTCTTGAAAATTTTATTCATATTATCAGTCCAAACTTGAAGTTCATGCTGAATAATATTAATATCATTCAATTTACCACCTGTTGCTTCAATACCTGCTTGATGAATCATAATTCTCGAAGAAGGGAAAGCATATCTGTGACCGATTGTTCCACTTGCAAGAATAACAGAAGCCATAGAAGAGCAAGAACCGATACAAATTGTATGAACTTCAACTTCCTTACGTTTCAATTCATTAATACAATCGATAATTGCAAAACCTGCATCACATTCACCACCTGGAGATGAAATATAAATCGTTATAGGTTTCTTAGTTCCATCATCATAGAAAGAAAGTTTCTGAATAACTCTAATACCAATTTCCCAAGTAATAGGACCAACAATAAACAGAACACGATTTGCTTCAAAATAATTATTTCTAACAATATCAAAATAATTACCAAGTTCACCAAGATTTACTTGTTGGACTTCACCTTCTTCAGGTGGTAAATCCTCTTCTGGATTAAGCGGTTCTACTGCTGGATTTTCATTCTGCGGAAATAGCGGAGATTTTATGTCTTTTGAATACATCTATATACCTTTGATTATTATTGTTTATTTTAACTGCCTTAGTAACTTTAGGTGCATCAAATTCTTCATCATACGGTAATTTCTTTTCTGTTTGGAATAAGATTTCACCATATTGAACAACCGCCTCAGCACCACAATATTGAATTATTTTAAACTTTCTTGGAACTGCATTAAACTTGAAAATTCCAAATTCCTTATCACGAGATAACAAAGTATAAGTATTACCGTGTTTATCCTTAAAGACTTGTCCAATTTCGAAATTCATAATTATACCAATTTATTCTTACCTAAAAATGTATTGATTTTCTTATTAAGATCTTCGTTTTTGGACTTAATAACTTTTAATTCTTCTTCATTAAAATCGTTATAATCAGTTACATATACTTTTGCATAGTCTTCAAAATGTTCATAAACATCTTCAAGAACAGATGCATAAATAGTTTTAACTAATGTCAGTGGAGATACTGTCTTCTTGTTCATCGTAATATTCATATACTAATGCCTCTAATTTTTCAGTGAATTCAGTTTTATTTTCAAAGTTTGGAATTAAAGTTTCGACGTAGCAATACCATTCATGTATGTCTTTGAACTTTTTAAAATTATCACCTATTTTGGCTGCTTGGTCGACAACTTCTTTTAATGCTTTAAGTTTCTTAGGATCATTCGCTATATTGAATAAATCCTTTTCTTTTTTAAATAATGGTGGCAGTTTATATGTATGCTTGCCATGTGCCATTATTAAGATTCCTTATATACGCTGTTAACTTCAGCTAATCCTTCTTTCTTCATTTGTTCTGCATAGAATTTTTTGCTAAGTTCTGGATTAAGATCTTGAGAAGTAACTTCATCAGAAACTTCTGTGCTTTCGCCAACAGCTTGAGCACAAATATCCATATTGTTAGCTGCCATTCTTAATGCATGATTTTGAAAGCCATGATACATTTCAGCAACAGATTCTTTAAGATAAGTATCAAAATTGTTTAATGGATCATTTGGATCTGCCAATTCAGTAGTCTTTGTAGTTTCATCGTATGCTTTAAACAATGCATTAGTAATTAAACTATTGAACGTTTGAGATGTCGGTTGACAATAACACAAATCGTGCTTATTAAATTCATTTTTAGGGAACTTAACAAAACGTTTATCATTACGTTCATATAATTCAAGACCAGACAAGAGTAATTGATGTTCGAGAACTACAAGTCCTACACCAACTGCACCAGTTCTGCTTTTATTTTTGTAAGGGTAAACCTTAACTTTAGTTATCTTCATATTAGTATTCCTTATTATTCAAGAGTTTCAACAAACTGTTCTAATTCATGAACAGCGAATTCATAATCAGTCGGTTTCAGAATACCGTTTTGTGTAACAATCTGTAAAACCACTTCCAATATATTCTTAATAATCTTGTTTGGTTCTGCTTCGATAATCTTACACATCTTTTCAATAACATCTTCTGGGACTTTGTGAATAAAAGTTGAGTCGTTATTATAATCAATGAAATATTTATGGAAATCGTTAATATACCAAAGAGCTTTCTTAATATCCTTTTTAGGAGTTCCTTTATCACGATAACGCATGCAATATTTCCAACAGTTTCCGAGGTCAAATTGCAACCAACGAGTTACTTCGATTGCTTCAATACCTGATTCATGAGATCTGTAATGCTTAGGTTCGTTTACTTCTTGTTCAAGAGTTTGTCCATTAATCATATAGTGTGTCCTCTTTATTTAATACATTTCGGATGTTATTTTCTAGTTCTTTATTTTTTAATACATGGTTTTGTAACTTTTTATCATTCTCAATATCGGCTTTAATTTGCTTATTCCTTTCTAATGCTTGGAAAACACGGATTGGAATAAAAATTGTTAAACCGTAACCAATTATAATACCAATTATAGGAAGAATATTTTTGAAGAAATAAAACAATCCGTTTTGGATTGATTTGCCAAAAATGCCGAAACTAGCAAGAATGACACTATAAACCAAAACGCAGATTGCTATTATAATAATGTTAGAACGATTCATTTTCATCTAAAATTACCTCGATTTCAGATTCTGGTAAGATGAAACATTCTTGATTTACAATCTTTCCATCTTCGCCAGCAATAGGCAATTTAAATTTCTTATTATTATCCTTTGCATCGACATAGATAATCTTGTCACCAACCTTAACACCAGATGTTAACTTATCGCCAAGATAAATAACCTTTGCTTCGACCAAATGACCTTCCTTATCTTCATCTGCAAGATAAATACCAGTGCTAGTCTGCTTAATTCCAGTATCACGTTGAACTAAGATGTGACCGTCCTTAATTTTCTTTAATGAGCTCATATTGCCTTCTTTATCAGTACTAATTAAAACATCAAGTGCAGAATCTGGAACATCATAAAATGTTTCGATTGTTCTTACACCATTTTCATTTATTACAGGAATTGTAAGCTTAATTGCTTGCATTTCAATAAATGCAACTTTATCACCCGGTTGTGCAAAACATCCCTGACGCTGATCCTTCTGGGAATCATATTTTCCCGGACCAGTTACTACAACAGTACCAGTGATGTTATTGATTGTTCTTTTTAACTCTGGTATTTCAATACCACCGAGTGTAACTTTATCTGTCTTGTCTCTCTTAATTAAGACATAATTTTCTTTGACAGATTTAATACCGCAAATTTTTCCATCGGCTTCGTTAAGTATTAATATACATTCTTTTGCTTCAATTTTAAATACCTGACGCTTAAAATTTTTTCCTTCTGCATCTTTAATGTTTACAGTGATTGGTTTTGCAACACCTGGGTTATAAACAACCAAATCACCAACTGCAATTTCAGGAGGAATTTGCTTAGAATGAATTGTATTGAAACGACCTGGACCTACTTGAACAACACGTCCATAAGCCATTGGAATTGTAAAGTTTTTTGCAAGAGTGAGTCCACCAATAGAAAGTTTATCGATTGATTCTTCATTTTCAATAAGAATATTGAAGCCAGTAATCTTCATTATTACCTCTAATTATAGTTTAAACAAAAAGTCTTTTTTTGAATATTTTGAATTTTTAACATGACAGCTATTCGTAATCAATAGCCTACCGTCGGATTCTTGAATTTCTTGATTATCACCACAACCATAGTGCCATATTTTTGAATTATTTATAATATCCATACTGGCGGGTTTGTAATAAGAAACCATAACATCGACAACTGGTGATTTATTTATAATTTTTTCATAACGCTCTTTTTCAAAAGACATATAATCGTCTTTAGAGTCTGTCCACCAGTTCCATTGGGAAATATCTTCCCGCATGTCAAAACCCATAAATCCTGCAAGAGTAATATCTTCTACATTAAAGACATGTCCGTCTAATCTCTTGGGGACGCATTTATTTTTTTGTAAAGCTCTAAAGTTATTTGTAACTTTTTCAAATTTAAGATCTAGTGGTATATCGGATTTTAAATCACTACCACCAAAAACATAATAAACATTTGAATATCGTTGAGCTAATCTAACTAAAAATGTAATTTCAATATCCAAAAATTCCGATATACCACCAGCAATACATACCATATCAGCTGGTAAGAAATGCTCATCAATAAATCTGTCATATAACTCAGCTTTACGTTTTCTATCGTTATATGGAACGTCGATATTATTAATGAAAAAACACTCCATACTACTTTACAATAGACTTACGGAGTGCACGATACATTACGAGAACCTGCTTTTCAAACGGGGTCTGCTTCTTCTTCCAACGGATAATACGTTCTGCTTCACTGCAGATAATTGCTGCTGGGAAAGAAATAGAATCAAGATGCGATTCTGCAACTTGTGTAATTTCCGGATTTCTAAGACCAGTTCCGACTAATTCTCTGCGGTTACGAGACTGAACCGTATTTGTTGTGACCTTGTATGCCTTACCAGTTTGGTTATTCATGACATACGAATTTTCTGTAATTTCATTCTTATTCATTGTTATCTCCATTTATCGTTAAATGTTTGTTTACAATATAGAAAAAAGTCACCTGCTTGTAAACCCAGGTGACTGAAATTTTATTTGAAAATTTTTACATTGTAAACTTTTAGAGACTACCAATATTTGATGGTGTTTTTGGAGGCGGACAAACTATATAATATGGACATCCTAAGATTTTGGATAATTCATATGGTGAATAACAGTTATCACCACCTTTTGGATTTTCAAAATCTGGTTTACCATCTACTGTCATATGATTGGTTCTTGCAGTAGATGCTGCTAAGAATGGTTTTTTAGTTTTTGGGTCTAATCCAACATCGATAGCAATCATAGAATCTTTAAAACCTGGGTCTTTTTTACTCATAGTTTCAAATCCTGGTTTTAATGCAAGATACATGTTAACACCGCGTTTAGCATACATATGGTCAAATATTGTTCTACTTACAAAATAACACCAATTATATTCTTCTACATATTTGTGATAGGGTAATGTATCTTCGTATTTTTCTAATTTTACAATTTTATAATCAGTTTTAGTAGAAGTCATTTTACTTATTGCTTCTTCTTCTTTAGCTTTTTTCTTTTCTATACTCTCTTGCTTTACTTTGTATTTATATTCTGATAACATATCATTTAAATCTGCAAAAGATATAAGTCCGCGATTAACAAATTCAGTATATTGATCTTTATTATTTTTTTGTGAAATAAACAAATTCAAGTAACGGTCTAATTTCATTTTAGAGTTTCTTGTTATTATCTCTTTTTTACCATCTTTTGCATAAGCATTTAAAATTGGTATAAATTCTTCAACTATTGCCATTCCAATATTTTTAAGTAAAAGCCATCTTAACATTCCAGGTAAATAATATAATGCTTCACTATTATCTAGTTTTAATTTATGCATTATACGTTTAAAATAATAACGAGACCAACTTTCTTGAATACCTGCACTTTTTAATTTTTCAATATAATTTTTAACACGTTCCGGTTCTTTTTGTTCAAACTCTGCAAAAACATGTTTTGCGGCTCTATAAGCATCACTTTCTGATGCTTCTACTAAATAATTGGCATTTCTTAAAATATTAATAGCTTCTATTAAATTCATATAATATTTATGTCATTTATCGAAATCGTTAGAAATTTCATGACCGTATATATCATGAAAAATTACAGAATAACCTTTTGTTGTTCTGTAAATACCGTTTATTATTAAACTGTCTTCAGATTTAATACTATGTGCTCCAGTTTTACATTCTGGATGATAAATTAGCCTATGATGTGTAGGACAGAATGTCAAAGTAACATTCTGATTAAGTCTTGGCCAAAGTTCTCTTGGAACAATATGATGAAAATCGATTTTATTTCTGCAAGTTGTCGAATATTTACAACCAGGATAATGACAAATATATAATTTCACATGCTATTTATGAAGTATATCATCCATTAAATGTGAGTGATTTTCCAGCATGACTTATAGTCTTTCTACAAGTTATGACTGGTTCCTGCTCAAGATTTGTAATCAAACCAGTATCAACAGGCTTTATGGATTTATCCATTCCCGACCTTCCATCGGTATTTCTACTTAAATTTTTAAGACCTTCATTTAGTATATTAATGGCAGCATTTTCATCTCTATCAAGATAAATTCCACAGTTTGGGCAAGTCCAAAAGCGTTCTTCTAATTTTAAGCCTTTGTACTTGAATCCACAACAGTGACATAATTTACTAGATGGAAAAAAGGTTCCTATCTTTACATACTGTCTGTGTTGTTCTAACGATTTGTATGCTATCATGTTGCAGAATGAACTAAAACTGACATCCTGTATGCTTTTAGCAAGTTTGTGATTCTTTAACATACTTTTAACATTTAGGTCTTCAGATATGATAATTTGGTTTTCATTAACTATCTTTCTTGACCATTTGTGTTGAAAGTCTTTTCTTTGATTTTTAATCTTTTCGTGCAACTTAGCAAGTTTAATGTTAACCTTTTTATAGTTCTTGCTAAACTTCTTACATTTATTTAAAATTCTTTGTGTTTTCTTTATTCTATATTCTGTCTTTCTATAATACTTAGGATTTTCTACAACTTCACCAGAGTCAAAAATGACAAAGTCTTTAATTCCAAGGTCAAATCCACAAGTTTTAAATTTTGGTTCTATATATTCAGGTTCAGAAAGTTCACAACAAAGACTAGCAAAATACTTGTTAGTAGTAGTTTTCTTAATTGTTATGTTATAAATATGTATTTTAGACCAATCCATATTGTTATAGTTTCTAAACTTTATACTTCCGAATTTAGGAACTTTAATATGTTCATAGTCTTCAATTCTTAGATCATATCCTTTAGACGTTTTAGTGGCAGATATTCTAAAAGAGTCCTTTTGCCCTTTCTTATGAAACTTTGGAAATTTCTGTTCAGTCTTAGACTTACCTTTCAATGAATTGAACCAATTATTGTAAGCAGTCATGCAATCCATATAACTGTTCGCTAATGCTTGACTTGGTACTTTTGTAAGAAATTTCCATTCTTCCTTAAAAGATTTTAGCTTAGGATTGAACGCTAGTTTATAGTCTTCCCATAATTCTTTCTTTAAGGCTAGAACATGATTATATACAAATCTTGAACAACCTAGAGTTTTGTCTATTAGAACTCTTTGCTCCTTGCTTGGATATAATCTTATTTCTAGACCTTTTTTCATAATAATTAAAAAACCTATTGTTGATTCCGGCAACAATAGGATGAAGCTATTTCTAGCTTTTAAATCTTATTTCCTATTATTAGAATCCGGAATATTCCAATAATCTATATTATATTTATAATTTTAATTTTTGAAATTTTGTATTTTTGTCACTATCCATATCACAGACTAAAGACCTGTGATTTTGCGGCATATTTATAAATAATGTATATGAATCTTAATGAATTTTTAGAAAATAATATTCCTGGCTATAAATTGCTCGATGTATTATACAACAATGATGATCTTATTGTTGATTATTACGATGTTGATGCAGAAGATTTACCAAAAAATAATTCTCCTTCTGATTTAATTCTTGATAAAGAAACTGTTGTCAAAGCTATTGAAGCAAAGAATATGAAAATGTCAGATTTTGATAAGGTTCTTAATAAATATGGCTGGTATATGTCAAAAGTCAAGGATGATTATATTCATATTTTGAAGTTAAATAATATGGATAATGGTTATTATGACGATGAAGATAAAGTAATTCATGGATTGTATTTGCATATATCTCCTGTAAAACCGTCTATAATTTTAAATCAAGGTCTTAAAGCACTTGCATCAACAGACGATGAACTAGATAAATCTAATACGATGAAACGAGGAATTATTTATCCAAACAAGCGAGTATATCTTTGGAAACTAGAAGATATTTGCAGTATAAAAAAGAATGATGAAAATATTGGAAAGGCTTTAGGTAGAAGTTTAAGAACTTTATTTGATGATATAAATGCAAGACATTATGGTAATTATGTTTATATTGCACATTTACCAGCAGGAGTAAGGACACATTTTGATAATGAATATGGCGAATTTCAACCAGCAAGATATATAACTCAAAATGTTCCGCCAAGTTATTTAAAATTTGCGGGAACTGTAGAACAGATTTCTACAATTATAGAATATTCAGAGTTTACAAGATTAAGAGAAATTTTCGGGGTATAAATAATATATGGCTGATAATATTGAAACACAAGATAATCCAATGTTTGATCATGACCCGATGCAACCTTTTGTTCCGCATCCAGGTGGAAGGTCACGTTTAAAACCGCAACCTGGTCCAGGACCACATCCACATATGCCTGATCCACCTGTTGGACCTGGACCATGGACGAATCCAACTCCACATTATCCGCAACATCCGCAGAATAATTGTGATCCAGTTCTTCAAGGAACGATGATTCAAAACGTCGCTCAGTTAAGAAATTATATTAAACTAATGTTAGGAAGTCCAGTTATTTGTATTGAAATTTCTGATGAACAGTTAGACTATATTATTGGTGATACAATCAGATATATTCAAAGATATTATTTCAGACGTGGTAATTATCGTGATTATTTAATCATGGAATTACAACCAGGAAAGACACATTATAAGATTTGTCAAGAACTTGAAACCATTGTAGATTTCCAGACAAGTAACTGGTTAGGTGATATTAACGAATTGTTTACTTTACCTCATAATGCTTTGTATGATTCTGTTATGAGTATGAATAGTTCTTCTATTTTCAGAGGTTCTTGCTATGGTAACAGTGCTGGTTATGGTGATATGCTTGGAAACTGGAACGCTTCTTTGATGTGGCTTGAACAAGCTAAGTTAGATTTCGGTGAATCTTATCAAATTAGATATAATGAAGCTGAAAAAGAACTTGCAATTTGGCCAACACCAAGAACACCTGTTCGCGGTATCATGGAAGTTTATAAGAAACAAACTTCAAGAAAGATATTTAATGATATTATGTTCAGAAAAATGGTCGTAGCAAGAGCAGGCATGGTTTGGACAAATGCGCTAAGAAAATATAGTCTTCAGATCAGTGGAGGCGGAACATTAAATGCCGATGCTTTATATTCTAGTTATAAAGAAGAATATGATTATTGCTTAGAAAATATCAGACTTGAATCCCCGCCAGGTGAATTTTGGATGTCATAATCCCTGATGGTGGCATACTAAATGCTATAAATAAATACAGATAAAATATCTGTATTTATTTTTTATAAAAAAATTACTATATTTAAATATTATGAAATGCGAAATTTGTGGAAAAGAATTTAAACATTTAGGTTTACACTTAAATTATAAACATAAAGATATTTCTCATAAAGAATATTATGATAAATATTTAAAACAAGAAGGTGAAGGATTTTGTTTTACTTGTGGAATGCCAGTAAAATTTTATGATTTATCTCATGGATATCAACATTATTGCAATGCAAAATGTGAGTTAGCTGATAAAAAAATTATAGAAAAAGCTAAAACAACATATAAAGAACGCACTGGTTATGAACATAATATGTATAATCCGGAATCTAAGGCACGTGTTAAAAATACGACTGTAGAAAAATATGGTGGTATTGGATTTGCTTCAAATATATTAGCAAATAAAGTATTAATTACATATAATAATAAACATGATACTAATATTACAAAATGTAATATGATTGTTCATGAAATGCCAGAATTAGAAGAGCAACGTAAAAATACAAAAATAAAAAATAATAATGGTAAGTATATTTCAGATGAACATCTTAAAAAATTAATTGCCTCTTCGACATCAGAAGAAAATCTTAAAAAACGTGTAAATACTAGACGTGAAAAATATGGTGGTCGTTATATTTCAAATAAAGCATATGAAAAAATGCAAGAATCACCATATAAAACATATTCATATGCAAATATGAAATTATTTAACAAAGATCATAAAAATTTATGTATTTGTCATTGTGATATTTGTAATAATGATTATGAAATTGAATTAAGAACATTAAGAACACGTCATTCAGCTGGACATATTTTATGTACAATATGTAATCCATTAGAAAAACAATATTCAATTTTAGAAAAAGAATTATTTGAATTTATAAAAAATAATTATAATAAAGAAATATTGGAAAATGATAGAAATATATTAGAAAATCGAGAAATAGATATTTATTTACCTGAATTAAAAATAGGTTTTGAATTCGACGGAACTTTTTGGCATGCAGATCCTCGATTTTATAAACCAGATGATTTAATTAAAGAACAGACTGCTGCACAAATCTGGGAAAAAGATGAAGCAAAAAATAAACTTGCTGAATCTCTTGGAATAAAATTAATTAGAATAAAAGAGTATGATTGGGTTAATAATCAAGAAGAAATTAAAGAATATATAAAATTATTAATTATATAGATAAAAACCAGGAATTAATCCTGGTTTTCTTTTTTATTCTAACTTTAACATTCTTGGTTTGTAGAAAACTTTTAATTTATCTAGTTCTCTTAAAACAACCTTATCAATATCGTTAATGTCTGCGTCAAGGTCAGCAATATGCTTACGATAATCGTTAATATCTTTATTCATCTTATCTTGGTCAATTTGCTGAATTGCTATAATTTTTAAGTCACAGATATATTTTGCTGCTTCAATAGCTCGCTTCGTTCCTTTAATTTGCGGCATATTTTCTGCAATATAATCTACTGGACTCTTTGATTTCAATGCATCCATAATGATATTAATATGTTTAGAAGCAAGCAATCTAAGATATGCATTCCAACATTTATTTTCATATACTGTTTTTTCCGCAATACACATCTTTGTTTCGACTTCTCTTCGCCAGTCTAACCATTTTTGCATGAGTTCGAGGATATTCGTAGAAATAATCTTTGTATCAATATCCTTTTCTTCAGAAGTAGACTTTGTTCTTTCAACTGCATAATATCTATAAGATTGAGACTTGATTAAATGTTTATGAATCTTGGACTCAAAATCTTCTTCATTCTTAAACATTACTTCAAGTTTACAAGTCTGGTCTTTTGTTGCAGAGTCATTGACATAAAGAACAACACCATCATCAATTAGTTCCATCATTTTCTTAATAAATGTATCAGGACTAAATCCAGGGCAATAACCAGTAATTGTTAATAACCAGTTACGTTTATCTTTCTGAATCGTATACTCACATTCATATCTGATAGAACCTTCACCATTTTCATAAAGTGCTTTGATTTCTTCAGGAGTAGAAATAATCTTACCACCATAGCAATAATCAGGTCCTTTAATATATTTTACAACATCTTTAATTGTTGCATCTTTTCCTTTCTTAATTAATGCTTTAAGTGCACCAACTACTTCTTCAAGATTATGTGCCGGAATATTACAGCTAATACCAACAGCAATACCCGAACAAGAGTTTACAAAGAAATATGGGAATCTTGTTGGAATAATAACTGGTTCTTTAAATTCACCAGTATAGTTCGGAACGAAATCAGCAACATCCATACATTCAAGCATTTTCATACCAACATTGGAAATCTTTGCTTCTGTATATCTTGAACTAGCTGCATCGTTTCTTAAGTCACCCCAGTTTCCTTGACCAAAAATAGGAGCATATTCTGTATTAACCATTGTAACCAATGCACCATAGGAATCGGCATGTGGCGAATATCTACCCATACAGTCACCAGTAATTCTGGCAGACTTAATTGTCTTGGTATTTGCGTATGCATGAAGGTCATCAGCAGTTCTGAGAAGTCTTCTTTGAACTGGTTTCAAACCATCACGGTAATCTGGAATTGCTCTGTCTTCAATAACAGAAATACCGTATTCATACATGTTTTTAGAAGTTAATTCTGTAGCATTTAATTCTTTTGCTTCAATAGTCTTCATATTAATTAATACCTAATAATTCCTTTCTAAACGTAGATTCTGCACCCATAATCTTATTGATAACTTCTGGAAGATTATCAGTCCATTTTAACTGCATAAGATGTCTGGATTCTGGATTAAGACAAAGTTCGTTCAACTGTTCTGGATTTGTTTCTCCCCATCCCTTCATACGTAATAATGTATAATCTTTACTACCAAGTTTCTTCATCTTAGAATCAACTTCTGCTCTTGTCATTCCGTAAACTTTATTTTTCGCAGAAGATGCAATGAACAACGGTGCATCAATAATATACAAGTGACCATTCTTAATCAAATCTGGCATATAGTTGACAAAGAATGAAAGAACAAGGCACTGAATATGAGAACCGTCAACATCGGAGTCAGCAAGAATGATTACTTTACCAAATCTAAGGTTATATTCATTATAATTCTCTTGAACACCACAACCTAATGCAGCAACAAGATCTTTAATTTCTCTGTTACCAGTCTGTTCTTTTTCACCTTTCTTAACTTTCTTACCAAACAAATCTTCATTAGAAGCTTTTTCTGCATTAATAATTTTACCTCTAATCTTAAGACATGCCTGATTACTTACACGTGCCTTTGAGAAGTGACCACCTGCTGAATCACCTTCAACGATGAACAATTCACAGTCTAAAGGATTCTTAAACTTTCTTCTATCAGCATCAAGGAACTTGTCAGAAATCTTGTGTGCGGCTTTGTTTAAGGCATTTAATCCTTTAGCCATGTCTTTATCAGCCTTTGCTCTTTCGCGCTGTGCAAGGCGTGTTTCTGCGTAATCTACGATAGTCTTAAGAAGTTCCTTATTCTTTTTAAAGAATTTTTCAAGAGCTGGAGTCAACTTATCGATGATTTCGCCTTCGACAGAAGTATTAGTCAATTCATTCTTAGTCTGACCTTGATATTGAGGTTCTGCCATCTTATGATGAATAGCACCAATAACGCCTTCCATAATATCATCAGGTAAAATCTTTTTCTTAGAATTAGACTTGACATAATTACAGAGTGCTTTTTTCAAACCGTTAAGATGAGTACCACCTTGGTCAGTATAACAAACGTTTACAAATGACTTAAAGTTATAACCGTCTTTCTTTGTAAAATTAAGAACAACATCTGTATAATCATCTTGGAAACTAAATATTGTATCGTGTTCAAGATCTTTAGAAACAAGTTCTACGAGACCATTTTCAGAATAATAATTTGTTTCATTATCATCAATATACAAATGAATTTCAAGACCAGGACAAAGATATTGAATATCACTAAGTTCATGCTTAAGCCTATGAATATCAAGGTCAGTGCCATCTGTAAATATCGTTCCATCTGGAATCCAGGAAACAATTGTTCCAGTTTTCTTGATTAATCCAGTATACTTTTCAGGAAGTTTTGTTTTTTCAACTTCTGAAGTAATCTTACCTTTTTCAAAAGTCTGTGTATGCCATTTCTTATCTTTTGCATTATTTGACCAGACTTGAAGTTTTGTACTTAATGCGGTAATAGCTTTATTACCTATTCCATTCAAGCCAGAAGATGTAGCATAATTTTGTTTGTCAAACTTACCACCAGCATGTAATTGGGTAAAAACGAGGGTCAAAGAGTCTTGTTGGGCTTTGTCATTCCAACCTACAGGAATTCCTCTACCATTATCCAAAACTGTGGTTTCTTTAGTTTTTGTATTATAAAAGATATACAAAACATTGTTGAATCCAGCTAGATATTCATCGATTGCATTATCTGCAGCTTCTCTAAGTAATCTATATAATCCTTGTGACGGATTTCCAGAAACTGCGCCGATATACATAGTCGGACGTTTTCTAACTGTTTCCAATCCTTTTAAAAAATCAATACTATTTGCTGAATATTCCATAATTTTTAACCGTTTTCTACAAATATAGTAAAAAATAACGTCTTATTTATGTAAATTGTAAAAAATTTTGAACATTATTATGAAAAACTATAAATAATGTATGAAATCCATTTGGAATAATACCTTTTATAATACACAACCTGCACTTGGTTGGACATTTGATATTTCCTTTGATGAGTATTATGACGGTGATACTAGTGATAATACCATAGGATTGAACAGATTGGCACAGGCTGCAGTAGATATAACCATTGGTAAGCGTGAAAGCGAATATACCAGTGTTTATTATGCTGGTGTAGAATTTAAAAAATTGACCCGAGCACAAAATTCTGGAACATTTACTATAAAATTTAATGAAGATAAATTTTATACAATTACTGGCATTTTAGAAAATATTTATAATAATGATAATTTAAATCAAGATTATTTTGATTCTGGATCTCATGTCTATAATTATCCGACAAATGGAACTAGAAAAATCGTAGTTAATATGTATGATCCGAATGTTTTACATAGTGACCCTAATGCAGTTGTCGGTTATGAGTTTTATAATTGCAGAATAATGACTATTGATGATGCAAACTTTTCTTATGAAAGCACAGATACAATAACAAGAGCAGTAACTTTTGTTTATGATTATATGAAATATAGAGATTATAGGTCTGAACGCTTTGCACAAGAAAGAGAAAATGCTGAAAAAGAAAGAATTGAAAATTCTAAGAAATTAAAAGCACAGCTTGATGCAAACCGTAAAGAACGTATTTCTGGAATGATTGATGCATCGCTTCAAACTTGGAATAATAGTATTGCACTTGCAGAAGAAATGAGTAATAAGGATATACAAAACCAAAAGGCTTATGAAAATATGCAGCGTAGTCGTGGAGGATATAGATAATGGAAAGTATATTTTCAAATAATAATTTTTATAATTTGTCAGATCCACAAGCTACTTGGCTATATGATGTCATGTTTTATAGTGTAAAGAATAATAGTTCTAATGCTTATTTTGTTGATTGGTGCAGCAAAAATATTATTATTACAAGTGTTTCTTTACCATCATACCATACCGAAACTGTTACTAAGAAATATTGGGGAAGTGAAAAATCTTTTCCAGTAATTAGAACTTATGGCGGTGAATGCACGATGAAATTTGATATAAGAACAGAAATGCATGATATGGTCAATACTGAAAAACTTGCACAGATTGATTCTTTATATCATACAGAAGGTCAAGATTATATTTTATATCATCCAGAACTTGAAAATGTAATTGGTTCTGTAAGTTTTGAAAAAGTAATAGTCAAATTAAAGAATAAGACTGTTGCCGCAACTGCAGAAAATGCAGTATCGCAAGAATATGAATACAATAATTGTATTATAACTGATTTTGGTTTTAATGAAGAACTTGATTATTCAAGCGAATCTAAATTAACTGGAAAACTCTCATTCCATTATGATATGTGGCATAAGAGAAAGGGAATTAACGGAGTATAAATAAGATATGAATAATTATTATAATGCTGCTAACAACTATTTTAACAACTACGGTCCTGACGCAGTAGATCCAGGTTCATATAAGATTGGACTTGATAAGCTAGTTTGCCCATGTTGTGGTAAAAAGCTACATCTTGTTGATTCAGCCAAAAAAGAATATGAAGGCGATGATTTAATCAAGGTTAATGAATCTATTTTAAAAGAAAATAAGCTTGCTGATTATCTTTTAGGTATTATTGAAGAAGAAGCAAGAGCAATTTACGAAGATGAACTTGAGACGAATGAACCAGAAACCGATGCGATGGGAAATATTGTCGGTGAATATGGTGAAAGGTTTTTATATGTTAATAAAGAATTGAAAAAGATAGTTAAAATGAAGGCCAACGCGATTTCTAATATGGTAAAACATCAAGGTATCGAAGTTTCTCCATTTTATGTTGAAAATGAACTGTTCCAAATGCTAAAATGCTATGGCTATACAGGAGAACGCTAAAAAATTCAAATTTTAATTATAAATAATATAAAATAACTAAAGGAATTTTACCATGAGAAATAGATTTGACACATTTAAAACCGCAGGTTGGTTGCTTGATGAGTCATATGACCCTATGAATTATATGACTGAAGCTGAAGAAGATGAAAATCAGGAACTTGAAGATGAAACTTCTGAAGAAGAAGATTCTGATGAAGAAAATCTTGATTTAGATGATGATTCTGATGAAACTGATGATTTGGTTGATGCTGATGATTTAGATGTCGATGATAATGAAGATGTCGAAAATGACATTGAACTTGATCCGACCGACATTGCAGGTCGTCTTGATGCAATCGAAGACAAGCTTGACGATATTGCAGACAACAAGCAAGAACCAGATGAAGACGAAACATTCGATCTTGACCTTTCTAATCCAGTTTGTCCATGCTGCGGCGCTCGTTTGAATATCTTGAATTCTATCGACGATACTGAAGACATTGCCAATGACGAAGAAGGCGATGAAGAAGCTACAGAAGATGATGATATTTCTGCACTTCTTGCTGGCGAAACACCTGAAGAAGGTGAAACCGAAGGCGAAGATATTACCGCAATGGATGACAGTCTTGACAATGTTGACGGTTTAGGCTATGACGATAGCGAATATGTTTCGCTCGACGACGAAGCAGAAGACGACGACGAAGACTAATTTTAATCGAAATTTTAAGAAATAACCAGAGTAATTCTGGTTATTTTTTTATATATTCATATATTAAAGCACTTTTAAAACTATAAATAATACATGAATAATATTATCGTTAATAGTGAAGACAACAAGCAGCTTGCATTGTATATTGGTAATAAAATAAGAAATTTTAAAACCACATATCCAATGAAAAGAGATTATTGCGGAGATATTAATGATGAACTTCGTGAAGAATTGTCATATGACGGTATCAGATGTAAACGAATTTATGGATTATATAAAGTAAATACGTTTATTGGTTGGTTAGACGAAGATGATTTCACTGACGATGAGTTAGATGAAATTACTAAAAAATATGGTGGAACTTATAGAGAAGATTTAGAAGAATATGTAAAGAGTTTACCAGAAGATAAACAAAAAGAACATCTTTATATTCCACATGTTTTTCTGCAATGTAAAGAACTTATCCTTGACGCTGCGTCAGATATGTTTAATGGATTTGGTACACATTCCAAATATAGATATTTTTATGACAATTACACACCTGTTATTGGAGTTAGATAAATGAGATTCTTAGAATTATATGAAAGTGATAAGCCTGAAGAAAAGAAGAAAGACGACATGCCAAGTCAAAAGCATGTAATTACTATTGAGAAAATCTTGGCAGATCTTGAACATTTCCATGATAGTAAGAAAGCTCGTGCTATATTTTTGAATAAAATTCATCGTCCAGGTCAACAACCAGATAAAGCTTTTACGTATGGTGGTGACGGAACTAGAAATGGTGCAGGTGGTAAGTCTATTAGTTATACAGCAGATGTTGGTTCTAACCAGCCATCTGAAGATTTCGCACGCATAATTGATAAAATTAAAGACCGTACTGGTTGGAAACAAGAAATTGAAGAAGTTATCAACCTTGTTAAGAATTCTAACCAACAACAGTATATTAGAGCATATTTCATTCCTAAAGTTGAAAATCCAGGTGCAAGATTAACTACTACAGGTAACTTAAGAGGTGATAATCGTGTTCCAGGTACTGATGAATATAAAATATTTGGTCAGGCAATGGTTTTCTATGCAGGTAAATGCGTTAGTAGAATGACTGATGCAGATACTAAGATTGGACCAGATAAATTCAAATTAATTATGCAAGGCTGTTTTGGTGCTGCACCAGGTGCAAACGGTGAAGATGATAGTTTCTTGTCTCAGTTTAAAGATTTGGAATCTAAGTTAAAAATTGATGCTGCAAAAAACGTTATTTTGTCTATCCATAAAGCTGGTACTAAAGATATTGAAGGTATTGAATTTGAAGAATCTTATTATACTGGCATGAGCTATATAATCAATAATAAGTTATTCGAAGCAGAAACTACAGAAAATAATGCAGTTGAATGTCCAAAAACTATTGATGAATTTAGCAAACTTGCAGGAACTGCATTAAAGCAAGCTAAAGCAGTTGCACAAAAATATCCAAAACAGTATAAAATTTGGTATGAAAAATTACGTTCTGCTTTTGATGAAGGTGTTAAAGACTATCAAGATAAAGAACGTGATCCAAAATTAATGGAAAAAGGTATTGAAAACCCAATTACCAAAGAAATAGAATATAGAAATGGTAAAGCTTGGGGTGCAGGTGGTCCAAATGCATTCATTAGAAATAATGAATATTTAAATAATATTGTTCAAGCAATTAAGAAAGGAACACCTGGATGTGAAGGAGTAAATGGTTGGGATATTTTCAACTGTGGTCCTAAGCTTATTCTTACAATTTTTGATGCACTCGAACATGGTGGTAAGATTTATCAGAAACTTTGTGATGATCTTAGTGTAGGTATGCGTCAAATTAAGCGTGCATTAGGTGCAACAAAGCCAGAAGATTTTGATAAGTTAATTAAGAAGTATGCTAGTGAAAATGAACATGCAAGAGCAATGGAAGTTAGTATTTCTGGTGTTTTGTGTGCATTAGCAAATCTTTACAAAATCCTTGCAAATGGCAAGATTGGTCAGCTTAACTGGGAAACTAAGACATTCAATACTGAAAATTCGGGTAGTGAAACTATTATTCAAGTTCGTATTGATCAGTTAAAAACTGCTATTGCACATGCAGTTAAAGAAAAAGCTGATTACGAAAAGTGGAAAGAAGAACAAGATAAGAAACACGAAGAATACATTAAGAAACTTGAATCTGAAATTGCTGGTCTTTCTAAACAAGCAGAAGGACAGCAGCAGAAAGAATCTACAACTGTAGTTTCTGTTAAAAATATTTTAACTGAAGAAGAAAAAGAAAACAGAAATCAGAAAATGGTTTCTAATGCACAGGATGAATTAAAGAAGAAAAAAGAAGAATTAGAAAAAGCAAAGAAGAATGACAAAACTGTTCTTAAGCTTTCTAATTATATTGCAATTCTTGATGATTATAAGGACGTATTAGGTTTACAACCTCATATTAAAGACGCTTATAGTACAATTTCAGTTCTTTTCAATCCTGATGCAGCACAAGAACAGTATCAAGAACTTTTCAATAACAATACTGATAAAGAAGATAATTCAAATGAAGAAGATAATTCTCAGCAGAAAACTGATGAAAAGGTTTCTTTAAGTTCACGTTTGGATAAAATTCTTACAGAATATAAATTATTCGAAGACGAAGGTGAAACTGTTGACCCTAATGAAGACAATGGCGAAGATTCAAATAAGCCTGCGGAAGATAAGAAGAAAGAAGAACCAAAACCAGAACAGCAGAATAATAACCAGAAGAATGACGTTGAAGTTAAGAGCAAAAATAAAGGAAATCTTAACTGGACAAAACAAGGTCAAGCACAAGGTTTGAAAGCAATTTACCGTATATTCAGTGAAGGTAAAGACAATGTTCGTTTTGATTTGGAAGCTTTCAAGGAACTTGCAAAATCAAAATCAACTAAGGAAGCATTCAAGAAAATTTGTGTAGTTCTTGAGAATTTACAGAAGACTTTAAATGGTTTAAAGACTGTTGATCCTATTGTCGACGGTATTGTTGCATGTAATAAGATTGATGACCCTAAGAATATTCCAGGTTGTATTGAAACAGTTAAACCAAAACCTCAGGAGAATAATCAGGAAGAAAAGAAAGAAGAAGATAAACCAGGTGAAGGTAAAGATGACAGAAGTAAGTTAGAAGTTTTAGAAGACCAACAGAAAAACTTAATTGGATTTGTTGATGAAGACAGTTCTCTTATGAAAAATATCGTTGGTAAGTTGAATGAACTTGTCAAAAATGCAAAAGATGATAGCTGGTTAAATGAATATAATTCATTCGTTCAGAATTTTAATGCTGAAGGTTCTAAAATTCTTCAATATATTAAAGAAATTTATAAAGATTCTAAGAGTGCAGAAAATTGGATTAAGCAGCAAAGTGAAATTATAGAACGTTCTAATGTTCTTGCAAGAATGTGGCATATTATTTCAATGGCAAAATTCTGTATTGCACAATTACAAGATCAGATTGATAATCAAAGAACTGAAGATTTAACTAAAGAACAGAATGCTGAAACCCAGAATTCTTCTTATATACCTATTTCTGAAAATCCATCATTGAATGAAGCAGCACCTGCAGAATGTAGTATTAATGTAGTTCTTAAAAAAGTTAGTGAAAAATTATCATCATTTAACTTTAACGCAATGTTACCTACTGATTATAGAAATAATATCTATAAATTAAGTGATTCTAGTAAATTTAATGAAGTAGAAGATAAATTTGCTTCAGTAGTTGGAATCAAATATGTTGAAGGTAATACAATTTATGGTATGATTAAGCAATTAATTGGCGATAAAACTATTATTAATGCATTAAAACCTAAAAATATTGCAAAATGCGCAGAACAAATTAATTATATACATACGGCTAAAGGTAATAAACAAAGTCCAGATAGAAATATGCTTCTATTTTATGGCGTTGTTCATGCTATCTGTAATGTATTTAGTAGTCTTGATAACGATATAAAATCAAAAAATATTAGAGCAAATACTGATGAGAACTATATTCCAGAAGTTTCGCCTGATGTATTAATGAATGAAATTTATAAATATATAAGAGGAAATTAAAATGATACAAGAAGATTACGAAAAACTAGTAGAACATATAGCTGGAATTAACAATGACTACAAAGTTATTGCAGAAGACATTGATTTGGATAGCTATGATAATGAACCTAAAGAAAAGAATTCTCGCCAAGAAATTCGTGATGCTATCAAACCACAGGTTGATATTGCTTCTTCCTTGATTACAACAATTAAAGATGGTTTTGAAGATAATATGGACCAGACAAAGCGAATGAATGATGCTATGGACCAAATTCAATCTTGGGAAAAGACTATTCATGGTGCATGTGAGCAAATTCTTAAAACTGTTGAAGCAAAAGATGGTTCTGTAGATAGACCAGAATCTATTGTTAATGATAGTTCTAAATGTTCTCCAAAGGCATTTAATAAGTATATTAAGAACTATACAAGCAGAGATTATGGTGTTCTCGAACTTGCAGCAGCTATCATGGTTTTCTATAATTCTTTGAGTTAATTTAATTAGAAATAAAAAGAAAAGCAGTGAAAAATCACTGCTTTTTATTATACACAAATTTTATATAATCTGCCCATTTTGTTTTTAAAATATTTCTTTGGACGTCATTTAATAATTCATTATATCGTTTAGCTTCTTTGGTACCAATATTATATTCTTTCTTTAATGCAATAATCAAATCTTGGTCAACTGCTTCTGTTTTATATGCGTCGTAATTAAAATAATGTTTAGTTTTCTTAACCCAAGTATATAAAACTGTATAATGCTGTTGATTTGTTAATTTTTGAATAGTTAATTCATTAATTAATGGTAACAAATATTCATAACTTGATAAAAATCTATTTAATATGAACTGATTATATGCTGATTTATATTCATCTGGTAGATTAACCCAATCATACTTCTTTGTGCAGATTGAGCCTAATATTTCAAAGATTGGATTTTTCTTTTTTTCAGTCATTCAAAATGGTCCTTAAATTCTATAGTGACTTTATCGTCATTAACTACTGATAATTTTACTTCAATAAATGTTTTATTGTCTTTAAAAATATAGTAATTTCCTGCATCTTTTAACATGACAAAAGAAGGATCTTCTGTAAAACTCTTAACAATCTTATTCATATTATTCCTTATTGAATTTGCTTAAACGTGAAATAGGCCAAACACCATTAACTTTCTTATTCCATTTTTCAAAGAAGTGTTTTTTAAGTTCTTCAAATTCTTTTGGAGGTTTTCCTTCACTTGAATGCTTAACTGTAATATCGATAGTTGAAACCTTAAGCCCACGTTCAAGAATTTGTAAAGAAATATCGGTATCATAAAAATGAAAACCTTTAAGATTTTCATCAAATCGTAAACATTCTTCGAATACCCATCTTGGGAAGAACATACAACATCCATCAACTGTTGCAAGATAATCATGAACACCTGGATGGTCATTCATCGGATATTCAATCGGATTTCCATCCTGTCCGACACCACCTTGAATAATATAACCAGAACCATAGGTCCATCTACCACCAGCTCTAGGAACTCCATTCCACCAGGTACAATTTGTATCAAGTGCAATAGTTCCAATTACACCAGCAAGACCAACATCTTTTTCTTCAAATAATTTAGTTAATTTATAATCGCAAACATCGATTGATGTTTTAATCGTACAATCATTATGCCTAAAACAAATAATTGGATCATTATTTTTTAAGACAATATTTTCAATAGCATAATTATATTTCTTAGCCATTGAATCAGCTTGAGTATTATCGATGTAAAAAACTCTATTTGTATCTACATTTTCAGGTTTACGTTCTGTAACTGGGACGATTTCAATCATCTACTTTTCCTTTAAAATATCGCTTAAAAGTCTAACTTCAAATTTAGTTTCTGGTCCTTTTATTGCGGCATAATCAATTAAAATTTTTTGCGCTAATCTACTAAATATATTAGTTTTATTGTCTTTAATTATAACTAATTTTGAATAAGACATTTGGTTTTCTAACATATGTTCACGTTGTTCTAATGAAAGCAAAGTTCCTACACTATCAACATCTAATGGCAATTCATTAAATTCTATAGCTTTGGACATAACTTTTTCTTTATCTTCATTAGAGATCGTCGGTGCAAAAATATAGTAAGTTAATTGACACTTGGTTTTCTCTTTTTGGATTCTTTCTGCAATTTCTGCGTCAGATAATGGATTATCACCAAATTCTTTTAAATCTTCAAATATTGGTTCTAATTGTGTATCAAATAATTGACCAGGCTTTACATATTTTAATTTATTATCTTTAAAACATGCAGTTAATGGAAAGACACTTCTTTCTAACATGTCTTCTAAAATTTTACGTTCAGAATCTAGTGAAACTTCAACAAAATAAAGATTTGCATTGTTAATATATTCTATTGATTGTTTATAATCCTGACAAATATGGCATGCATCGTCTATAAAAATGTAAATTCCATTTTTGTAAGATAATAAAAATTTTTCAAAAGATAATTTTTGAGAATCAAACATACGTCTTATTTATACAGAAAAAATATACCACTTATTAGGTGGTATATTTTTAAATATTAAGCTTCAGGTTCTGTAATTGGATTTTGTTCCAAATCTTCAAGAACTGTATTGTAAGTCATTAATACTTTCTTGCCAGTTTCAGAATCTGGTTCCTTATGCTTGACATACCAAGCAATATTCTTAATCATATCTTTTTCAGGATCGCAAACAAAACTAAGAATATACTCAGTTGACCAAATACCGTCTTGAGATTCCTTACGTGTAGCAGAAATACCAATTAATTTTGCTGGGAAAACAAGATCGCTAAAAGATACCTTATATTCTAATGTATATGCGTCAAGCGGAATATTGAGCTTATCCCATGCGTCTTGAACAGCAGACTGGTCAAATGCACCATTAAAATCAATATCGCCTTGGAACTGACGTGGGAAAGAACGAATGCTTGTATCTTCAACGACTTTCATCTGAAGAATCCAAAACATGTCTTCACCCTTCTTAACAAGCTTGAAGTTAGTCAATGAACTATCAAATCTTGCTGTGTTCATTAGTTACCTGCCTTTACTGACTTTTCAATCTTCTTGCATTGATAAACTGGATGATCAAGCTTGAAACTTGCAAGTTCTTCAGCTTCAAATTCATCAACAATCTTAAGATTTTCAAGCTGGTCAAGTGCACGGAAATATGCTAAACTCTTACCAACTGACTTATTGAACTTGTCCTGATAATTACAATGTGCAAAACCAGAAACTGTAACCTTGGACATATTTGGTTCCTTGAACCATTCTGTAATGGTCAAAGCAGTGTTATGTTCTTCCCATTCAGTGTAAACATCACGCAAAAATTCATCCTTAGTGCATGTCTGCTTATATTCTGTTGTATATCTAACCTTGACAATAAATTGTCTACCATTTGAAAGAATAACTCTCATTTTCATTTTCCTTTGTTTAAAAGATTTAACGTATTTCAAATATAGCTAAAAAATGTTACTTAAAATTTACTAAAAATAAAATTTGTATTTTTAATAAAAAACGGAGTTTTTCAACTCCGTCTTATTTAGATAATATCTTGTTCTTTTGAATCGAACATCAACAGCATTTGATTTATATGTTGTGATGATTCAAGCCAGCAACCAGAACTATTGATAAAGTCATATTGCCAGTTCAAAATTTCATTATATTTATCTTTTTTACAGAGTTTCCAGAATATATCGTCAATTTCTTGAACAGTTGACTTATCTGTAAATTTACATTCTTTATGAATTTCTCTATATGGACTGTCATCATTTTCTGTAAAAATATTACCCATAAATACACATCCACATGCGCAAGCTTCTGTAAATCTTAATGAAGACTTTGCACGGTTAAATGGATTGTTTACAATAGAAGCAATACTAAAATCTGCATGAACTTCCATAAATTTTCTTGGGAATGTATGAGAATCTGCCCATGGAATAAACTGAATTCTGTCCTTGATTTCTTCCCAGAAATATGGCAATGCACCCATTACATAGAAATCAATCTTGTTTTCCTTGACATTCTTAATTACCCAATCACAAAGACCTGTATTCCAGTCACCTCTATCACCTGGCTGGCCTGGATGACCTTGTGGGAAATTCGGATGTTGACCTGGTTGCAACTTAGGAATTGGTTGCTTGTAATGAGTTGGACTACCAGAATAGATAACTCTTGGTTTTACCAAATCTTCTGTAAGATTTTTCTTACGTTCAAAATTCCACAAATATCTTGGAACAACATTCTTGATGACCATTACGTTATTTACATTAAAGACGCGTTCAACTACTTTTTTGAGATAATCAGTAGAAACAACGATTAAATCCAATAACGGTAATGTCTTCTTCATACATTCCACCATATCATTTTGTGCTTTATGAGTACTTTCATATGATGGATTATATGGCGGAACAGAGTCATTTGCAGGATCAGCATCACCAGTTGGGAAAATCAAATCATCAAATTCACCGACAAGCTTATAACCGAATTTAGGCTGCAATTCCTTATATCTTGTAAGCAAATCAATATCGACTTTATTGACTGGTCTTTGAAAAATAATAGTCTTTGCATGTGCCAAAGCTTGCGGTTCAAATGTATAATATGGTAATAAAACAGGAATAACACCTAATTCGTGACCATTGATATATTCTGCATTGTAACGAAGTCTTACGTGCGAACAACCAGATGTATCACGACAATAGATTATTGCCATGTTTTTACCATCAATATTTTCGGTATGTGCGTTTAACATAAATTCCTTTAGTTATCATCTCCATAAGGGTCGTCGATAGTATTAAGATTTTCATAGAAATCCAAACCAGCGATTTCCTTTTCATTTCTTTCATTCATTTCAGAAAGATATAAATTCAAAGCGTTAGTAATAAGCTGAGTAACGAATGCGAATGCACTAGAATTTCGAGTTTCGTCATATCTGTTAATATAGGTAAATAAAGTCATTAGTGCTTCTTGACGAATATCATCGATTTCTTCATATGCAGGAGATTGAACAAGCTTAAACGAAATAATACGACCATTGATAACCTTGATGAATGCATCACAAATATCTTTCTTAACTTGTTCGAATTCCATATTAAACTTATGTCTTTCTTCAGGAGTCATTGTATTATAACGCTTGTGCAAAGCCTTGATTTCTTCACGCTTGCGTTGAATAAAATCTTTAGAGACTTCATACTTGTCTTCTGTAATACTCTTTTTATTATTCTTGTTTTCAAGTTTACGTTCATATGCGTCGCACCATTCACCTGTATCATTGATATTCATCTTATTGAACTTAACGACCAATTCGCGTAAATATTTATTTGATATGTAACCTTCACCTTTTTCTTGTTTCATATTATACCTATATTAATTCTGTATCTATAATATAAATATAGAATTTTTTTGTAAATAAAAATTTACAAAAGTTTTTTCTGAATTTTTTATAAGTGTGGCATGCTAGGCATTGATGGCTTTGTAGCATGAGGAATATTCGGCATTTGAGACTTTGCTTTTGCAATTTCTTTGTTATTTGCTTCGTTTTCTTCTTCAATCATCTTGTTGATGATTTGTTGTTCTGCTTCTACTTCAACCCAAGCCCATTCATTTGTTATCTGTAAATTTGAATACTTTGCAATCCTCGTAATAGTTTCAAGAATCTGTAATAAGTCAACTTTACTAAATAAATTTTTATCGCTGATTTCAATCTTTACGTTATGTGTTTTACCGCATGTTGGACAAGTAATTGTAAAGTCTTTTTTAACACCACAATAATTATCTGCTATATGTGCTTTTAAAATCATAAAGTCATTAGCTGTTAAATTACTAATAAAAGTGTATTTTTCTTCCATTGTATTAGCGGTATCAATGTATAAACAGATTTCATCAATATCATCATTGATTTCATAAATCGAATCATTATATCTAGGCATTTTAATAGGCAATGTAATGCCTAAATCTGGTAAAAATACTTTATTAACAAAAGGATGATCTAGATATACAAATTCTAAGTCGACTAATTTAATAATATGTTCTATTCTTGACTTACAAGCAGAACATGATGGAATGATTACATTAAAACCATTACCATTAATAAAACTATTTAATCTAATCCAGAAAATAATAAATTCTCTATCAGCTAAAACCAATTCTTCATATTTTAAATTTTCAAGAATGGTGCATTTTTCGATAAGTTCATTACAAATATCTGTTGCATTTTCTTCTCTTAAAGAAGCAAGGTATTTTACTTCAAGAACAGTCATTGAACGTGCTTTTATCTTTGCATTCTTTGAATATAAAACTCCTTTTGATGGCAATTCATTTAAATCGATTTGCCAGAAATTAAACATATCATAATTATGCATTATATTATTTGTTGTTTTCATCGTTATTATCTCCAGGATCCGCTAATAATTTTACAGTTGCAGTTCCATTAAATATACCGCCGCCAGGAGTAGTTCCTACTGCGACACCAGTCATCGGAGGCGATGTGGTTATTGCTTTCTTTAAAAAATTTTCAAATTCAGTCCAAAATGCCTTAAATGTATCTGGACTTTCTGGCGGTTCTGTTTTTATTCTATTAATGAATTTTTCACCAAAAACATAAAAATGCGGAGTAGGAACTCCACTAGGAATAGTAGCCGTAATCATAATAGGATTTACATATGCACCAACAGATATTCCTAAAAATTTTGGCCATAATGCAGATGTAGTTGACCAATTAATTGTTGCCTGTGAAATTTTTATTCCAATGTAATTAAAAATCATCGGAAATATTTTTTCCTGAAATGTAGAAAATGCTCTTAAATCAGTAGGGTTTATATTAAGAGATTCTGCTATAGGTTTTAAACCATTATAATAAAATGGAGTACTAACACCCAAAAGCTGAGGATAAGTAACTACACCAGCAACAGAACCATATTGAATAATTAACCTTCTATCAAACCATTCATTTAATGCATTTGCAAGAATATTATAAAATGTTCCTGGAGGCGATGTACTACTTAATGTTTTTAATTTTGGATATATTAAACTATAAATTGATGAGAATTCCATTATTTAAAGTCACTCCAGAAATCGTCGTTATATTCCATTGCATCAGCCATCATGTCGACGGTCATATTACTTATTTCTTTTGTCTCTTCTTTAATCTTGATATTGTCCATATCAATTTCTGGTTGCAATGTTGCGTAAACTGCCCAATACAAAGCTGAAACAGTATCGTCGTGATTTCCTTTTGCCGCTTTAAAAACGTTTGGTGATTGTTCTTCAAATCTTGAAAGTTCTGAAATTGTAACACCGTCATGAATTGTAAGAATTTCAGCATCGATAACTCTCTGTAATTCAAGACATGCATCAAGTTTAGAACGCTTATCTGATTTAGTTCCTAATCCTTTACCTGCTTTTTCAGTATTTAAAAGGTTTGGATTTTCAAGCGTATACCAAATTTCTTCTACAACTTGTTTACCCGGGTCATTATTTTCAATAATGAACGAAGCATCGTTATACATCTTTGAAACTTTATCGATAATTCTAGCAAATTCACCAGGTTTTACCGTATTGGAACGATAAGTTGCAACTTGTTCCATGTGATATTTATCTTTAATTTCAATAACCTGAATGCAAGCATAGTCACCGCCAACACCTGCACAAGGGTCACATCCCATTAAATAGAAATGTCCTGCTTCTGGTCTTTTATAAATTGAAAATGATAAATCTTCAAATTGAACTTCTACAGGTTCCATTTCAACAAGTTTTTCAAGAACGTTACCGCTAATTAACGTATTAGAAGAACCAATGAATGAACAGTTATGATGAATAATTCCATTCGTTGTTTCATATAATGCACCGTCGATATTAAGTGGAGTATAAACAGTCTTGACTCCGACTTCTTCTATTTGAAGAACTCTACTTATCTCAAATGTATTGTTTTTGACTAAAGAACCACGTTTAAGATCTTTTGCGTATATATCCTGATTATCAGGACTCTTAAATCTATGGTCTAATGAACAAGTAATTTCAGAATTATCAAATATAATATGTATTGATTCCGCAGTTTTTTTCTGAAATCCATCAAATTTTTTAAAGGTGTCACCAATCTTAATAAGCATAATAATCTCGATAAAATAAACAGAATATTTTATATATTTATAACAAGTAAAACTATAAATATTATAAAACAATTAAAAGGATTTAAAATATGTTAAATTTAGATGTAACTCCTGCAAAAATGAGCTGTGACGAAATTAAGAAATGGCTTACAGAATGTGCTGCAGAAATTAGCAAGGCATATGATGAAGACAATATTGCCTATGCAAATAAGCTTGATACAATTTATCAAGTTGTAAAGCAAATGGGTGAAGAAAAATGTAAAAATGAATCTTTTAGAGGATATTTAAGTTCTTCAATGTTAACTGAATCTGTTACAGAAGAAAGTTCAAAACCTGCATATTTAATAGAAGTTGATGAAGCAATTATGTCATTTGAAGATAAATTGAAAGATTGCGATGTTGAGCTTGACGCAAAGTTAACAGTGGATGATGATTTAAATATTGTTGATTTTCCGCCTATTACTGTTGATATTGGATTTAAACTTCCTTTTATTGATGAAAAACAGCATATTGTTTTAACATATACTCCGAATGGAATACCAGAAAATTTAAATATTAACAATATTCCAGCAAAAGATTATTCTACCAGTCATACTGAAACAGGAACTGTTGTTTCATTCAAATCTCTTGGTAATTTATCTGATAATCTTGAAGATTTTGAATTTACTGAAACTATTGAATGGCCATTCGAAATGGATTTCAAATCTGCTACAGTAAAGAAAAAGTTTGATAAAATTAAAACTTTATCTGGAAAGATTATTGCTTTGCTTGGTAAAGAACAATTAATTAATAAAGTTAGTGGTTATCAATCTACTCACTCTTCTGGTTCTAATAAAGCAACGAGAGCTAAGAGAGAAGCTGAAGCACTTAAAGCAACAATTCGTGCACGTGGCCCATTCAAGTCTAGAACTGAAATTCTTAAAGATACACTTCGTGCAATTCCAGGTATTACTTCTATTGAACAGTTACCTGTTATGGGTAATCAACAGTATTATACCAAATTCCGTATTACATTTAATGGCGGTTGGTTTGATGTTTTCAACGGTGGTATGAATTTCAGAGTAATGGACAGTCTTGGCGGTTTTGGTAATAATCAGGAATTTAGAACTGATCCAAGTGATCCAGATGCATCTGTTACAAAAACACGTAATAAAGTTGTTGCATATATTCAAAAACGTATGGAAGATATGAAGATTGCAGCATTAAGTCCTAGAGAACGTGCAGCATTAGTAGCAAAAAATAAACCAAAACAACGTGATTTAACGACTGAATATAACGAGTTTATTGAAATGGCTACAAATACCCTTAATGGAACAAATCCAGTCTCCAGAAGCGTCTTATCGGACAAATATGACCATCTCATGTATAGCGAGCGCTTCTTAACTGATGAACAAATGTCTAAACTTATGGAACTTGTTACAGAGTTAGATATTTAAAAATAAAAGCTTGGTTAATTCCAAGCTTTTTAATATAAAAAAATATGTGAACAAAAGTTCACATATTTTTATTTTCTCCTAAAAACTATTAGATAGAACCGTAATCAGTTAATCTTGCAGCAACATCGAGGAAACTGTCATAAGAATCTTCAGTTTCAACGGTTTCTTTAAGAATTCTGCCACCGAAGCGATTTGCACGTCTTGATTCAGCAACTTCGGCTGGTGCTTCATCATTGAGGAATTCACCTTCATCAACAACTTCATATTCAGCACCATTATTATCTAATGTATTCTGAATTGCATCCAACTTATTAGCTGGTGCAGTAATAAGAATGTATGGTCCATTGACTTCAGACGAAACATCAAAGCTTGGTAAAATGTCTTCAATAACAACCTGAACATCGTCAGCATTTGCAAACTTTAAGCAACGATTTTCATCAGCTGGTGCTTCTGGAGCTTGTGCTGCTGGGTTAATGAATTCACCAAAGTCAGCAAGAACTCTCTTTGCAACATCAACATTTTTCTTTCTACCAACATTTCTAATTGTAAATGTTCCGTCTTCATTTTCAGTGTAATCAACTTCATTACTGTTAAGTCTTGTTCTGATACGTAATGGTGAAACACCTTCATTTGGCTTAAATACTGCAATTCTACCAGATGTAAGCTGATTACTAGCATTATCACCAGTTGCAATATCAAGCTTGACATATAAACCATTGACTTTTTCTTTTTCTTCTGCAGTAAGTTCTGCTTCACGTGCAGCTAATGCATCAATACGTGCTCTAATTTCATCTGCATTGTTACCACCGCGTCTAAAAGAAGAAATAGAAGAACTAATACGTCTAATAATATCTGATGGTGTAAGAGCGTTATCATCACGAGAATGTGTTGTTCTTGCTTGTCCTTCATCAGTCCAACGACCTTGTGGAATACCATCGCCTTCTTCAACACATTGATTGATATATGCACGTTCTTTCTGTAATTCGCTTAAATATTCCTGATTACCAGATTCTGGGAATGCTGCAAGTGCTGCATCAAAGTTAGCCAAAAGTGTTTCTGCTGTTTTTTGAGACATACCCTTACTATTAGCACTCTTGAAGTCATTTTCAACCTTAGAAAGTGCTTCAGCAACACCAAATTCCTTGCTTGCACCTCTAACTGTTAAATTGACTGTACCGGCATTTTCAAGACCACTAAAAGAACCAGTATAACGGCCATTAAAACGTGCCATTTCAGAAAGAATCTGATATGCCTTTGTTCTTGTTGCCTTACGAGATTCCATAGATTCCATTAAATCCTTGACGGTTTTCTTAAAATCATCGTTAGATTTACCATTAACTGAGTAACCTACAGAACCTAAAATTTTCTTTGCTTCATTTAATTCCATTTTAAATTCTCCTAATTTAATTACTTTATATTATTTATAAAGATTTATTCAGAAATATTATTAATATTGAATTTTCTGACTTTTTTATAATTAATTGCATCATTATGTGAAACAATATCAAATTTTGTTCTATGTGGTACAATTTCATTCATATCGTTAATAGAAATCATATGCCATTTTATTAGCCATAATGCAATAGAATTGCGTCTTTCTAAATCTTCTAATGATACATTACCAAAACCATGATAGCCGTTTTTGCCAGTTGTTAATGTAAATAATTGTTTAAAATGAACTAAATAATAAGTATCAAATTGCTTTAATAAATGACAAGATTGATAAATTATTTTATTTTTCTTATCAACAATTCCCATTCTGGACAATGTTTCTTTAATAACATTTGGATCTACCAGTAGCTTCACTTCTAATAATTTATTTGTTTGAAACATTTAATATTCCTCTGGTTTCCAATCAAATTCTTTTAATTCGCTTATGAATAACTTATTCGCAACGCTTTCTGGATCAATTTCGTCATCAGAAATAGACCTAAAGAATGTCATCAATATATTTTTAACCATTGTATATCTAATAAGTTCAGATTCAGAAAGTTTAGAAAAACCATAATCTTTATAACCTTTATTATTATAAAGAATATCAATCTGCTTCTTCAATTCTGTAATATTGATATATTTCTTATTGTAAATTAGATATTTATTGTTACCAATTTCACGTGCAGTCCAAATAGTAGGATTTGCATCTTTAATAACGTCTTCAAGAGTCATTTCTTTAGCAGCTTTACGAACGACTGTAGATTTTGATAATTCATCAGTCGCTTTATTTTCTTCTTCTACTAAATATTGCTTAAAATTAATCATATAATTATTTATAAGTAAAAAAGGAGTATAAAATTACTCCTTTTCTATATTTTTATTTAAAATTACTTGATTTTCGGTAAGAAGAACGATGGAACAAATGGCATTGACAAGATAATTTCTTCACCGCAAGATTCACACTTGAACTTTGCAATCGGTTTTGCACTGAAAAGCAATTCACTCATTTCATTTGTAAAATGACTGAAACTCTTTGCATCAAGGTCACAGATATATTCATAAGCCTTATATAACGATAGCTTAGTATCATTAACTTTGTAAATATAACTAGAAAGTTCCAAAAGTTCTGGATTAATTTCAAGAATGATATTTTGGTCATTCTTTAAACGATTAATTGCACCTTCTGTACTAATTGTCGGATATGTAATTGTAATTTTATCTTCATTTGGCAATTCGATATATTCTGGAACATCCTTATCAAGATAAGTAACGTCTAGATTCTTAAGGAAGAACTTATAATTTCTGATATTACCACAATTATCACAAGTTCCACGAAGAACGAATGGAATATCATCATAAGTGAAAGCACGAAGATAATAAATTAACCAAATCTTGTCACCTACAAGAATTTTATTTGTATCAATACCCCAAATACAAGAAGCAAGAACGTTATTAATTACATTATTAATATTATTTTCATTAATTGTAGCAAGATTTTTAATATTTAATGTATTTAATTTCTTTACATAAATTGGATCTGTATAGAATTTACCTCTTGATGGTAATAAATTCTTATCTAACATTACAGA
The DNA here is from genome assembly GCA_017652345.1 of Methanobrevibacter sp. Next base: position 115,944 of record JAGCBE010000339.1, read on the forward strand.
TCCTTTAGGTGGTTGATTATTTATTTCTTGTGAAATAACTCCAACATTCCCTTGATTAATATTATTAAGATCTAACTTTTCTGATTTCATATTTTCACCTTTATTAAATTAAACATTTTATATATTTATATACATTAAATATATCTATACTCACACGTTCAAATATCTGTAGAGACAATAAGCCTATTTAGGAAAATAGGCAAAAGACATCTGTCTTCGACTAAGTGGATTTACAAACAAGCTTGCGGGTCGGTCATCCTGTACTCCGATTTCATCCTGTTCAACCAATGGCGGCTAAATGTATTGTTTATTAGGCAATACTTCGATGAACTTTCCATTATCTGTTAATACCAGATCATATTACTGAAAGATGTCGTTCTTACATCTTTAATGGCTTACCCTCTACCGACAGTTCCATTGAGTTGGTCTTCGTTCCGAGGATTAAGACTTGGAATTTATGGAATCAAATATAGATTAATTGTAAATTTTTGTAAACCCAGATAATATAAAAATTCTAAGAATTCTTAACAGTAGTCATTGTATGACCATATTTACCAGTTAATCTACCACGACGATCAACAGCATTGCGTTTACCTGCATTTTTACCTTCTTTAACTTCCCATTCTTTATAAAGAACTCTATTCATAGTTTTATCTGTCATCATTTGGTTAACAAATTCTTCAGAGAACTGACCTTTATTCTTTTGTAAGTCTGCAATAGCTTCTTCTTTATGTGAAGCGAGATATGTTCCAAGTTTTTTAGAAGCACCACCTGCACCATATTCAAGGTGAGCAACGCCACCAATCGTTGCTGCATCCATATTACTAAGGATTTCTTTGTCTATATTTGTTTCAAGTTTTGATGCAATATTAGTCATAGATGCATTTTCAATTCTATTTGTTGAATTTTCATCAAGACGCCATACAGATTTAACACTAATTGCATTACCTTTTGTCTTTAAAATACCAGTTAAATCTTCCATAGTACCAGTATAACTTTCACCAGTTTTTGTATTAATCATAGTGAATTTTTCATTTTTTAATCCGAGACCTTCAAGATAAACTTGCGTATTACCCATACCAAAGTTACCTTTTTGTTTTCCACCATCATCTGGATTCATATATACTAAATTACTTGCACCTTCAGTACGACCAGCGTTATTAGTTCCAAGAAATTCTGCTTTTGCATATGCTTTAAGATGTTCTATATCTACTGCATTCATACCAACAGCACCTGTAGCTTGAAGCTGTTTACCAGCCATTTTTTGCTTAGGAAATTGAAGAACAACATCTTTTGATTTTTGTGTAGCAGATTCTTTTAATAGATTATTGTATTCAGTATTTAATTTTTCTAATGCATTTATATTTTCATTAAGATTAGAAAGTAAATCTTCAGTTGCATATTGCGGGTCAACATAATCCTTGACCATCTGAGTTATAGTTTTTAATTCTGCGTTATTTAAACCATCATCAAGATTAATGTTACGCATTTTTAATTCTGCATCAAACATTTTTACTTGAGATTCTTTTGTTGGATCATAACCCATTGCAATCATAGCCTGTTGAGCAACACCAGCAGAAGTCTTGATTTGTTCAGCTTTCAATACGTCCATTATCTTACGGTCACGCATCTTCTTATCGAAATCACCCTTGCTCATCTTCTGTTTATCTTCTTCATCAGCAACTGCCTGAGCTTCATTAGTGATTCTTTCATTTTCTGGAAGTTTTTCACGAATAATGACTCTATAACCGTCTTTTATTTCTTCAAGAACAGTAGGTTCTTCAACAACATAAACTACTTTAAATGTTGCAGAAATTTCTATAGGACTTCCATGACCATTATTATTGAATGATGGAGTTCCATATTCTTTTAAACGACAAATATAAGTCTTTTTATCTGAAATAGTTAACATTGTCTCATCAAATTGAGTAATACGAATATTTAATAAACCACCGTTTACACCTTTAAATAGTTCGTTACCCATTAATCCAGAAAGTGTTTTAAAAACACGCATATCGTCTGTTTCTTCAAAGGTAATTTCCATTGTTGTATCACCAAATTTTAAAATTGGAACAACAAATACAGTATTACCGAAGTTTAATTTATTTTCAGTATCTAATTTAAATACTGGTTGACTAATACGTTTTATGGTAAATTCTAATGGTCTGAATATCTTATCATTATTATCATAAGCATTTTGATAATTAGGCCAAATTTCCGCTTTAAATCTATACGGAATATGAGGTCTCAAAGCCATTGCATTAAATAGATTAATTAAGCCCATAGATTACCAACCTTCAAAAGGATCATAATATTGTGGATTATCTTCTTTTATTTCCTCAGACTTATATTGAACATTAGTAGGAACATTGTCTTTAGGTTCATTATTAATGTCTGTATCAGTTTTTGCATCTGTATTTGTTGATAACATATCAGATTCAGCTGCAACTTCACTTGTCTTGTCGGTTGTAGAAGTAGAAGTATCAAGTTTAAATGTTTCTGCAAGTTCTGCATACTTTCTAAATTCATCCATTGGGTCACTATTAACATTGAGTTCATCAACGTTTTCGTGATTGTTGTGCCAGACACGTAATTTAAATGTATAAGTAATCGGCGTAGACAAGAATGTTGTCTGTTCAGCAAATTCCTTTACATTAACGACTTCATAATAAGTGTCAGAATATTCAATATAAACAATATCACCAATCTTTGGAACTTCTGCTTCGTAAATATCCTTCATATCTGGATATGAAAGCTGAGATGCTTCATAGAAATGTTGAACGGTGCATTGGCATGTTATAATTTCCGGATATATCATACCCTGAAGTTCGTATTGTCTTTGCATTGTAGGAATAGAATCTGTATACATTTTTAATAAGAATCTACGTTCTACATTTGCCAATGGGTCTTCACCATATAATCTGTCTTTTTTAGTATCAATGTTTTTTAAATAATATTGAACTTCAAATCCAAACATATTATATGCTTCAGAAGAAAGTTCAGAAAGTAATGCCGCTTCTGCTTTATAACAGTCATTTTCCATACTGTCAAAATATCTAGGAGCTGTCCAGTCCTTACCTTGGACAGAACAGTTGCCAGTTTTAAATAACTTAGAAAATTCAGAAGCGTATGTTTGAACTGCCATACATTATTTATAAGGCGATATATAAAATACAGAAAAGGTTACTCAATTTGAGTAACCTTAAAATATTAATTTTTACCAAGTAATGCAATTAAATCGTCTTTCGTTTGTCGAGGAGTCTCATATTTAACGAATTGACCGCCTCCACTAGCAAATGCTTCACAATTTTTCCTATAATCATCAATTAATACAGAATTTTGGTCTGCATAATATGCTTTTTCATTGCCGGTATTTGTAATAATGATATGATGTCTATCGATTTTTGTATTATTCTTTAACCAATTTAGTTTACCAATCTTACCATCAGTAAAATGAACTGCTGTTAAAATAAACAAGTCTATATTTTCTTGTTCACAAAGCTTTAAAATCCATTGATATAGTTCTTTACCTTCAGGAAGCCACTCCATTTCTTCCCAAAATTCAGGTCCTGCTTGGTGAATCACTTCCCACTTGACCTTGTTACCGCTAATACATTCAAACTTTTCGCATTGTCCACGAAAATTAACGATAACACCGTCCATATCAAGAAAAATCTTATCAATCATATCTTTATCCTATATTATTTATAGATAAAATCAGAAGCTATTAATCCAAGCGGATGTTCATCAGTCTTGGTTATAAAAACCTCCTGTATATATTTTGGTTGGTTATTTAGATTTTCAATACCAAATTTAAGCTTTAACTCTAATCTTAAAGATTCACATAAAGAAAATGCGTCAATGATATCAGAAGTTGGCGCTGCACCTTTCTTACCATCTTTAACTGGTGGTAAATCAGAAACATCTAATAAGATATTACCGTAACTCTTCTTTTTATTCATTTCAAGAAGAGTATCTCTCATTCTAATTTTATCGGCATTACCATAATTAGAGAAAATCTTTTTATTCTGATTAGGCGGATAAAATCTGAGTTTTTTACCATATCTAAACAGCATTTGTTTAATATATCCTTCAAATTCTGCCAAATCAAAGACTTTACCACTTTTACCACGTGACAATGCAAATGCTTCAACTGCAATATAATCACAGTCTTTACACCAGTCAAGAATTCTATCTTCTAAGAAACTATAACGTTGATAAACATTGTTATAATCTTTATAGCTATAGAATTCTATACCAGGTAATATAGCATTTTTCTTTACAGTTGTAAATCCATGTCTTTCTAATTTAGTAATATTGAATTTTTCATCAACTTCTTCAATGACAACACCTGAACTAGTTATGGAAAGATCAAGACCTGCAATTTTCATATTTTCACCTTTTAAATAAACGTTTTTCTATTTATAAATATTTATGTTATGGCAGTGAAAAATAAAATAGATCTTCAAAATACCCCACTTACATTAGAAACTTATAGAAAAGTTGAGCAAATTACTGTTCCTGATGTAGACCCATCAAGTGATAGTAGCAGTAGTAATGAAAGTTCAAGTGAGCAAGAAACACTTGATGAAAAACTTATAAATGAAAAATTCATAACACCTATGGAATATTACAATAAAGCTACATCTAATAATGAAATGGCTTATGCAGGTGAAAATGAACAAGGTTATCATAAAATTGGTAAAAATGCTAATACTAATACTCAAAAAATAGTTTGGTTTTGGGTTGAAGATTTAAAAAACTGGTGTTCTTATACAGTAAGTATGGAATTTTCAGGAATTAATAGTTTTATATTAAATGTTTGGAATGGTAAAAATGGTTGGATTCCGTTATTTTATGGAAATAGTGTGTGTTTTGTTGATTCTGCTATAGATACTACTGGAATAAGATTTTATCAAAATCCTATAATTAATGATTTACTTTATGGTGATTATTTAACTGATACAGAAAGACAAGGTAAAAATTATAAAAATATAATTTATCGTAATAGAAGTATTAATACAAGAATTGCAAAAAATGAAGAAGGTAAAGCAGTAGAAACTCCTGCTCATATAGGAGATAGTCCAGAGTCAATTGGAAATTATTTTGATCAAGCAGGTAGGTCTGCATTAGAGAATACGATTGCATTTAAATTACAAAAAAATGTAAAATATACAATTAATAATAGTGAAGGATTTCAAACAATTCGTTGGTCAACAAATGCAGATTCAGTTAATGATAAAGACGATTTTCCATTTGAACAGATGGATAATAGAAATGGTGTCACAACTGGTGTTCCATCATTATGGAGATTGCCAACAGGTGAACTTTGTTTATGTGTATTTTTACAATGGGTAGGCGTTACTGGTAATGCTTATTATTATGTAAAAGATGATTCTATTGGTTATTTTAGAAAACAATATACTGAATCATTAATGGGAGATGGCGAAACTGAATCTAATAGATTAATGGGTGATGATTCATTAGCTGCAGCAAATTGGATTAATACTGTATGTGCACAATTTTTTGGTGATGGAAATAATAAATCTATTCAGACAGATTGGTTAAGAAGCGATAAAGAAATTTTTGAAAAAAATTCTGCTTCTAATTATTCATATACAGATACGTCAAATATGCTTGATTCAACTAAAACAAATGAACAGCATAATATAAATAAAGAAAATGATTTAAAATGTACTTTTGTAATCAATCGACCATTAGTTACAACCGAAGAACCTGAACAGATTGATTATGTAAGAAAATGGTAATATATGGAATCTTTCGTTTTTAATAGTTTTAAACAGAGACTAATGGAATCAGATGTTTCTTTATCTGGTACTTGGTATGCATATCCTGTTAATTCTAAATTTATTGATGACTATGGTGATAAATTAAAATATTTAAAAGATACACACGATTTACGTTTGTTCTGTCCAGATAGTGCAGTAAATTTATCATTTTTTAATGATGGTGTTGGTTCTAATCCGCATTTTTATAGAACTGATATGGGTTCGCAATATTATACATATACGTCTATGTATGAGACTGATGTTCCATCTGAACCATATTATGTTACTTTAAATAATATTAAAACATTTAATGAAGAAAATCCAGGTCAGGAACATCTCGAATCGTTGTTTTTAAAACAAGACGGTAAATTTTATAGACCAATAAGTGATTCAGATCCGACACCACGAGGATTCTATTTTATTAAAACTTCTGAAGAATTATTATGGTGTGCCAATAAAGTAAATGGAACTAATTTTGATAATACAATCAATATTGTTTTAGGTGACAATATTGGTACAAATGTAATGGTAAAAGATGCCAATGATAATGATGTTCCATTAAGCAAAGAAAATATTGATGAACATTTTAGTAAACTTAAAAAAATTGGTTATGGAATTGGAACGAATCCAGCACAACCATTTAATGGTATTTTCTTCGGTAATGGTTTTAAAATTCTTAATATTGATTTAATTTGTAATAATGATATTAATGGATTAATTGGTTATCTTGGTTATAATGGTTGGATTTCAACTATTATAATTGATGGTGTTAACATTGTTGAATGTAAAAAACCAATTAATATTGAACATTTGATTTACGAAGGAACAGATGTTTGCGTTGGTATATTATGTGGTAAAAATAATGGTAAAATAGAAAATGTCGTCATTAATGGTGAAATAATTTTCAAAGACTTTATTCCAAGTATGTATAGTATAAAGAATAAATCTGAAAACTTAAATGCACCAAATAATGATAATTATCCATATTATCCTGATTTTTATTGTTATGATTCATTGGGTAATATTGTTCCATATATTGGTTATTTTAATGAAGGCGTTTTTGCTACATATTCTGGTTATAATTTAAAAGATGATGTTTTTTATCTTTATTGGAATACAAGACCATCAGATTCTTATACAATAAAAGATATAGTAGATGGAGTAACAAGTCCATGTGAATGGTATTATTGGAATGGTTTAGGACCAGATTCAGAGAATAAAATTCCTGGTTATTTTATGTATTTTACGGCATTACCGAACAGACGTAATGTTTTATGGTATGATGCTAATATTATTACAAAAACAAATGATGATTTAAATTCTTTGAAATCACCAGCTATTTCAGATATTGGTTTATTTGGTTTTAATTATAAAGACCCATTGAATCCGCAATCAATGAAAGGCATTGCTAATGCTAATTATTTTAATAAATCTATTAAATTAAATCAACAGAATAGAGCAGCATATTATGTTTCTCCGTTATTAGGTTTAAATAACAATATAATTAACAGTGTAAGAGTTAATGCAAAACTTTATACATCTGGTACTTTTGTTGGATTTATGGGAGGTATTGCTGGTAAGCAATGTTATGGTAATTTAACAGATATTATTAGTAATGTTTCTGCATTAGATATTTGTAATGAAACAGCTTCAGAACTTTTTTATAAGCGTAATATTTTAGAAAATGAAAATTATTCTTTTGCAAAAAAGAGTATTAAAAATATTTCTAGTTTATTTGGTTCTTGTGTAGTTGGTAATATTCATTCATTGTTCCTTGATAGTGTAAATTCTTATTTAACAAATTATAATAATGTAGTATTCCCGAAAAATTTAAATGAACCGGAATATGACGATTATTATTTCTTAAATAGATATGGTGCATTAGCTGCAATAGTTGAATATAATTCAACTAATATTAGTGATATTTGGCGTGATAATGAACAATTAAATAATATTGTAAATAAATCAATTTTTATTACAAATTCTACATTTGGATATAAAGAAGAAAAATGTTCTGATAGTAATACATATGATTTATTAATGCCATATGAGCTTATTGATAATGATACATATGTAAATCCTACAGCTAAAGGTAAATATATGTTTGGTATTGCATCACCATTGATTGCAGAAATCAAACCAACATATTTATCTGTTCCGTCTATTATTTCAACAGTTTATGAAAATGGTGGTCATAAAATAACACAATCGGAAGATGAAAAAACTGATTTTAACACTATTGGTCTTTTCGGTGTAGATCAGAATTTTGCATGTAATTATATAGATGGTAATTTCTGGTCAATTAATATGGAAACAGATTTACCTGGTGTTGCAAATTCAGGTTTACAAATAGAAAATATATATTGTGGTATTGCAGGCGGTGTTATTGACCGTTTGAATGTAACTGCAGGTGAAAACTTTGACCTTAATATTCAAAATATTGCTTCTAAGTTAATATCTTGGAATGGTTGTAAAGTTGTTAAAAATTATGATAAAGATTTGAATTCATTATCATCTATTACTGTTCCAGCTGCAGCAGCAATAGAACCAGCAACATTTGTGACATCTGATGATATTGATATGAATACTGGTAAAATATCTGCTGATAATGTAATTCCATCGGCATGTGGTGATCTTGAGAATATTCCAGATGGTGCAATCGCAGCAACTGATTTTAGAGGTGTATGTGATTATGCTGCAAATAAAGTTGTAAATACATATCCATATTTTGGTTCAGATATAGAACTTGATTTAGTATCTGCTGCATTTGGTGATACTATAATAAAACCAGATTTAACTAGATTAAGCGGTGCAGTTATTTCTTTCTCTGCAAAAAATCAATTATGTTTGAATTATGATGAATATGGCTTTGCAAGACAATTATTTGCTGATAAAACAAATAAAGGAAGTAAAAAATATAGATATTTAGATAATAATGTTACTGATGTAGTATTTAATATAGATGCTGATGCATTTAACTATCAGCCATTTACTGATGTACCATTAACATCTAGAGATTTAATTAAAAAGTTTTATGGTGATATATATATTAATACACCAAATGGTCGAATAGATAGATATGGAAAAGGCGATACATATTATGATGATACTGTAATATGGGATTTAGATTCATTCTTCAATGGAACATATGATGCTGAAGCATCAAGAAAATATTTTGGATTTCCAGTATTAAGTGGTTTTGTATTTGTAAATGATAGTGCTGGTGAAGATGAAGAAAAACGATGGTCTGTTTTTGTTATACCATTTAATGTATCTGCTTTTGATAGAAAGAAAGAAGATTTTATAAATCCTCCATATAGTTTTTTTGAAGGCATTTATATGCAATGCTGGAAACATAGAGAAGATCCAGATATACATAGACATTATGAATGTATGTTAGGTGAAAAAGAAGATCCTAATGATAATAATAAAAAACATTATCCATATAAAAAGCGTAATTATTTAATTCCTGATATAAATTCTATTAAAGTTAATACAAAAAAACAATATTTCTTAGGTTATGATGAATCTTTTAATGCAATTTATACTGAACCTAATGAATTACCGCCATTAACAACTGCATATTTAAGTGCATATAGATGGACATATGATAATGATAATAATCCAATATTTGTTAAAAATGAACATTATGAGTATTATCAAAATATACCAACAACAACAGAACCATCAGCAGCATATTCTGGATATTTTCCAATTAGACCAGCACAAGATGGAAGTAATAGTATATTCTATCCAGAAAATGTTATTTCAGCAGATGTTCTAGTAACACCAGAAGAATATCATTTTGTTAATGGCGGAGGTGGAGGACAAGTTCCAGAATCTGCAATGTATGTTACTAAATATTATCAATGCTATGGCGTTCCTGAGATTAAAAATGAATCTGTACTTGAAAGAAATAAAATAAGAACAGACATTGATTTGTCTAGTTGTTTAGTTATGACTGCAGTTCCATTAAGCGGTATTCCGTCTGCATTCTGGAACTGGGAAACAGATTTTGAAGCAAGTTTAAAATATGATACAGATAATAACGAATATGTTGAATCATATGCAATAGCAAATGGAGGAGCTGATGCACCAGATTATTATTATCATTCAAATAGAAAATTTAGTGAAATTGCAAAACCTTATGATTATGAATATTCTGGTATAAATTATTGTGGAGGACGTTTTGATGCACCACCAGTATGGAAATATGCGGATGTCTCTACTGCAATACCTGCAGAACCATGGACTGCAACAGATACATCTGGTAAGTTCCATACAAATTTATTACCAAGTAATAATGTAAATGGTTTAATTCCTACTACTGAAGATAGAAGTATATTTGACCCTTCTACTTTTAGCAGTGTATTATTTAATAATTTAGATATAACGGCAAAAGAAAAGATAGAAAATAATATAGAACTTGCAAGTCAGGATGCAGCACATGGAACGAATTACTTTAAATATACTTATACAAAAAGACAAGGCGAAAAAATAGAAAAAATTGAATTACCTGTTAAGTTTGATTATAAGAATGGAAAACGTGGATTCTGGTATAATGCTGGTGTTGTTACAAGTGGTGATTATGAATATAATGATAAGGTAAATTATTATGGTAATATTCTAGCTATTGGTAAGACATTAAGTCAGCATTCTATTTTGAATAAGTGTTTAACAACTACTGAGATGGCTTGGACAGTATCTGGTTTTTCTGCTGATGATTTTGAAGGTTTGTATATTACAGATTCTGCACACAAACCAGTAATGTATATTGATGTTGGTTTAGGAGAATGCAGCGATGGAACATCTTGGTCATTTAGTAGTTATCCGTCTGTAAATTCTGCGGATTATATTACTGAACCAGATCCTGAAGCAGCATATATAAATGCAATGAATACTAATTGTTCTGGTTTATTATTGGAGATTGAATAATGGCAAAACAACAAGTCTTTAATAGTTTTTTAAAGTTATTGATGAGTGGAAAAGAAAAGGAAGAAATTTATAATAAAATGAGTTTCGACCTTTGGTTTTGCTCTAAAAATATAAATTTCAGCAATGACTTAGATGATAGATTAGGCAATTATTTTGATGCAAATAATTCTAAACAGATTCTATATATTGGTAATCTTGGAAATATGGAAATTCAAAATGTATTTAGTGAAGATGGTTTACCAACTGAAGATTGTTACCAATCTAGCGGCTTTTTGAATATTCCAGCTTCTGCTTATATTTTTTCAAAACATAATTATCCAAGAGATTGCAGAATTGATCAAGATTATAATTATATGGGTTATGATTATTATGTTGAAGATACAACATTAAAACTTGATTCAAATCAAGCAATTATGGAACCTGAAAATAATTATGATATTACCTCACTTTCTGCAATGGATTTTTATGAACATTACGTAAAACCGACATGGCAGAATATAGGACCTTATTTTAAAACAGAATATAGTTTTACATCAGGTTATGATGATAAAGAATATTCGATTTATAATATTGAAAAAATACCATTAGTTGAAGACCAATTTAATGTTTATTCAAATAATACTAAATTCGATATTCAGTCTACTAATATTATAGGCGGTGCATTTTTGGTAACTTGGTATGATGGTGAGAGAGCTAACGTATATAATGATAACGGTAAAGAAGTTCTCGAAGAACTTAATCAAATTACTAAGCAAAAAAATCCATTAATTTATGCAAATAAGCCTACCGAACCACAAAATTCAATTTTGGTCAGTTATACTGAATTACCGAAGACATTTAACTTAAATAAAATGTCGATGAATATACAATGGTCAGAAAATGGCTTATTTTCAATAAAATAGAATATAAATAAAATATGCGAAAAATATAGAAAAAATACCTTTTCTATAAAAAACGCAAATATTTTATTATATTTTATGTCTATATACAGTAAGAGTTATACACAGGGTATATATAATCCAAAGAGACCAGAAAAATGCATAAACATTAATGGTTCTATGGGTACATCATGTAATACAATTACATATCGTAGTAGTTGGGAATTAAAATTTATGAAATTCTGTGATAAGTATGATTCAATACTTGAATGGGGTTCGGAAGTTTTAAAAGTTCCATATATATCAGAAGTCGATGGTAAGCAACACACTTACATTACCGACTTCTATTTTGTTTGTAGAGATAAGACTGGAAAAATAGTAAAATATATACTTGAAGTAAAACCAAAATCACAAATGCCAAGACTTGATGAATGTGGTCAGATTCTTTATCCAGAACCCCCAAAAACAAAAAGTCAACGTGCATTGAATGCTTGGCAAGAACGATGCAATGTTTTAAGAATTAATAATTCTAAATGGCAAGCAGCTCGTAAATGGTGTAGAGAGCATGGTTTTATATTCAAAGTGTTGACAGAAGAAGAAATCGGAATAAATTACTAATATAAATATATTTAAATAAATTTACTATATTTGAATTTATGGGAGTTTTTGATAATTTAAAAGACGAATTTAATATTGAAGAAGCAGAGTCACAAGTTAACTCTGTGATTTCTACTGCTAATGAAAAAATTGAAGAAGTCAAAGAAGGTATAAAGACACAAAAATATACCATCGAAGATAAGGAATATATTAAAGCTGAGCTTCAAGACTTGATTGCTTCTGACCGTGAAGTCATGGAATCTTTAAAAGACATGATTGTTAATGGTGCAGGAACTCCGAATTTATATGCCGTTTATGCAACGGTTTCTAAATCTGTCAGAGAGAATGTTCAACAACTAAAAGAACTTTGTAAGGATATTACAAATTACCAGGTTATTGAATCTAATGAAGAATTCAAAGAAAAAGCCTTGGCAAGTAAAGAAAGACTTGCAGAAAAAAGACTTGCTGGTAAGAGTAATGGAAACAATGCCCCTGGACAGATTACTCAAAATAATACGTATATATTTAATCCAAAAGAACAATACGAAGTAATGAAAAAATTAGATATACCGGCAGTTCAAGTAGAACATCCGGAATTTGATTTGTCGTAGAGGTAAAATTGTTGTTTTCTGTATATTACAAAATCGAGCATAGGGAAGAATTTCTCAAAAAGCATTTTGATAAGATATTCAAGACTTATACTGCAGAAGAAAAAGAAATTTCCATCGACAGACTTACTGATTTGATGGAATTAATGGTAAATATGTTGTTAACTGGTGATAAATGTGGACTTTATGACCTTTTAACTAAGAAAAATACAAAATCAGCCAGAGTTTTCTTCAATTATTTGACTTGTTCAAATATTCGTAGTATAAATAAAGAAATGATTAAAGATAGAATTAATGAAATCTTTAAGATTTAAGGAAAAAATATGAAAAATATTAAAGAAATGTTGGATGCAGTTGTCAAACCGATTAAGCTTGGTGGAAGTTCTCTGTTTTCTAATTTTTTAACTGAAGAGTCAGATTATGAAGGTTCTAAAATTTTAACAGAAGAAGATGATCCATTTGCTGCAGGTGGTGCAGATGCAGGTGGTGGCGACGCAGGCGGAGCAGATGCAGGTGGTGGCGCTGATCCATTTGCTGCAGGCAGTGCAGGCGGCGATGCTGGTGCTGATCCATTTGGTAACAATATGGGTGGCGGAGCAGATGCAGGCGGCGCAGCAGGTGGAGATGGTAACGCTGAGGGTAATGCAGAAGGTGATGATGACGAAGATAAAGATTCTGATGAAAATCCGGCTTTAACTGACGGTTCTCATGACCCAGACCCAGAGTTTAACCAAGGTCAGACTGACCCGAATGATGTTACCTTGTCTAAGGACGCATCAATTAATAACAAGTTTAATATCACTGATATTATGAAGACAGTTGCAACTGTTATTCAGACATTAAGTGAAGACCAGCTTGTTGAAATTGAAAAAGTTAAGAATGACGTTGAATTAATTTTTAATGGTTTCTTGCTTAACGATGAAGATTTGGATTTTGAAAATGTCACTAATGCAATATTCTTAATTGAAAAAATTGCTGAAAAGCTGGACATTAAAACAAAGAACTACTTAATCAGAAAGATGAAAGAACCGTTAATTAAGAAACGTGACAGCATTAAACAAGATATTGCCACTAAGAAGGGTGAACTTAATAATGCTCGTGACATTCTTACAAAACTTGATACTAAGGTATAAAAAGAAAAACCGGTCAAAAACCGGTTTTTTATTTTATTAAATATTTTTTAGTTTAATTCGAATTCTGGAAGATCTTCGACCTTTTCTTCAACAACAGGGGTTGATTCTTCGATTACTGGTTCTTCCTGAACTGTGACAGCCACCTCTTTCTTCTTTCTAGTTTTCTTTGGCTTATTTTCAACAACCGGAGTTTCTTCAGTTGTTTGTGTTGTTTCAACATTTGTTTCAGGAACATCTGTAACCTCTTCTATTTTATTTTCTTGTTGTTCTTTTTCTTTCTTAGCTTTCAAACCAGCAACAAATGCCTCGTATTCAGCTTCAAACGCATCCATTGATTTTGCAGGAGCAGAAACCGTGGAACCTTTACGTTCTGGAATGACAGGCGCAACAGGTTCTGGCAATTCTATACCAGCCATCCTAGCATGTGCTTTATCAGATTCAGTATAGTTTGCATAGTTATTTGTATATCTGTCTCGCATTCTTGCTTGCAAGTCTTCTAAGAAATTCTTGTGAATTGTATTAACTTTTCTTCCCATTTTATTATTCCTTAATATGTAACAACATTGTTTCGGGAACATTATAGACTATATATCCAGGAGGATTTGCCTTATTCCCTTTTATAATTTTTAATGTAAACAAATTTATATTATTTATTGGATCTGACCTGCCAATAATTTGATAAATACATACATCGCCATCGACATTACTTGTAACTTTGTCATTTATATCAAATGGTCTATATGTTTCATCAATCTCTACAGAATTTGTAGATTTTTCGATTGTTTCAGGATTTATTGTTTTTGCATTCTTAACGGTAATAGTAAGTTCTCGAGCAATCCATTCAGGACAGTTCTTGCTACTTACTATTTTTTTAATACCATTTAAAAGAATATTTAGCTGTTCTTTTCGTATATCTTCCATAAGTTAGTTTGAATTATTTTCATCAAAGAACAACGTTTTTAAAATCTGAAGTTCTTTTTTAAATTTCTTCAAGCAATCTTCAACAGTTTTGTCAAAATCGCGTAAATGTCCGCTTATTTGTCTTGCAAGTCTACCAGCACTTCCGGCTCTTGTTGGTGGATAGTTGTTGGATTCAAATCCTTTTATAAAGTCACTTTCGGTTTTTTGATCATCATCAATAGACTTACTGAAGAATTTTGAATACATTGACCAGCATGAATTTTCAAATGACTCAATAGATTCTCTTAATTCATATCCTTCACGAAGTCTGCGTTTCTTTTTCTTTCTCTTTTTCTTCGGAATTTGATTTAACCAATAACCTGGATGATGAGCAGCAGGAACGCCATTATAAAGTGGATTTGTTTTAAACGGAGAACGTTGATATAACAACCCCATACGTTGTGGACAACAACCTTTACAATCACCACCATGTGGAATACCTTGGTCAGCACCGAGTGGTCCACCGACACCAATTCCGAAATCTTCATCCAAAACTTTATAACCGTTCTCTTCAAGTAATTCTATTGCTTCATCTAAAGTCATAAAAAACCTATTTTATGTTTAATTTATACTTATTATTTATAGCATCTATATAAAAATTCCATTTATTTTGATGCGCATAGTTTTTTAAGTATAAAATTTTATTAAATAAATCCATATTTTTTGAATTATAAGCATCAAATGCAGCAGAAATGTCAGAACTGGTTAGTTCCAAAAAGACTTTATAATGTGTCATTTCATGTAACATTGTCTTTTCGATCGCTTCATATGGTCTTTTATGATTTTTAGAAATTTCGATTCTAGGATTTTTTAAAATTCTATTTTCAAAATCAATATCGAATTTGAAATATCCATTTACATCTGGATCATCTATAATAATAACTGGAATTTTGATTAATGAATTATCAAAATACATGTTATTACATGCATCGAAAGTCTTATTTAAATATTTTTCTGTTAATTCAAAGTTGCTACTAAAAAGAGTCATAATCTCGCCATGATGATTTTAAGAAATCTGTTCTATCTTTTACAAATGTTTTATTATTAACAGTTACTGTTACTGTTTTTGCAGTAGCTTCAACAACCATAACCTTGACTGGACAACATGCCTTTACTTCTGGAATTTTTGTCCAATAATAGTAACCTTCTATGATATTAAAGCCATATCGTTCTTTTTCGCTTTTATGTAATCGTTCACATTCTGGACAACGTGGTCTTGGTGGCAGAGGTGGAAAAAACATACTAATGCTTCCTTAATATAGTGTCTAACTCGTCGTTTAATCGTCTGACAACATATTGCTTTGATAGTATTTCAGAGTTAAATAGGCAATTTTGAATTCGTTTACCTTTATATAATCCTTTAATCCAGTTGACAGAAGATAAACAATACATTTTTGGACGTAACCATTCTCTAAGCTTGAACATTAATAAGTCAAGATTAGAAATTGCGTTATGTTCTTCCTGGGTTTGTGGATTTCTTATTAATTTTCCACTACGGTCAATAAGACCGAGCTTATAAGCCTTTGTAGTTGATGGAATTGTAGTAATAGCTTTAAGAAAAACAAAAACAAGAACATTATCTATGTCCCTGTTATGAGTACTTAAATTTATTTTCTTATTATGTGATTTTAAAGAGTATAATGTTTCATGTGCTTCTGTTAATATATCATTTGCTTCAAAATAAGCAGACATTGTTTCAGCATTGTTTACCAAACGCTGTAAACCAGAAACACTATTTTTATCTTCTAAGGCGTAAAAAAATCTTTCCCAGAGTTTTTCCATACAATATTTATAACTTTAATGACACCATTCAGTTTCATTGATAGAATTTCCATCATCGATTATTTCATCAAAATAAGTATTTTGTGTACAAGACTCTTGTTTTGGTCTATACATTTTTTGTGTTCCCAAATATGGATCTTGCTGAGTAGATGATGAAATTTCAGTTTTTAATTGAGTTGTTGTTCCATCTATTGTTGTTACTTGTTTATTTTCTTTTACAGTTTTATGAGTAATTGGGTCAGTTCTTACATCACCAAAACTCTTTTTAGATTCAGATTTTAAGAAATTATTATACTTTTCAGAAATAGAATCAGCAATCTTCTTCATCATACTTCTAATATTTAACATATTATGAAGTTTTGTGTTAGGATCGTCTTTTAAAGTTCTCTGATGTGCAATCATACATGCAGAGTCACTGCAATATTTTTCATATCCTCGAACAACACTTATAAAAGTTGTTTCTTTATGACATGTCGGACAATATCCTTCATCTTCTTTTCTGACATAAGTATCATAATAAAGTTTCGGATTGAAGATATTATGGTCTCGTTTCAAATGATTGTTGAATTTCTTTGATGTTGCATTTGCAGAATCAGCAGAAATAACCATATCACAAATTTCACACCTAATTTCTGTGTATTCTTGCTGTTTTGGTGCTCTATTGCTGCAAGTTGTTGAACAATATTCTGCATAACCTTTGTTTAAACCATTATAAGTAGTAGGTTTTCCACAAACTTTACAGATTCCTTCACCTTCTTTCTTAAGAAACTTATCATAATACTCTTGAATGCCCAATTTATGGTCATTTTTGATATGAAGAGTAAAAGACATTGCGTCTTCATAAGTTCTTCCACATATTTTACATTCATAACTCATCGTTAAATATTTATAAATAATATAAAATCAATATTAAGGTTTAAAATATGTCTGAAGAAACAGTAGAGAACAAGTTTATTTTTACAACTGAAGGACGTAATTCATTAGTTTCTCAGTTAGGCGGTATTCGTTTCGCTATCTTAGGTGCAGTTTTGGTTCATGGTCTTACGCCATTAGCTGTAGATGAACATAAAGATCTTACTTTAGATTCATTAACTTCTATGCCTGGAGTTATTTTAGGATTAAAGAATGTAAATTATATTAGTTCTGAAAATAAAGGACTTTCCCCAGAAAATAATTATGTATATTTGGAAGCAATTCAGAATATTACAAATAATTTAATTCCATTACATTATATTCCATCAGAAGAAGTAGTTGACAGTGATAGCAGTACTTATGGTATTTATGAATTAGAAATTGATAAGACATTAATTAACTGGGATAATAAAAATGATATAGCATTTGAACATATTATTTTCATTGGAAAACAATATGCACAAACAGACGATGCTACATATAATGTAGAAAAGACACAGAAACCAGTTCTTGTTGCTATTGGTAATATTGAAGGACTTGAACTTTTAGCAGAGCAAAATGAATATGTAAATTCAAAATTACGTATTAGATTAACTTTATCTGAAAAAGATGATAATATTGGACAGGATCTTGATTTAACAAATCCAGATACAAAGGAAGTTTTAGCTATTGCTAATAAAATGTCATTAGTTAATAATGGCGTTAAGACTACTAAAGTTCCATTTAGTATTACAGATAATAAACAAATTGTAGATGATTTTAAACTAAATGAAAATGGTGCATTAGCAATGACAAAGACATTGATGGTTGCAGAAACATTTGATGCAGATGATGTTGAAAATGATTTCAATGGTGTTGGCTTAATGCATCTTATTAATGCAAAAGACGCGTCTCGTAAATTTACACCGCAAGTTGTTCTTAGTACATTAGAACATATTGAACAAGATGAACCAGTAACCGGATATAATGTAGAAATTTTATTACGTGGAACAAGCGGTGAAACAGAAGTTACTGGTAACGCTATAGAAGATGGTTATGATTTACCAAATATAGATATTGATTATTACGGATCTGATACTGATGAAGACAGATTTTATAATTATGATTATTCTGGTGCTATTTCACCATTATTTAAAATAGATTCTATTCCAGCAGATGATGAAATAGGTGTTGATATATTTGGTTTTGGAAATAAAATATTAGAAACAAATGATAAATTATTATTCTCTAAAAATAATATTTTATGGAATAGTGAAAATAGTTTACCGCAAGATGATACTAATAAAAAAGAAAATGTTTTAATCGCATCTGATACAAATTTCTTAGATATTAAATATGGTGCTAATATTTTATTTGGTTCTATAGAAAATGCAATAAAAGAAAATTCTAGTGATAACGGGTTTTTTAACTCACACTATAATATTTTAGGTCATGATGCTACTCATATAAATTTATTTGGTTCTATTGATAATAGAATTAATGTAAATTATTCTTATCGTGATGAAAATTCTAATGATATTACAATATTAAATAGTTGTAATAATTCTATTGATGCATCAAATAATACTACATTAATAAATTCCGATGGTAATACTATTACTTATTCTGAAAATGTAGCTTTATTAAATGCTCATAATAGCAGAGTAGTAAATAACATAATATCTCAATCATTAGATACAGAAACTCATGGTCATGGTGTTATAATTAATGGTAAATATAATGAAATTGACTTTTTTGAAGATGTAACATTAATCGGTAATGGATTAAGAGCATCTGATTATAGACCATATCATACAAATTATCCATTATTAATTTTGGGTAAATATAATAAGTTTGGAAGAGGCTATTTCGTTACTGGATATACAGATAATACACAGACTACAACAACTGTATATCAACCAGGAATTATTTATGGAAATGGTACAGATGATGCATCTCGTAATAATGCATTAGAGTTTTATCCAGAACTTGGTTTATTAAGAGTTAAAAATAAAAATGGTGACTGGACTGAACTTGGTGGTGATAATGGTTTAAAATTACCAGATAATGTTAATTTAGAAACTATTAATTTTAAAAATAAAACTAATAATACTGGTATTGTATCGATTGATACAACAAATACACCAACAATATCAGTATCTAATCCAGCAGGTGCAAAAACGACAATTGATCCTACTACAATTACCGTTAAAGGCACAAATGATGAAATAAATACGCGTATTGAGGTACAAAGAAGTAGTATTGATTTATATAATAAAGAAAATAAAAATAAAATTAAAATCAATACTGAAACATATTATCAAAAAGCACGTGCTGATATTACTGTTAGAATAAAAAATAATGCAGATCCATATAGTAATCCATTTGAAGCAACACTTGTTTATTTTAAAGGACCTGAAACTATTAAATCTTGGTTAACCGCTATCTGGGAAAAAGCACCACCTATTGTATATTCAACTCATAATGCTAATAATTTAGCAAATTCAAAATTTACAGTCAAAAATGCTGTAGGTGATTGGACAAATATTGGATATACAGATTATTCACGTTATGTAGAAACACAAGGAACACATAGTAATGCTCAAGCACTTGCTAATTATGGTTTAATAAAATATTGTAGTCCTTTAAATTATGCATTGCCAGAATTTACAAATCCGGGTGCAGAAGAATTAGAAATTAATTTGTATATTGAGGATTATAATGACCGTGATATTCATTTATTATGGGTTCCAACAGTAACTGATGCTGAAAATTTCACAGATAATATAGTTAATGAAATTAAATTAAATATAATGATGTGTAAAAACGCAAATGGTGATTCTGGAGAGAATATTCATTATTGGGCTGCACAATTCATTGAAGGAACTAATGATACTACAAATAATAGTTATGTTAATTTTAATATAGATAATTATGATATAGATAATTATGATAAATTTATTACATTAATATCAAAGCCTGCTAGCTTATTAACGCCAACTGGTGCTTGTGGCTGGTGGAGAATGAATTAGTTTACCAAATCATAATAAAATTAAAAACCTTATACAAATTGTATAAGGTTTTTTCAATATTCAAGTAAAATTTAATTTGCTTTATATTTTACATTAATCTTATTATAGACAACTGGAACTTCCATATCTGTACTGAAATTAACAATATTGTTATGTTCGTCAAGAATAGAGTCACAAATACCAGGTTTTATTAATGGATATATATCCATAATTAATTTTGTAGCGGCTTGCCATTCAATAGAATCATAATCAGTTGTGTCATTTATAGCTTCACGTCCATTACCTGCATTAGCATAGAAATGATCTAAAATTATAGGAACAAAATAATTCCAGAAGCTATTTTCAGATATAGATTTGGCAATAGGAGAATTCAAGTTACCTCTACGTATGATTTCTTCTTTACGGATTATATAATCATATATACTGCCAGAAGCCTCAACCGGAACATCAACAATATAAGGTAATGGAATAGCACGTTGAACGCTTGTTGTTTCCTGTAAATTATTTAACCAAGTAGTAAGTGCGTAAGTAACACCATATAAGAAAGTATTAGCGTCTAGCATATAATCTCCAATATTTTCTATAGAGAAATTAGAAGTAGATGCATAGTCATTATCGGTTGCTATAGAAATTTCAATACTGATTATACCATCTTCTGTAGATACTTTTATTTCAGGATCGCTATTATCACTTAAATTAGCTCTATTCTCCATATTACGATAACTACCGTCTATATTGGTATCGCCTTCTGATTGCAAACTTAATGGATATAAGTAAATATAATTATCATCAGATGCAACGTCACACATAATATTATATTCTTTTGTATATTTTGTTGCAGTTGATGAGTCAGAACCAGTAACATTTGCAAATGTTATTCTGTAAAGAACCTTTCTGCCATTAAATAATGCTTCACTTAAAATATTTCCAGATTGGTCAGTTTTAGAAAGCTGAATTTCATTCCACCAACCATAACCATATTTTTGAGGAACTTCAAAATCTGCCTTAACCATACCACGTGCATTAGCATAAGAAGCTAAACCATAATTTTGCTTAATTCTGAAATCCTTATTATATAAGTCAGTCCATTTATATTTTATTTCATCAGATTTAACAATACTTGAAATCTTAATATCAATATCGACGGCTTTAGTATTATCGTTCTTATTGTATAAATCAATAATTTCAGATTTATAAATCTTTCTATCAGTAGCAAGTTTTTGGTCAAGATATTCATATACCTTATTTTTCATAGTTCTGGTATATTCTTCAATATCTGTCAAAGGATCGACATAAACAGTTCCAACAACGTCAAAATATTGAACAAATGGAACCATCGGCATTAAAATACTATTGACTTCAATCTTATGTTTACAATTTTCATAGATAAGTCTTGCATTCTTTAGCCATTGTTCTGTTGCATCGCCTCTGAAGATTTTGTTGTAATAACCTTCATAAGAATAAAGCAATTTAATAAAGTCACAAATATGGTCAAGATAGCTACTACCATAAATTGTAACATCATTATTCTTTTCACTTATATCAGTCAATAAGTTCCTTGGTTCCCAGTTACCGTTATTTTTTGCATACATGTGACCAAGAATGCTATAGAAAATGTTATTTTGGATTAATTTATGAGTAATATCATTTCCAATTTTCTTTTGAATTTCATGTTGACCATAAACAAGTGCATTTTGTGCAACAATTGGGTTGGTTAATGCTCTGAAATATGCAGTATAATCATCTTTTGTAACCAATTTACCACAAGATGAGAAATATGCAGGAGCATTAATCTTTATGCTATTCTGATTTTCAAAATATTCACCACCATAAATATCAGAATTAATAATAAACTGAACGTTATTGGTAATATCAATAATGGTTCCGTCAACAGAAACGTAAATATTATTCGTATGTGACATAACAGAACCTTTGACACCAGTCATGTTACATGCTTTACCTTTAGAAGCAATATATTTTACGTAAATATTATCTTTAACAGATTTTAAACCAATATCGCAAATTTTCGGTTCTGTACTAAAACTTAATCTAACAGTTTTATCAGAATTAGTATCAATAAGACAAACTTTGAATTTATTGTCAAGCGGTTTATTTTGTGGCCAATTTACAACTTTATCATTCAAATGAATTGCTTGAGTTTCAATTTCATAAGTATTGTCATGCTTAGAACCATCGCCATTTGTATAAATCGAGAAAGCGTCATCTTCATCTGCACCGATACCGACTTTACACCAGCTCTTTGTCTTATCATAGACATTATTATTGAAAGCATATGGGTCGCGTTTTCCATACCAGTCGCAGAAATCAAGGTCATTTATATCATAGAACTGATTAATTTCGCCAATTTTATCAAGATTTGCAGTTCCTAAGATTTCTATTGTTTTTCTTTCACCTTGGAAACACTTAATCGGAGTTGTATAGGTAGTATCATAATATGACATACCAGCCAATGGAATATAAGTTGCATTTTCTTTTGGAACAGAAAAATATAAATCTTTATACCAGTCATTAGATTGACCATTTATAACATCATCTCTTGTTAAAATGTAGCTATAACCACTATCAAGGATATATTTGTTACCATTAAATGATAAATCCATTAAGTCTTGACTGAATATGATTTCTGTGCCTTCCTTTAATGTAGATGGTAAAGGTCCTTTTAAACGGATTATCAATTCACATCTTGCTGGAATAGCTCTTCTAGGATTATAACCGAGACTTTTTGCATGCTTAATGACACTAGAATCCAGTCTTGCAGTAGAAATAAAAGCTTCTTCAGCGGTTCTTTGCATATAAAAGTTTGTCATGTCCATACATGCACAAAGCATTTCCTGGAACATGCCATAAATTGTAGCAGAACCAATGTTCTTAAATCGCGGGTCAGAATTTAATCTAGCTCGGAAATCTTGTAGGAGCTGTTCGTAAGTTACATTTAAATAATTCATGTGATTCTAAACCTTTTTAAACTTTTATATTATTTATAATCTTTAGAAGCCTTCTGAGAAATTTTTGAATCTTTGCATTATAAATAATACAAATAACAAATAATCTTAGAAAGGAATAACAATGAATCTTAATTTTTTAAACCCATTTAGCTCTGAATTCTTAAAAACTTCTCCTGAACACAGTGAGCAACGTGCAATCGAAGCTGCACGTAATTCATATGGTAAAGGTGAAGACACAATTGACTGGAATGCTATTGCAGGCAGTTATGACAATAACGGCTATGTGGATCCAGCTACACCTTATGACCAAAATAATATTGTTTTTGAAACATTATTTACAAATAAATGGCAAAAAATTTCTTGGTATCGTTCCATGGCCATGTACCCATTGGTTGGTAAAGGCTTGAACATTATGGCAGATGAAGCAGTTTGTCCAGACGCACTTGGAAACGTTGCAATGTTCGATATTGAGGAACCGTTTAAATCTAAATTTACTTCAACAGAATTTGCAGCATTGAAGATGGAATTTGATTATATTGTTGACTGTGTTATTGGTAAAGAAAATATTTGGGATTATTATTATAAATGGCTTGTTGATGCCGAACTTTTCTGGGAAATTTGTTTAAATGATGCAGGTGATAAAGTTGTTGGTATTAATACTTTAGCACCTTATGCAATGCTCGTAATTTATGACAAGGATTCTGATAATATTAATGGTTATATTGAAAACATTAATTATCTTAATCAGGCACAAGATAAGACTTCTGAAATTAAGAAGTTCCTTCCTAACCAAGTTGCTTATGTCAGATATCCGTTAATTTGGACAAATAGAAACGATATTCGTGGTCACTTGGAACGTTCTATTAGACCATTGAACCAATTAAGAAATATTGAAGATGCTTTGACTGTTTATCGTATCACTCGTGCAACTGAACACCGTGTATTTAACATTTATACTGGTAGAATGCCGAGAACTGATGCTGCTGCTTATGTTCAGGAAATCAGAAATAAGTATCGTAAGAATTTGACTATTGATAATACTACTGGTATGGTCAATGCTGTTAAGAATACTCAAGCAATGACTGAAGATTTCTTCTTCCAGAAAGATGACTCTGGTAACGGTTCTACAGTTGAAACTTTCCCATCTGGTTCTACTTTTGATGGTCAGCTTCAGGATGTTTGGATGTTCCAGAAGCAAGTTATGGACGGTATGTTCATTCCTCAGGCAAGATGGAAATCTGATGAAGTTGGTGGTGCATCTTATAATCCTGGTATTGATCAGGCAAATCATGAAGAAGTTTCCTTCCAGAGAGTTAATAGAAGATTAAGAAGAAGATTTGCAGATATTATCAAGCAGGTTTACCTCGTTCACTTGAGAGTTCGTGGTTATAAGGAAAAATTCCTTGATAAGGCTTTGTATAATATCGATTTACATCCAGCAACTGACTTTGAAAGAATGCGTGACTTGAACCTTGCTGAAAAACGTGGTTCTGTTATTGGTACTCTTTCTCAGTTCTTACCGACTTCTACTAACATCAAACCAGGTGCTGAAGAACTTGCTCCGATTTTCTCTAAGCAATTCTTCATGGAGAAGATTCTCGGTATGTCTACACAGGATATTCTCTTGAATAATAAGATGCTTGAATCTGAAATTAAACAGATGAGAGAAGAAGCAGAAGCTGCTCAAGCAGAAGGTGGTCCAGCACCTGATGCCGAAGGCGGTGGAAACGATTTCGGTTTCTAATAGAAAATTTAGAATATAAAATAAAAACCGGTTTTAATGACCGGTTTTTTAAATTTTATGTATTTATCTATTAGGTGTAGATAACTTCGAAGTTAGAATAGCTGAATGTGCAAGATTTTGTGATCTTGGAATCACCATTCTGGTCGAGTGAAACACTACCAATAGTCTTTGGCCATACACGGTAAAGTCTCCACTTAACTGGGAGAAGATTCTTAAGAGTGGAATCATAAAGGAGAATTTCAACATTTGCGCAATACTGAGATGCAAAGTTAGAGAATGCACCACCAGTAATGTTGTTGGAAGAACCACCAATATCATCCTGGAAACCTTGGTTCATAAGAAGGTTGGACCAACGGTGTAATGCCTGAGAAATTGTTGTATCTTGGAATTCATCCCACTGAATTTCGAATGTTCCACTGATAGTTGCCTTACCAGGATAGTTAAGCTTTGTACCCATGTATTGAGTATCAAGTTCACCAAATTCCTTCTGTGGTAATGATGCTGTTCTTGCTTTGATCATTAAATCGTCAGAATCAAGAAGTACGGAAAGCGGAGATTCTGAGTCATATAAGAATCTAACCTGAAATAAATAAGCTTTTGCAATGTCTGGGAGGTTAGCAAGTTGACCCCAAACGCTCATGCTTGTATCAAATTTTTTTACTGCCATAATAGCATTTCTCCTTGAAATTTTAATATTCTTTATTATTTATAGAAAAAATATATAGAAATCAAAAATATCAATTTTTTGTAAAAAATCTAAAACTTTTTATAAATAATTATATAAACAAATCGTGAGTGAGTGAAAATAGAGTTTATTGTAGTTCATTTAAGGTTTATTCAATTTATTAGGAGAAAAAATGGCAAAATATTCAACTCCGGGTATTAGATTTACAGAAATTGACAATACCATTCGTTCAGAAGCTGCTCCTGGAATGGGTATCGGCGCAATTGTTATGAAATCTAACAAAGGCCCAGTTAATCAGCGTGTTGTTACGCGTAATTATAATGAATTTACAGAAATTTTTGGCGAACCAGAGACATTGACTGATTACGGTCACTTCGCCGCAGAAAATTATTTTGCAAATTCTACTCAAATGTATGCTGTTCGTGCAACCATGGGTGATGAACAGTATTCTCAAATTCAGTTTAGCTATGAAGGTGCACCAGTTACTGCGACTAACAAGTCTAAGGACACTGCAAAGTTTGTATATGTCGATAACCAGAGCGACAATACTTTGAAGCTTTTGTCTCCACTTTCTGCTGTTACTGAAGTTGAAAGTATGTCTGCTGATTGGAAGTTAGACGACACTGGTGTTTATGGTTATGCAATGAAACAAAATGCATACTATGGCACATTCTCAGATATTCTTTCTGAAACCGAAGACTTAATTGTTTATAAAGGTAAACAAAAGACTCCAGGTAATGAATCTTGGGAAGGTAATATCACAGAATATGGTTATCATGTTGTTTACCCACGTTATGTTGATTCTCAGGGTAAAAATCCAGTTCCTGAAACAAAGTTAATCTTTACAGAAAGCGCATGGAATGCCGGTTCTGCAACTTCTGCAGAATGTGATATTAAGAAGAGAAATTCTCAATATTATGTAACTGTTAGTGTTCCTGCTTCTGCAACTTTGAACAAGAAACAAGTTAATATTAATTTCTACGGTGAATATTCTGCAGTTTCTGGATGGGAATCTACTGGTGTTACTTATAAAAATATCTTTAACGACCAAGTTTTCCAGGGTAATTTCTCAGGTGACTGGGCAAATACGTTATCTGCAGGTTATGGCTATGTTCCAGCACAGCGTATGGAAATTATGGATTGGGATGATCCAGAAATTAAAAAGACATTCTATGTCGATAGCACTTTCTCCGCAACAACCTCTGGTGTTAGTGGCTTAAAATATACAGAATTCTTTAGTGTTGACCCAACTTATGCACTTTTTGCAAATTGTCCAAAGATTGACTTCGATCCGACAAAAGAAGGTAAAGAAGCTATCATGACTTCTGCAGTTTCTGATATGTATTTAAGCACAACCACTGCTAAGTTGCCACAATATGGTAATGATGAAGTTCCAGCTCGTTCTCCAAAGGACGTTATCATCGACATGCTTGATGCATATAGCTGCAATGATATTTCTGATATTAATGATTATACATACCTTAAGTATTATGATCCGACCCAGAATGCTATCATTGAAAAGATTGTTAAGGAAACACCAAAACAGTTAGCTGATGAAAAGCATCAAGAAAAGTATTTGTTCTGGTTATATGCTGGTAAGGGTGAAAATAAGCTTACAAAGGCTCCAGTTTACATCGCTGATGATACTGAAACGGTAAGCCTCCCAATCCAGAAGGGTTATTTCTATGATGATGGAACGCAAGAAAAGACAGTCTTGAATAATATTGTTGCTCAACCATCTTCTTACATCTTCAATTCTGTCGATAAGACATATGCTGATGGTTATACCATTAGAACTGAAGCTGAAGACGAACCAGGTAACGGCGATATTGAACAATATAAGTCTGTTTTCGATGACCAGCTTGTTATTGCTTCTATCGGTCCTGGTAAGTATGGTGATGATGTTGGTGTTTCTATCATTACAACAGAATGTTCTGAAATTGCTGCATTGAACCATCAGAATGCATTTAACTGGAAGTATGCATATGACGACGAAGATAAGGTCAATGCTGATACCAGTGAATATAACGACAATCCAATGAACTTGACTTGGAAGAAGGTTTTCAGAATTAACGTTTACATCAAGCCGAAGACTCAGACTGCTGAAGCTGCATGGGGATTTGGTATGGATGCACTCCTTAAGGATCCTGCAGAATCTTGGTTTGTCTCTACTGACCCATATGCAAAGGATGATAACGGCAACAGCCTTTATGCTCCGATTGTTATTAATGGTCATTCTGACTATATCTATGTTTCTCGTGCTTCTGTCAATGATGCTCGTAACGGTGTTGGCGAATATGTCCAGCCAAAGCAGACATTTGCAATTTACGGATTAACAGGTGGTAAGAATTCTGAAAAGAATAATATTTCTGAAAAGACCGCAGCATTGTCGCTCTATACTGATAGACGTCGTGCTCCATTCGATATTCTTTTCAACGTTGATGCAATCGATACATTCAATGGTCGTCAGCGCTATAACGCTCACCAGAGAAAGATTGCTCAGATTGCTGGTAGTAGAACAATGGATATTGGTGTAATTCAGGTTACTTCTAAGTCTGCAAAGACTGCAAAGCAGATGGTATCTGAAACAAAGACCTTCAGCTTTAACAAGGGTGATTATGTTGCTCAATATGCTGGTTACGATAAGTATTATAATGCTGCTTTAGCATCCTGGATTTACTTACCTAAGTCTGTTGCAGGTGCTTGTGCTATGGCTTATTGCGATACATTCGCATATCCATGGAGAGCTCCAGCAGGTGTTGCTTGTGGAACAATCAACTACACCAATGGTCAGTTGCTCAAGTTAACAGACGATGAAATTGGTCAGCTTTACGATAACAACGTTAATACAAGCCGTGATTGCGGTAACTATGGTGTT
Organism: Methanobrevibacter sp.; assembly: GCA_017652345.1. Next base: position 144,822 of record JAGCBE010000339.1, read on the forward strand.
GTTCTCTGGGGTCAGAAGACTGCTCTCAAGAAGAATAGCTTGCTCAATAGAATTAACGTTCGTCGTTGCTTGAACTATATCGAAAAACGTCTTGAAAACAAGATGACTCCTTACCTCTTCATGCAGAACAGTGTCAATACTCGTGCTTCCGCAAGAAATGACATTGATTCCTTCTTACAACAAGTTAAGGCTGCTGAAGGTATCGAACGTTATCAGTTAAGCGTTACTCAGGATCCAGAAGATCCAACAATCATGAATGTCAATATCATTGTCTACCCGACAAGCGCTATCGAATTCATCGACGTTAAGATTATCATTAACCGTTCTACAGTCACCGTTACTGAAGAATAAGTTAAGAAAAATCGAAATTAAGAAAGACACCATTTATTTGGTGTCTTTTTTAACTATAAATAACAAAAGAGGAATTTATGGAATATAGTGTTAATGAAACTTATGATGGATATAAATGTTACTTAACTGTTACATTTACCGAACCTATACTCAATTATTTTAGATCTAATAAATTTGCTATTAATATAGATGATTTGGTAAAACAGTCATACATAAGCATTACAAGTTTTACAGATTTACTTAATAGTTATAGTATAAAGCCAGATGATTCAACGGTTTTTACTACTATTGATAATCAATTAGACAATTCATTAATTAAAAATGGCGGATTGATTATTACATTCATAGATAATAAAACTATACAATTTATTATAATTCCAAAATGCAAAAACAGTCAAAATACATTAATTGGTTTTTGTAATAGTAAGATAACTATACATATTGATTCTCCAACACCCATAGATGCTGTAATTAATGCAAACTTATTTCCAAAAGTTACCCGTTCAGATACATTAAATAAATTATACAACCTTCCTGACCCAGTATTACCAGATGATGTAGATAGATGTTGTTATACATATCCAAATATTTATGATTCTGTTGACACAACAGTTAAGCATAATGTTACCTATCCAACAGAATCACAAATTTATGTAAATACAACTACATCTGGTGAAATACCACTAGAAGGTGAAGTTCCTGTATATATTAGTAAAGTTAGCGCAATATTTACAGAAGAATCATCTGAAAGTTTAATTCCAGATTGGACATCATCTAGTGTTTCATCTGTTTTATATAATGAAAAAAACATGACATATGTTTCAGTTCCATGGAGATTTGATACTCCTGATGTAATGACAGCGACTGATATGGTAATTCAACAATTTGGAAAAAATGACGGTGAACCAATAGTTCTTGATACATATAATACTACATTAAGTTCATATAACATAGAACAATTTGTATTTGCTGAAAATTTACCACATGGAAGATATGAAAATAAGTTATTCTTTGGTCTTGATGTTAAACAAAATCCGGATTATATTCCACCAGAACCAGAAGAACTATTTACTTATCCAACTAAACTATCAAATAATGTATCGATTAATATATGTAAATTTACTACAGGTACACCGCATTTATATTCAAATGATAGATTGTTAGATATTTATACAGGGTCACAGTCTGCAATGACTCAATATGGTTATGATAAATTAACACTAGATTTAACATCATATCCATTTCTTACTCCATATGATAAAATTCAAATTAGATATAATTATAGATTAGAACCAGATTATGGAACCGTTGTAAATAATGATGATGAAATATATTGTTCAACTTCTACAATTACATTAACTGGTGGATATTTAATAGATTTTACTCCAGATAGTGTTATTTTGAATAATTTTTCAAAACTTGATGCAGATAAATTAAAGTATACTGTTAATTTAAAAGTAATATGGGACGGAGATCGTGCAGAACGTGCAAATAATATCAGAACTATGTATGAAATTGATATTGATGATCCACGTGCTGCAGGATGGGATGATGTTATTTTAGAACCATTTATTTGGGAAAAACATGTTATTGATGAAGAACCTGCTACAGATAATATTGAAGAAGAAACAAATAATGAATAAAAAATAAAACCGGTTTTAAAACCGGTTTTTTATTTAATTGTTAAAAAATTTAAACAGCAGCAGGTGCTGGAACATCATCATGATTGCAGCATTTACAGCTGAAAATTTCTGTATCAGGACCGACTTTACATGGCGGAAGCAATTTGTGAGTATGCCCGTCACCAACTGGTTGACAAACACCATCCTTGATAAAGTGAACGTGACCGCCGACCATTGTAATAGGAGTTTCCTTATTGAGATTTGATGGTTCATTTAATGCATCGCTAGTTCTACCATAACCGGTTTCATCAAAAATCCAGTATTCATGATGGTGAGGTCCCATAGCGGAAGAACCTTCAAAAACGTCAGTCTTACCGATTTGTGAAGTATTTTCATTTATAGCCAATGCACATTGTTCATTTACGTAATCTGCATATTTTTTCATAGTAATTCCTTTTAATCGTTATATTATTTATAAATAATTATAAGGAGAAAGTCATGAAAGACATTAATGAAGGTTTATTTAAGGATAAGTATCAGCGATATAAAGACGCAGTTATTAAATGTTTGAAGTATCGTGGAATTAACACATTCATGTTGGGACATAAGTTGGAAGCATATTGTCGAGATTTTTTCTTAGATAATATGTCAGCAGATGATTGTGCTACGACTATTGCCGAACAAGAAATGGTTAAAGAAAATGCAGAGATGAATGAAGCAATAAGAATAATGCGTGAACATGGATATAGGGTAAGACCATACAAGAAGTAATTTAAAAATATATCGTTATTAGACCAACTATAAGATATAGTTGGTTTTTTATATTTAAATTTTAACAAAAAATTCAATTTTTAACCTATAAATAAAATATAAAGAATAAAATTCTATGTTAAATTGGAGGAATCAAAATGGATAAAATTCTTGAAACCCTTTCCCAAAAATTCTCAGCAGAAGAATTGAATGAGGTCAAAAAGGCTATTGAATTCACTGTTGATGAAAAGGTAAAGGTAAAGTCTGAACAAGAAGCCAAGATGATTGCCAAGAAGGCTGATGAATTTTGTCAGAAGAAGATTAAGGAAGCTGTTGAAAAGAAGACTGCCGAAATCGAAGAAATTGCTAACAAGTTCTGCGAAGAAAAGTGTGACAAGTTGAGCAAGGAAGCCGATGCAAAGGTTGAATCTTATAAGAAGAAACTCGAAGAAGCTTCAGAACAGTATATCCTTGAATTCTTTGATGAAAAGTTCACAGAAAAGTATGGGCAAGAACTCGAGGCTATCGAAGAAAAAGTTATTACTGGCTTAGATAAGTATCTTGAATACAACATCAACGAAAAGATTGGTCCAGAGATGATTCAGAAGACTGCATTGCAAGAAACCTGTCAGCCGATTGTTGAAGAGTTTATTCACATCCTCGAAGACAGATATGTTGCACCTAACACCACTGGTTCTAAGAGAATCCGCGAATTGAAGGCAGAAAATGCTGAAATCCGTTCTTCTCTCCAGAAGCAGCTCGATGAAAACATGCGTCTCGCTGAATTGGTTGAAAGCACTGGTAAGAAGTCTTTGATTTCTGAAAAGGTTGCTGACCTCTCTGCAGATCAACGTCTCAAAGTTCGTAAGTTCTTCAAGGAAAAGAGCTTGAACGAAACTAAGAAGGATATTGACTCTTATATCGAGATGATTCAAGAACAAGCAGACTCTATCAACGCTATGCGTTATGAAAGAGAACAGTTGTTCGAAAGTCATGAAAAGCCGGTTCGCAAGTCTCGCTATGTCGAAGACCGCACAAACGAAACTATCACTGAAAAATTTAGACCAAAAAAACGTGAATTGAGCGCTCGCGAACGCATGATGCTTGGTTCCGCTAACCTAATTGATGAAAATTAACTGAAATGCGAAAAATCTAATTTTTCGTTTATAAATAAAATATAGAAATTCAGAAATAAGTAATTTTTTAATAGGAGAAAAAACAAATGAAGATTACAAAGACACAAGCTGGTATGATGGAACGCTGGGGTAAGGCTCCAGGCGGACTCTCAGTTGCTGGCATTAAGGACAACCTTGTCCGTTATAATACTGCACGTCTTTTGGAAAACCAGCAGACTAAGAACCTCGGTTCTGAACTCTTGACTGAAGATTTTACTCAGGGCGTTGGTGCTCCACTCGGTCTTGACCAGGGTATTCCACACGGTGGTGACGCAAAGGGTGTTTTCGCACCGATTTCTTTGGCACTCGTCCGTCGTGTTTTCCCACAGCTTTTCGCTAACGTTCTCGTTGGTGTTCAGCCATTAACTGGTCCTGTCGGTCTTGCTTTCGCACTCCGTTACATTTATAAGACCAATAACCCGAACGAACTCGTTGAAGCCGCATGGAAGGCAGTTCCTCGCTTCTCTGGTTATACCGGTTCTACCGCTAACACAGATGGCGAATGGGATGCAGGTACTGGTGTTGATACTCAGTCTGCTGAAGGCTGGAAGATCACTGGTCCGACATTCGGTTCTGAAGATCCGTCTGTAAGCCGTAAGATGCCAGAACTTGGCCTTATGCTCAGCCGTCAGTCTATCGTTGCTAAGACCCGTAAGCTCGCTGCTAGCTTCTCCCTTGAATCTGCAGCTGATATCAAGGCTATGCAGGGTATCGAAATGATGACTGAAATGATTAACGTTCTCCAGCAGGAAATGACTGCAGAAATGGACCGTGAAACAATCGGCCGCTGCAAGAGCCTCTGTACTCCACGTGTTTACAACAAGGCTGATCAGACCCTCCAGAACAACGATTCCTTCATTGGTACAAACTCTCAGGAACGTTTCGGTCTTATCATCACTCACATTATGAAGGGTGTAAACGACGTCCGTACTGCTACTCGTCGTGGTGCTGCTAACATCGCAGTCGTCTCCCCAGACGTTGCTACTGTTCTTCAGGTTGCTAACCCATGGTTCACCAAGGTTGCTCATGAAGTTAACGGTTCTGCAGTTACTCCGGAAATGGGTACATTGAACGGTGTTGTTAAGGTCTTCTGTGACCAGTATGCTGTTGACGAATTCGGTGCAAACGACAACGGTGAAGTTCTCTTAGCATTCAAGGGCTCTAGCCTCTATGATGCTGGTGTTATCTTCTGCCCATACGTTACCGGTGTTGTCAACCAGGCAATCGATCCTAACGACTTCTCTCCAAGAGTCGGTATCATGAGCCGTTATGGTTTCGCACACAACATGCTTGGTGCTGAAAACTATTATCGCTTGCTCAAGTTCAACGGACTCTTCCAGGATGCTCCAGAAGCTCTCGTTTGGTAATCGTTATTGAACAAACAAATTTAAAAATACAGGTCTTTATGGCCTGTATTTTTATTTTAATAAATAATACATATGAGATTCAAAGATTTTTATAATTTAAATGAAAGTATTTATGCAAACGTTCCTAAGCTTAGACGTTTATTTGAACTTGCTTTAGATAATGGTAAAACTATAGATGATTATATTAGAATAGATAAACATGCACCTAAAGAATTAATCCTTATTTCTCCTATGATTTTTGATGAATTATCAGAAGAAGAAGTAAAGAAAATTTGCGATACTGCTGGTTTCTATTGTAGTATTCATTATGGTGCTAAAGGAAGACCGCTTCCATTTGATCCTATCTATATAACACCTAAAAATCAAAGAGAACCATTAAAACTTGGTAATATTGAATATTATCATTGTTCTGAAGCTCCTAACTTAGATAAATCTGGTATTCGTTTGAGATCAAGACTTGTAGATAATGATTTTGATGTTTATGAAGATAGAGCTTACCTTGCTCCTGTTGCTTTATCTGGCGATGTTCATGAGTTAATTGAAATGGTCGCGTCAGAACATAATTGCAAAGAGTCTGATGTATATGTTTATAAAGTTACATTACCAAAAGGTTACGAAGTCTATCAAGACCCCACAAAGCCAAACGCTGTATATGTAACTAATGAAATACCAGCAAAGTATATTACTAAGATAAATGTATAAAGTTATACAAGAATTATCAAAAATTTTTTATAAATAAAATAGGTGTATGAGAATGGTCTTATACATAGGATAATTTAGGAGAAATAATTATGAAACGTAGAGAAGATCTTTACAATTTGGGTAATGACTACTTCCAGAAGACTGATGTCTATTTCGTAACTGCTGATTCTGCTGCTTCTGCTGAAGCCGGTATTGCTACTTACAAGGCATACTCTGATGGTTTGTTCCACTTCACTACTCAGCCGGTTTACGAACTTTCTGGCGGCGCAAGTGCTCTCAACAAGAGAATTTTCAATGTTCCACAATCAGCTTGGGCTCCAATTGATTTCGAAGGTGCTTCTGCATTCAGTGCAATCAATGCTGCTTCTGCTGTCTTAAGTGAAGATTATGCAACTGGCGTCGTTGTTGGTACTGCAGAAATCGACAAGAAATGGAAGAAACCAGAATAATCATTAACCAAACATAAACAATTTAAAAGACCTTAGAGTAAAATCTAAGGTTTTTTATTTTAATAAATTTTCAATTTGTTTATCGACTTTATAATTTTCTTTTTCCATCATACCGTCCATGGCCCAGGAAATATCTTTTTTAAATTCTTCGTCATTAAATACATATTTTTTGAATAGACGTGTATAACCTGCATTGAAATGTATATAACAGATAAGCTGGTTAGAAACAATAGAGATATTACCGAACATATAATGTCGATTAAAGCCGATTAAATACATATATTGAGAAATACGACAAGAATAAAGCCTATATTTCTTTATTATATCAATAATATCTTGTTCTACGTATATTCGCTGCATATTTTATATATTAAAAAACCAGAACGTTAATTCTGGTTTTAAAATTTTATGTAATTATTTATTAGCGACGACCGCGACCAACGCCTCTGTTTCTGTTGTAAGCAGATTGTCTTGTACCAGCAGCAGAGTCCATATTTTCACCAGCTAACATAGCGTTTGTAATTTTATACAATGCGTCAGTTGGGCTCTTAGCTTGGCGAAGTCTTGTTGCAAAAGTATTATAATACTTATCACCGATACCTTGACCAACTGCAGTTTTTACATCAGCCAATACTTTTTCGATTGCTCCTTGAAGACCTACTTGTGCAACAATAGCAAAGAATTTGCCGCCAGAAACATACTCTTGACAAATATTTGTGAATGTAGTTCCTTCAGTGTCACCGAAATCTTCATTCAACTTACCGTCTTTCTTCTTTGCCCAGAAAGGAACAAATTCAGACTTTTTACCTTTCTTCTTGCCTTTCTTTTTCTTGCTACCAGCACCACAGCAACCTTCATCAATATTTTCGTCTTTATATAAGCTTGGGTCAAGTAAGACTTCTTCATAATCAATGCTAGAAAGCGGAGTAGCGACAAGATCAGCGATACGTTCAGCTTCTTCAGTACTAATGTCATCATTTAATGCACGGTCTAAAATTTCGTCATGATATTCTGACCAATTCTTGGAGATGACATGATCAATAGCATCGTAAACATCCCAACCTTCTTCATTTACTAATGTATCAACCCAAGAAGCATACTTTTCTTCATTTGCATCATAATCATTATCATTAGAAATAGAAGCAACGAAGTTAGTAAAATTCTTATCCAATAATGCAGTTTCATAAGGTGTTGCTTCATCTTCATTAATGATTTGATAACCAGCACGTCTTGCTACACGCTTTGCTTCTTCAAGTTCTTCACGTGCAACACGTTCACGGAATGATTCACCTTCAATATTTTTAGCAATGCGATAGCCTCGCTCTTCTACAATTTTTTTAGCTTCTAAGAATGTCATATTAATTCCTTTTAATTATTATTTATAATATTTATAATTTTAAAATTCCGAAAAATTCAAACATTAAACTATAAATATATTAATAGAATATAAAGGAATTTAAACTATGGAAGCTAAAAAGTTATTAAATGAAGCAGCTATTGCTGAATCAAAGATTCTTAATGAAGAAACAAACGGTGTAAAGCACATGTATATTTCTGGTCCTTTCCTTCAGGCTGTAGATACTAACAGAAATGGCCGTATCTATTCTAGGGAAATTATTGAAAGAGAAGTTAACAAGTTCCAGGGTCTTATTGAGTCTCGTGAAGCTGTTGGCGAACTTTCTCACCCAGAATCAATCGAAATTAACCCAGACCGTGCAGCAATCTTGATTACTGAATTAAAAATGGATGGTAATCTCGCAATCGGTAAGGCTAAGGTTCTTACTACTCCATGTGGAAAGATTCTCGAATCCCTTTTGAATGATGGTGTTCGTATGGGTGTTTCTTCAAGAGGAACTGGTAACTTGACTGAAGGCAATATGGTTGCAGATGACTATTCTCTTGCAACAATCGACGCAGTTTACATGCCTTCCGCACAGGTTGCTTATGCTGACGCAATGTATGAATCTGTCCAATATGCTTCTAAGTGGGTTCTTAACGAAGCAACTGGTCTTTATATTGAAAAGAGAGAAAAGGTTGACGAAGCTACTAAGGCATTCAATAAGAAGGTTGACGATATTGGTTCTAAGATTATCGTTGAAGCATTCAAGGATTGGTTAAAATCAATCTAAAATAAATTTACATAAAATAAAAATAGAGGTTTTAATAACCTCTATTTTTTATATCGAAGCTTTTTCACAGAATACGTTATGGTCCCAATATTGAACCGCATTTGCAAACCATTCGACTTGTTCCATAGAAATTGGTGTATATCTATGATAGTCTGTTGCTAAATCAAATCCATTTTTCTTAGCAAATGCTCTACCATGAATATGTCCATAAAGAACAATGCTATCTGGATAGCGTGGATGAACATTACCTTCATCTGGTTCGTGAATAACATGATAGGTTTTCTTATTATGTTCAAATGTTGCCTTAGAAACTACATCAATATGCCTATCCTTTAGCTCAGAAACTATCTTATTAATCTCTGTTTCTAACTTCCTATCGTAATTACCCATGACCCAAATGAGTTGCTTATAATTCAAATCAGATAGAATGTTTTTCATTGTAGATAAATCGCCGAAATCACCAGCATGATAAACTGTGTCATTCATTGTAACTGTCTTATTCCAATTACTCATCATTTCCAAATCCATTTCAAAAAGATTTACAAATGGTCTTCTGGAATATTCTAATGTTCTTTGCTGAGAGAAATGAGTATCAGCAGTGAAGAAAGTATCAGATGGAGACTTTTCAAGTTTTTTAACTACATGTTTTAAAAGTTCTTCAAGATTATTCCAATACTTGATTTTCTTCATATCGAGTCTGCACTTGAGATAATCATTCTTTTCTGCCCAATCAGGAAATCCACAATAAACACCAGGTTTATCAAACCAGTCACCGAATTCAATATTGGTAGTAAATGCAGGATGTTTCTTTTTAATATCTCTTGCAACCCAGAAGACAATAACAGAAGCTTTCTTCATCGCAATATATTCCCAAGTAGTTTGTTGCATCAATGCATCATTACCGTATTTATCACGAAGCTTTTGGAAATCTGCATTTGTCGGTGTAATAACCTTACCAGTAAAACCTAATTTTTCAAGTATTTCAAATGCTTCATTTCTCCAATCATCGTCATAATTTTCTCTAGGGCAAGGACCGGCAAGAAAAATAGAGTTATTCATATCACCAGATAATTGTTCTTCTGGTTTCATATCAGGATTAGCTTTTATTATATTCATATTATCCTTTAATAATTAGTAATACAAATATAGAAAAAGACTGTCAAATGACAGTCTTATGTAAATTTTATTTGATTTTTATTGATATAATGGTCCGCGACCGCGTTGTGCATTATTGAAGTTTTGCATAGCTATATCATCGAGAAATTCTTCAGATTCTTCAGGACCGTATGCAAAAGATTCATCGTCATTTTCAATATCGAAATCGTCAATATCGTTATAAGATTCATCTGGAATATTGTTCGGATCATTTGCCCAATCAATATAGCCTTGGAAGTTACAACGTTCACAACCTTCACCACCGCAATCTGGACAGATATTTACTTCTTGATCATCTGCACATCCGAGCGGGTCAGTGCAACAGTCGTCACCGACACAGTTATAACCGCATTCTTTCAAGAGATAATCTTGGAAGTGCTTAGAGTCAAAGAGTGGATGATGACCAGCATAACGTTTAGATTCCTTTACAAAGCGTAAACCATTTGCATTAACGATTCTCTTTGCTTCGGCAAGCTTTTCTTCTGGTGACATTTCTTTCTTTTTCGGTTCAGCAACTGGCTTCTTAGTATTTTTTGTAAGATGATAGCCGTATTTCTGAACAAGCTTTACTGCTTCATTAAATTCCATTTTAAATTCTCCTTAGGTAAATTTTAAAAGTAATCCGTATTCATTTTCTAATTTCTGAACAGTGTCAGACATTAGGTTATTCAGTGCAACTTTGCTCTTGAATTGTTCAGAAAGTTTTTCAACTTCATCAATATAGAAGCGAAGTTTTCTAAGTGCATTTTCTTTATTGTAGATTTCATCGGAAATAAGATAGCTCTTAGAAGCGACTTTAAATTCAGTTCCAGTAGCCAATACTATTTCAACGAGTTGATCTGCAAAATCTCTAATTGTTTCATAAACCGTCTGGAAATGCGTATGATGGAAACCAGAATCGCAAGACCAGTGGAAAATGTGGACCTTATTAGCAAAAGTAAGAGAATCTACAGCGAATGTATATAAACTCTGATATTCTGCCTCATTAGTTCCAGCTAAATATGATATAAATGTTTCTGTTTCATCCATAAAAATTCCTTTAATTATTTATAGTTTAAGCATTTTACATTTCTGTACTTTGCTGTTTTTTCATTTCTTCACGGTATTTCTTCTGGAAGTTCATTTTTTCTTTCATAGGTAAGTTTGTAGCACCTACAGAGAAGTTAATTCCTCTGAAATCTGCAGCATCACGTTTTTGTTTATTTGTTTCTTCTTCAAAGTCTCGTTTTGCAGAAATATATGCCCATTGATTTATAGTAAGACCATGTTCGTTTACTTCACCGTTAATATATTTTGTTCCACTATCATTTTGATATGGTTTAACGCTAGAAGTCTTTGTAGTCTGTATTTTTTCAACAGTTGTAGGTTCAGTTTGAGTAACTTCTGTCGGTTTTTGCGGAACAGACGGTGCTTCAAGATTGGTTGCAATTTCTTGACTGATTGCTGCAACTCTTGCATCATGTCTATCTTTAAGACCTTGCCAATCTTTTTGGTTAACAATTTTTTGTGCCATTGCACGTTCTTCTTCAGTATAACCAGCGTTATAAGTTCTGCCATATCTAGGCTTACCATTATCGAGTTCACCACGCATCATTCTATATGCGAGTTCGTCTGCTCTATCTGCACTGGATAGAGTATCAAGCTGAACTGGATTATTTGCAATCTTAAGAATATTAGAATCAGGTTCTTTGTCAGCCTTTATTACATAATCATCGAACGTAAATTCTTGATCGGCAGTTAATACATCGTTTTGACCTTCATTCTGAGAATCACCTGTAGGAACTTGACCACCGTTATTAAATTCATTTACAAGATTTGTATTATTTGCATCAGCAGGAGCAACATCTTGAGATTGATTATTTCCGTTTTCAGAATTTAAAATATTATTAGTATTTGTTGGATTTTCATTAGGTATATCTTGTTCAGTTGTAGGAGTATTAGTAGCGATATTAGGCGCTGCAGTTTCTTTAATTGGAAGATTTTCAACACTAACCGTATTTTCAGTAGTTCTATTATAGATTTCATAATCAGATTCTACAACAGAAACTGCATAGAATGTTCTATAGGAGAATTTTAATGTCCATTTTGCAATATCAGTAGAACTATATTCGAGGTTATATTTTGTATAATCTGTAAGTTTTAATTCTTGGAAAACATATTTTATATAAACTTTATTGAATATATTGCTAAAAACATAAACAGTCAATTCAGGAATATAGTCATCAAGTTTATATTGGAATTTATCTTCGTCAAAAAGTTTTGAAAGGCACAAGTTTACAAAATTTTCGACAAATAAAGTATTATCATTATTATAATGTTCAATAAGTTCTATTTCCAAATCTTCTAAAGACTTAGGGTCCATGTAAATAAAACTTTTACTATTGTTACCGTATGTAAAAATATCTTCTTTTGGTTTGTATGAAGGAATATTAACAGATGTGCATTCTGCTAATTCTATTTCATTGTTTTCTGGCTGTAAGATTCTAAGAGCATATTTGCTTTTAGAACGATTAGTTGTTCCTTCAGCGAAATCTTCATCATTTAGCCTTATACGAACTTGGTAAGAATCTGATAATTTAACAGTTTTACCTATGTCGTACTCATTTAAATAGCTGTATACGTTGCATAAACCCATACATTATTTATAAATAGTATATGGATTCGAAAACTTTAAATAAATGCTTAATTAATTACTGGACAGATAAAAAATCTGGAAAACATGAAGAACTTATAAAGCAACACGGTATGTTGTTATTAAAAAATTTAAAGGTAGAAGCAGACGACCTATTTGAACAGATTGAAGAAAATACGTTTAAGTTTCAGACATTTCCGATGATTTCGTGGAATGAATTTTTAAACCGTGCAAATTTGGCAGAGTATTTAAAACCAGAATATGTTAAGGATGCATTGGAAGTTACATCTTCGAGACCAGCAATAGGTAAAGGCGAATTTCTTTTTGTAAGCTGTTTTTCTAATCTTGCTTTCAGTGCAGGAAAGGGTGATGTTGTCGATTTGAAAACTGGAAAGATTTGTGAATTTAAAGGTATTCGTTCTACTCTTTCTGGTGACAGTAAAGTATATAGACAGATGAATAAGTCGCTTATTTATTCTATCTTTTCGATGTTCGAGACTAGCGGTGAATATGACCACTTTAATCGCGATTGTGCAGACGATATAAGCAAATTATTGAAAGACAAGCCAAACTTATTGGTTAAGGTTTTGGAGCGTTTACAGAACGTTTCTGAGCCAAATACGAAGATTGCACATGCGTTTGCCGAATTATATAATATAAAGAATGATTTATTTACTGTTGTCGGTGCAATGCAATTATTTATTTACATGTTGGTCCAGAAAGCTTCATTTATTTTATTGACTAACAATGAAGGATTCTGCTGTTTTGCAAGACCGCAAACGCCAGATGATGCATTTAGAATCGTAAAAGGTTTAAAGCTTTCTAGTTGGCAAACTGGTGATTATGGAATGACTATAGGTATATAATGGCAATTAATGAATTACTAGACCCATCAAGAGCGGGACAATCAGCACCATCAGCTTCAGTAAACAATGTTATTGAAGTTTTATATGGCGGCGATGATCCAAAGAAGGCATATCATATTCCTAATGGTAAAATTTCCAAAATAGAAATCAAGGAAAGTTTTTTCACAAAGTTGCCAACTGTAAGATTATTTCTAAATGATACAGGAACATTCTTTGATTCTGTAGGTTTTCAGATTGGTAATGTAATCAATGTAAAGATTACGCCGATTATTAAAAACCAGGATATAATTCCAAAGCCTTATGTAAATTCAAAGTTTGTAATCCAGTCAATAAATTATTATCCTGACCAAGATAGAAAGGATTATCTTTACGAAATAAATGGAATATATGCTGCGGAAAAATATTTAAACGATATTTGTATTTGGCCAGTTACTGAAATTGATGCAATCAATCTCGATAAGCAATATAACAGTGAAGATTTACTTAATTTAATTTGCACAAGAGGCGGTTTAAAGTTTATTTCTGAATTGAAGACTTCGCCAGATGATAATATGGCATGGTTAAACTGTAGCCTTTCATATAGTGAATTTGCAGATAAGATTGTAAAACATGCATGGATTGCTGATGATGACATGCCGATTTTATTTGTCGACAAAGATGGTTTAGCACATTATAATTCAATAAATAATATCTGTGAAGGCGCTGTTAAAGCTACATATATTCAAAATACATTATATGATATGATGTATTGCGATAAGTCAAAATTTCAGTCAGGGAAACCGTCTGGATATAGAACTTATAACAGTGTTGAATTTAAAAATATGGGTTTTGTTCAGAACCAAGGTGCTTATGGTATAAAAACTAGAATTTATAATCCTTATAATATTAAGGAATTAAATCCTTTAGAGTTTAGACCGTTTATTCCAACAAATCCATTGGCAGTAACATTGAATGATACATGTTTGAGAGAAAAAGAATTTCATGATTCTAAAACCAGAATTGGTAATGTTTCTAACAAATCACCTGGACAAACAGATAATTTTAGATATTCTTTCTCAAAGATGCATTTTAAACAGACACATGCACATTATGATTATGCTCCGCAACATAATGAAAGCATAAAGCGTGCATTCTATCAACAGTTTGCATTCTTGACTGTTGACGCTGTTAATCAGCCAGATTATGAATATGAACCACAGCAGAAAATATCTTTAGGCGATAGAATTACTATCAGGACAGATTCTGTTGCTTCACAAAGTTCTATACAGTCTGGTGATTTTATCGTAGCAAGTTTATTACATACCTTCTTTGTTAATTCTAATTATACAGTAATAATTACTGGTGTAAGTGATGGTATTAATGGAGTTGGCGAATTGAAAAAACAAAGTGATTTGAATAGAAAATAGGTTAAATTATGGAAGCAACATTAGATGAACTTTTTAGAGACGCAACTACATCGGTAGATAAAGGTTTTGACCAGGAAACTGCTGGAACTTATGAACAGTTCAAACAGGATGATACTGGTAGATGGACAGGCAAGGTTGTTGACAATGATGATCCTGATAAATTAGGAAGAGTAAAGATTGTCGTTTTCGGATATTACGATGATTTGGCACAATATGCTTTGCCATGGGCAGTTCCAGATTTAAACTATGTCGGCGGCACGAATGGTAACTTTGTTATTCCAGAAGTTGGATGTTTCGTAAGAGGATATTTTGACCAAGGAGATATACAGAAACCAGTTTACGATTCTATTGCATTCAGTGAAATGACTGCAAGAAATCTTACAAAGAATTTCTTAATCAATAAGTTTGAAGATTATCCGCATAAGATGGTCTTGATGGAAACTGACCAAGGCGATTATTTGACATTGAATAGAAAAGATGGTGAAACTGTTTTCCACCATAGAACTGGTCTTAGTATTACAATCGGAGCTGACGGTTCTTTGACAATAAATACAGGTATGAATTTTACAGAAAAAGGTAAATTCGTTGTTAACTGTATGGGCGATACAAAGATTGAAACAAATGGCAATTTAGATATTGAAGCTTTGCAAGGAGATATTAACGTTGATGCAAAGCTTGGAAATGTAAATCTTGGTAAGAATTTAAATAAACAGCTGGTCAATAATTTACCTACTTGTCCTATTACTGGCATGCCTCATTGTGTTGGTAATTTTAATGTCAAGTGTTAATTGAGGTATAAATATTATATGTTAGATTTAGATAAAAATTCAGATTATACCTGGCTACATAATGGTAAGATAGACAGTGAATATTATGATTTAGATGCATCACTTGAAAATACAGAGATATGGAATAAGAATGCATTGGATCAGATGATTGAGATGGTTATTACGACAGAACCATTTGAACGTTTATTTAATCTTTCATTCGGTTCACCATTATATCAAGTTTTATTTGAAAATTTTTCACAGTTAGATTCTGTAATGTCAGTTGTCTTTGACACTATTGAATATTGGGTTCCTGTTACTATTGACCGTTCTGAGGCACAAGTCGAAGCAGATCCAGACAATAATACATTGACATTTAGAATTCCGTATGTTTCAAGTAACGGGTTAATTCGCGGTATTTTTGCAAGACGTTTATCAAGGTAATTAATGGAAGAAGAGGAAAGCAAATTTTTTGTAGGTTCAAAATATGAGCATGATAATAAAACTGGATTATCATATTTCATATTGTCTACATCATATAGTATTGGTGGCGATGCTAAAACTTTACAATTACGTGGTTTATTATCAGAATTGCCTGAAATAAGTTTTAATATTAACTATGAAGAAGGTCCAGGTAATGAATGGCAAGATACATTGTCTAAATTTATGGCCAATGACTTAATATCAATTTTTAATGCTATCGGTGCTAAAGGTAGTGATTTTAAAAATTTAGTAAAAGCAGGAACTTGGACAAAACAAGTCTATGCTGGTTATTCTCCATCTTCTATTCCATTAAAGTTTAGAATTTATACTCGTGATACGCTCGGTCAGTCACCTGCATCAGAATGGAAACATTGGTTAATGTCATTTGCATCTATTGCACAGCAAAATGTATTTGATTCAGAAAAAGCAGTTGAAAATATTAAAGGAAGTATTAGAAATGCTTATGCAACTGGTCAGCTTGTCGGTAATGAAGTAAATAATTTATTTAGTAAAAATGAAAATGTTACGAAAAAAACAGGTAATACCGGTGATAAAAATACAGATGAATATAGTGATAAATTAGCAAAAATTTCTAAAATTTTTGCATTAGTAAATGAACGATTTGCAACTAGAAGTAATGTTGTAGTTGATAATAATCATATGTTTACTGCAACAATTAAATTGTCTTATGGTAAAGAAACAAGTAATTATCTTGGTTGGGGTGGTTATTCAACACCTATAGTATTTACTGCATCAATTAATAATGGTGCATCTGGTTTTGCGAATAGCACAATTAATTTACCGCCGACAGATGTAGGTGTTATTGGCGGAAAAGATAAACATAAAATTCCAGACCCAGATAAATTGAAATTTGAATTTTCTGATTTGAAAGATGCTATTGATAAATTTAAAGGTAAATGTACTGATAATATAACTAGACAGGCATTTGACCAAATTTTCAGTCAGTCATTTATGAGTGATTTGGAAAATATTTTTAACAATCCGTTTAGTGGTTCTACTGCTTCTTCAGAAGAAATAGAAATATCTAAAGTTGTTAACTTTATTCAAAAAACTGCAGATAAAGTTGGTCAGGTAGTAACAGCAAAATATGGTCCAGGACGTGTATATGAATCTATGAACCGAGAAAATTGTCTTGGCTCTAAGTTATGGCATTTACATCTTTTTAATAATGTTATTTTTAATCCTGCTAGACCATTAGTTGTTTATATATCAAAATGGAGCTATAAGCCATCAGAAGAAATGGATGGAAATAGCCCAGTTTATTATGATTTTGATATAGAATGTTCTATGGATCAGGTTTATTCTAGAGATACATGGTTTGATATTTTAAATACAACCCATGCAACAAAAGTTTTGGAAGAACCAAACGAAAACGGTAATTTATAATAATATCTTTTCTAAATCTGCAGAAGATAATACATACTGTGTTTGTAAAGTAACATTAAAATCTACATAGATTGGATTATTATCAAATGTAACTTGTAATGCTGGTTTGAAAGACCAGGATTTTAACATCCATCTTATACCTGGATATGCTTGAATTAATCCATTAATACTAAGTTCAATTAATGGACAACCACCGACATTATCGCCATTCATATCGCCAATTTCTCTTATAAATTGATGGAGCTGACTGATTGCTTTCATTGCATCTTGTTCTTGTAGACTTAGCTTGTCTTCATCTTTACCTTTCATTGCAAACATAAGTTTACTAAAATCTATATTACCGTTTGATAAATTATCAGTAAGTTGTTCAGCTATTTCACCAGCTTTTTGACCTTTTTTATATGATTGTTTCATAGCAACTGACATATATTCCATAGCATGAGACAAAGCGTATTGTTGAGGCGTAGTTACAAAAATCAATAATTTTATTATATCTGTAAAAATGGTTGTATTATAATAACCATCTATTGGATATGCTCTGAATTTAAATGAAACATTTAATGGTTCTGCAGCTTTAGGAATTTGTTGTGTCCAGCCATCAGTTACAAGCGGAGGTCTATAATCGCCATGCTGATGTGCAAACATTTTTATCCATTTATCTTGTGTAAACTTTTTAACTTTTTCATTAATTACTGCAACTGGCGAATCACCCCAAGTTGTTGAATAAGCAATCTGTGGAATTTCTTCAATAATTCCAGTTATAGTAGTTCTACCGCCTAAAAGATTTTTAAGATTATCTTCATCAAGCGAACTAGTAGTAATTTTTAATAAAAATGTATGTGCCTTGGTATATGGCGAGTTTTCTACGTCAATTTTATTAGATTGAACTGGCTGATTATAGTAACTTATTAATGCCATATATTATCCCATAATTTCATTAGGAAGTTTAATACGTGTATTATTTTTAAATGCTCTATCCCATTCACTTAAAATCTTTGCAACAGTCTTCATATCGTTTTCAAAAGAACCGCTGATTTCAGATTCTTTCTGTTGGTCAGCAACATAACTTGTATTTATCATCATTGCAGTATTGTCAGCATTCAATGTTCTCATAATATTAGAATTACCATTGAATATTGTCATGCCAGAAGATGCAACCCTTGTAAATGAATTTTCTGTCTTATTCCATCTTCTTGCTTCTTCTAGTTCTGCAATATTTGCAACACAATTATTTATGGAATTCAAAGAATCAGAAATTGGCTTCAAATAGCTTGTAAATACATCCTTAGTAACGCCATTTTTAACTTCTGTAACTTGTGCAGTTTTTGCCTTAATTTCTTCTTCAGTCGTTCCGCCGAATAAATATCTAAATCCGTTAATTACTGCTTTGACAAGACCACCTAAAATACCAGTAACTAAGCTGACAACAATATCACAGAATAACTTGACGACACCTACAATAGCATCATAAAGCATTCCGCCTACCATCACAAATACTTCTACAATTTTCTTACATGCATCAGTAATCTTATCACCGAATAATGCAAATATTACAATAATACCTGCAATGAGTAATACGATTGCAGCTACGACTGCTACAACACCACCTGCGACTAAGACATATTCAGCAATAGCAAGAACTTGCTTAAGTGCAATCAATGCCTTATTTGCGAGATGTTCTATCATCGTGCACATACGTTCGAACATGGTTTCTGACATTTTTTCAGCATGTTCAGTCGTTGTAAATAACATTCTTAATTTATGGAATGCAACTTCAAATGCCCACTTTGCCATAAGTGCACCAACTTTCATTGTGTGCCAAACAGTAGTAAGTGTAGCAATTAATATTGACGGTCCTTTAAATAGCAAGAAAGCCAGACCAGCATAGAATATTATTTTATCTCGTATTTCTATTACTTGTTCTTTTGCTTTTTCTGACAATGTACTCCAAACACCTTTAAAGAATGCAATACCCAGAATAATATACGGTAATAAATGCATGAAAATTCCAGCAATCAATGTAATTGGATTTAATATTGCTTTTAATATATTACCGAGACCTGCCATAAATTCTTTAGCATTGATTGGGAATTTTGGCGGTTCTACTACTGGTTTATTTTCTTTTGGATTTGTAACCTGTTCTTTCTTTTTATTTGGATTTAGTAATCTATTTCTATCTTCAGCCTGTTGACGTTTAATATCGTTTGCAATTAAAGCTTTTGTATTATTAAGCTGTAAAGCCTGCTCTTGTTTGGATGTTTCCTTAACAGCATTTGTTGTCGAATCTAAACCGTTAACGATTGCTTCATTTATTTTACCTAGAGCGATTAATACTGGTTCATTACTTGAAACAGCCATTGCTGAACCACCTTCGCCTACAAAAGCCGGAGAAGCTTCAGCTGGAGATGATAATACATCAGTTAACTGAGTATCTTGACTTGCTGCTTCAGTTTCAGATTTCTTATATACAAAATCTGACATTATACCAACAAGTGTATTTAAATTTTTATTAATTTTACTAAGCGAATCATCTATACGTAAAGTAATTCTAGCTATACTTTCAGCAAAACCACAAAGAGTATTTATGCTGCCCCAAGAACCAAGAATATTCATTCTGATTTTTTTTAATACTTCCAACTTTTCAGCTTCATCTCTGATTGTATTAATACGCTCTAACTTATCCATATATACTATTTATAGTTTGGATTTTTTATAATAAAAAATCACCCCTAAATAGGAGTGATTTATATTAATTTTTGATATTTTTAGATGTATTTTCCACCTTCAAATTCAGTTTTTGTCTTTATTCCTTGTTTTGTCAACTTGTAATAATAGTCATAGTTTTCTTCTTTATATTTTTCTTTATCTGAAGTATATCTACCTTCTTCATTAAATTGAGAATAATATGCAGAATATGGTCTATTATACTGGTCAATTAAGACCTTATTATCAAATGAAATTGTCGGATCGTTATTATGACCGAAACCAGATAATGACATATATTCTTTTTCAACAAGCCATTCATTGGTATATTCAACACTCCAAACTTCTGGATTAAAACCAGATGTTATATCTTTTGGGTCTAAATACATTGGTTTATAACCAATAACATCACCTTTCTTGACATGTTGCTCATTTATAATACAGTCAGCAGATGCATAAATTGGACGTGTATGCAAGATTGGTTTATCTCCACTAACTGTTTCCGTAGCAGGAATCCAAATATTTGTTACTTTTGTAAGAAGCTTTGCATCATCTTCATAAGTAGTCAATTCATCAGTTTCCCTATAATCGTAAGTCGTTATATATGCAGAAGTTTTTATTCCTTTATATTCATATGGGACAAGTTCAGTCTTAGGACTTCCGTTTAATACATAACTTGGGCCAACCTTTGTCTGATAAATCTTACTGAATTCATAAGGAGTAGTCAAAGAACCGTCTTTATTACCGAATGTTGCAGCATGATAGAGATAATCACCTTTATTCAAAGTAATATAGGTATTAATCTTTTCAATAATCTGTGCATCTTTAATCGGCTTATAAAGGAATGCTTCCATAGTAAACGTAAAGGAAATCTTAATCTGTCTCCAGTCTTCTTCACCCATTGATTCACTTTGAATATCCCAATTCAAAGAATCTAACTTTAATTTAATACTTCTACGTTTATTGAAGAACCAGAATTCCTTAACATCGAAGAAAGCAGCAGGTTGGAATCTTACAGCGATTTGTTCTGCGATTTGTTCTGCATCTGTCATTTTCTCACAGTTTGCTTCCATAGAAACAGAAATATTATATGGAACTGGTTGAACATCTGACCAGAATTTATCTTGTTGGTCACAAATCAAACCTGCACTTTCCAAATCAGAATTATAGAATGCACGAGTTTCATAAATACCCTTTGCTCTTTCAGTTGCAAATTGCATATTATCCAATCTATATGTAAGATTTGGTAAACTTATATAATATTTCTTACCAGATTCTTGTTCACTTCTGAAGTCATGAGACTTGTTTCTCGGACCGAATTTAATTGGAACATTGATTGTTTTGACTGGTTCTCCAAACTTATTATAACGAATAACATTCAATTCGTTAAAGAAATTTTCAAAACCAATAAACAGACTACGAATTGTGTCTGCATAGAAATAATTTGATGGATAACCGAAATTAGGAGCTCCGTCAGCAGTTCCTTTCCAATATCCGTTTAAACTTGGGTCATACCCTTCTTGTCTGTAATTTGCCATACATTATTTATGATTTTTAAATTGTTTTAAATAATGTTTACCGTATGTTTTTTCAATATAATAAAATATATTTCTAATTTCATTATATTTCATAATTTTTACATTATTATCTAACATACATTGATATTTAGCTTTATATTCATTTTGTATATTTTCATTTAAACTATTAAATGGACTTCTAAAATTACCGTTTTTATCAAAAAAATGATCTCCTTTTATTTCTATTATTTCATTTTTTATTTTAAAATCTGGAAAATAATAATGCTCTTTATTATTTGCAATATATTTAAATTTTATATTTGGTTGATATTCGAATTCAATTTTATGATCTGTTAACCAAATATAATATGCTAATTCCCAACTACTATCAAACATAATATTATTATATTTGTATTTTTTACGAGATTTTTTAAATATTTCATAATTTTGTGCTGGAAATTCAGTTCCATTATTTTTTAAACATGTTTTTCGTGCTTTTTCTTGAATGTCTTTTGATTTATAAACATTAGTTACACCATATTTTTTAAGACATGTTTTTTCTATTTTTTCTCTAATATCTGTCATATTATTTAAATGTGAATCAGAGCCTAAAAATGTATCATTATTATATTTTTCTTGACAAGTAATAATACGTTTTTTCATTATTTCTTTATTTTGCATAGGGTTTTCTACCCTATATTTTTCTAAACATGTATCTTTAAATTTTTCTTTGAATTCTTCTGTCTTTGCATAATTTTCAACATTATATTTTTTAAGACATGTTTCTTTTACTTTTTGATATATTTCTGGACATTGTGCTGGCGCATTTACACCATATTTTTCTTGGCACGTTTCTTTAAATTCTTCTTTAAATTTATCTGATTTAGAATAGTGATCCACTCCATATTTTTCTAATAATGTACTTTTTGATTTCTCTTTATTATTTTCACTTTGAAATGAATATTCTACTCCATATTTTTCTAAACATGTTTTACGACTTTGCTCTTTAAATTCTTCTGATTGTGACGCAAATTCAGTACCATATTTTTCTAAACATGTTTGTTTAGATTTATCTTTCATAGATTGTAATTTATTAGTACTTGTTACGCCATAACGTTCTAAACATGTTTGTTTATATTTTTCTTTTATTTCAGGTGATTTGTGGGCGCAATTAGTTGAACAAAAGCGTTTATAACCTTTTGAAATAGATTCAAATTTAGTTTGTTTTCCACAAATTGGACATATATCTTCATTTTCTTTTTTTAAATATTTATCATAATAATCTTTAGCTGTTAATGGTTTATGTTCATTTTTTATATGTGAAGAAAATGAATATATATTATTAAACGATTTATTACATATTTTACATATAAATATATTATCAGACATAATTAGCCTCTACATATAATTGTGTTTGTAATGGCTGAATTTCACACATTCAGTCATATTTTTATTTATAATATGTGAAAGCGAGGATTCGTATTTTGTGGATGAAAACTGCTGAACTTCGAGGTCATCTCGAAGAAATTGAGATTACTAAAGAACAAATGGATGAATATGTAAAATGTTCTAAGGACATTTTTTATTTTTCCAAATATTTCTATATTTTGAGTGATGAAGGTGAAATTCCTATCAAACTTAGAGAATATCAAGACAGAATTGTAAGAATGCTTGTCGCAAAATATTATGACAAGAATAATGTTATTAGAAATAACAGAATCATTATGATGGGTCGTCAGTGTGGTAAGACTACTATCGCTACGCTTTATATTCTCTGGTATGCTTTATTTAACAATGATAAGACAATCGCTGTTTTGGCTAACAAGGAAGACCAGGCAAAAGAAATTATGCTTCGTATTCGTTCAGCCGTATTAAAATTACCATTATGGTTACAACAGGGAATTAATCCTGATAGAGGCGGTTGGTCAAAAGAAAGTATCGGTTTTGATAACGGTTCCAAGATATTCTGTGCTGCTTCTGGTTCTTCTGCTATTAGAGGTAAATCTGTTGACTTGATGCTTGTCGACGAATTTGCGTTCTTGCCTGAAGAAGAAGCTAAGGACTTCATTAAGTCTGTTTTCCCTACCCAATCTGGTAGAAAGGACGCAATGATGATTCTTATTTCAACCCCGCATGGTATGAATGAATTTTATAACATCTGGATGAAAGCAATTTCTGGTGCAAGTTCCTATGTTCCTGCAAAGATTCAGTGGTATGAAATTCCTGGAAGAGACGAAGCATGGAAAAAGAGAATGATTCGAGACTTCGGTATTCAGATGTTCCAACAGGAATATGCTTGTCTAACCGGTGAACATAAAATAACAGTTCGATCCGAGGAAGGAATCGAACTGACAGAACCTATTTCAAAGTTATATGAACTTTGGATGGACGGTTTCTTAAGATAATTTAAAAGGATCCAAAAACTCAGTATATTCATTGTCTGGATATACTGATGTTTTATTTTGGGTAGGATAATCTTTATATGTTAATTGTTTATCGACATCGATTCTAGTTCTATTTGATTTTTCTTCCCATTCGTTTAATGAACGATGGTAATAATGGAATAATTTAATATCCAATTCAGACGGATGTGAATCTAAATAAAAATCCTTTCCGCAAGTAATTTTTACATCGCTATTATCTGCAAAAACAGTTTTATAAGCAGAAACAACATGAGGACTATTAAATGTAATTCTCCTCATTTTATTTTTTAAATATTTACTTATAAATGTCTTATAAGTCGAATTTGTTGTTCCAAAATAATCTTTAGAAACATATAAGCAATCAGAAATCATAGATTTTGTTCTATCTTGTGGAGTCTTACCTGATTCATAAGAAATATTAACCATTGGAATACTATATTGAAGAATATTTTTATCTCTTAGAATAGTCAAGAATTCATTTATATTCTTATATTTTGTTTTATCAAACCATAGATATTCATCATCGTCGCAATAAAATTGATATGTATAGTAATTATTAAAATTTGCAATACGAGAATAATAATTCTGCTGTAACCATGGTGTTTTATGATTGTCTGGTAAATATTCTACAAATACTCTACTATTATCTTTGAATTTTTCTGCAATATCGCAGCATGATTCATTATCTATAATATAAACCCTATCAAATCCGCACCAATTTAAATAATGGTCAACCCAGTCATCTATATCGAACGGTTTATATATTTTTGTTATTAAAACTACTTCTGACGTTACTGGTTCTGTTTTATCAATATTAATTTCTACAGGAGTTTCTCTTCTCCTTCTTCCAAAAAGATGTTTATTCATATTAAATTACGCTTTGATATTGTTCAGCAAATGTTCTAAAGATTTCAATATACATTTTAATTATATTTACTGTTTCCTTAGCACTGAACTGATTATTTTTGAATCCATCCGAGTCAATAAAATCTATCTTTAATTTGACTGTAGCATATACAGAACGTTGATTTACTGAATACCCTAGTATATCTATTCTGGAACCGTTATCGACGTTCTGGCGCACGTATGGAGCAAAATATTTATTTAATTGCTTGATATAGCTTTTGACATCTGTGTTTATTTCATTACGCATTTCGAAGATTTTAATCTTTAAAATTGCAAATGCTTCGGTCTTTGTAACTTCGACACCTTTTAAAGCACAGTTTTCAATATCATGTACCAATAATAGCAATTTATTTCTCAATAATATATTATCGGCTTTTGTTTTGTCAATTTTAATCGTATTTTTCTTAAGCTGTTCAAGACAATAATTGGTTGGGACCATGGTATTATAGCCTTCGTTATAGAAATTGACAACTGATTCCATTAACTCTCTAGGCATTTTTATTATATTATAACCGAAAGTTCTAATATTTTTAACAATTCTATCATAATATTTAGAAAATCCGTCATTTTGTGCACTTTCTTTGAGATATATAGATGAACGAATAAAATCGACAGGATTTACATCGTTAATATAGGCTTCGAACATTTTTTCCATATCTAGCTTAATATCTTTGTTAAGATGTTTAGCTTTTCTTTCTATAATTTTTTCGACTTCATTTTTATAATCTAAAAATTCCATAAGTTTCATGTCCCAATAGTAGTCTTTTATTATTTATAGTTTAGGGGTTTACATTTATTTTAAAAAATGTTATATTTAGGTCAAACAATTAACAAAAAGGAAAAAACATCTATGAAAAAAATCTATTCAATCTTTATTATGCTGGTATTTGCACTCTTTACGGGTTGCACGACAGTTGACGAAACCGAAAGAGCAGTCGTTCTGGAGTTCGGTAAGTATAGCGAAACTTTCGGGCCAGGCTTGCATTTCTATAATGTTTTCATGAAGAATACCGTGACGATTCCGGTTAAGACTCAGCTTGAAGCAAGCACGTTTGAAGCTGGTTCTAAAGACCTTCAGCAAGTCAAAGTTTCGACGAACGTTAACTATCACGTAGATCCAGAAGCGGTTGGTAAGGTATATTCGAAGTATGGTGTAAATTATGTTCAGACTATCTTACAACCGAAGATTAAAGAAACGATTACATCTATTACTCCGCAATATGTTCCTGAAGAAATGTTACAGAAGAGAGAAGAGATTAATATCAGAATGGAAAAGTCATTGAAGGCAAAGCTTGATTCTGTAGATGCACATATTATTATCGATGGTTTCACTGTAACTGGTTTCCAATTTACTAATGCATTTAATACGGCTATTGAAGAAAAGCAGGTTGCAGAACAGAAGGCATTGAAGGAAAAGAATGTTCTTAAGCAGATTGAATATCAGAATGAACAGAAGGTCGCAAAGGCAAGAGCAGATTCTACCGAAATGGCAATTAAGATGGCAACATTGAAGTCCCAGTCTGGTAAGGAGTATTTGCAGCTTAAGTGGATTGAAAAGTGGGATGGTCAGCTTCCGAGATTTGTTTCAGATGGTAAGTCCATTCCAATGGTAAACATGCAATAATTTTTCTTTAATTAATGATGTGTAAAAATACCGGTAGAAATACCGGTATTTTTTTTATTCTTCATTTTTTCTATTATCTTTTGTCTTATCTAAACGCCACTTTAAGAAATCTCTTACTTTTTGTAAATCTGGGTATCTTACTATCTGATTTTCAGTTAAATCATTCCAAATATCCATATAACCGTTATACCAGCAGATAAACCACCAATAATTCTGCGTTCCATAAGCACGATATGAAATAATGTCTGGTCGACATTCATCCATCTTTCTTACAAGTAAAAACGATTCTTTTCCAAAATCATAACCGTCTTGGAAAAAAGAACCTAAATCATATTGTGCAATATTATCTACTAGTTCTTTATTTAAGTAATTTGATCTTGTGGTTATATTATCCATATTAATATTTATAATTGCTTATATTTATCATAAAGATGTCTATATCTTTCCATGATTAAATGACGACCTTTAATATGGTCAAACAATCCGTCACTTCTTTCATGTGCCAAATGAGTTATTTCAATATCATCAGTAATTTCGATTTTTAATCCTGCAAAGATTGAATCAAGACCCATAGCGACGTCTTCATATCCCCAATTTTTAGAAAATGCTGTATCATCAAACAATTTATTTTTAATACCGTAATTTTCTTCCATAAAGAGAATATGTTTTTCTAATCCATATCTGGTTATACCAAAATTACAAGACCAAGTAATCATACCTGTAAGAATCAAGTCAATTTTTTCACTTATAGATTCTGCAGAATGCCAAGCCTTTATAGCACCAGACGTAATTCTTAAATCATTATAATTTAACGGTTTTCCTTGCCATAATTCATCCATATTTGCTGTCAATAAATCAGATGCTGGCATTTTTATGTTATCTACAAGAGTATGTTTTCTAGTTCCATAGATTAAATCATATTTCTTAAATAATTTTCTATATTTCTTTATAAAATTCTTATCAGATGGCCAGGAGTCACCGTCTATAAAGATTAAAGCTTCAGAATCTGTATTTAAGAATGGAACAATTACTGAATTTCTATTATTACATCTTCCACTATTTTCTTTATTATCAATAACTGTTACATTTTTATAAATGTCTAAATCTTTCTTTCCATCCATCAATAGATAGATATGATATGGTTTTTCAGTCTGTTCATTTAATGCACAAATAGTCTTTGCTATCTGTTCTGTTTGATTATGACTTGTTATAGCTATACTTATTTTCATGTAATATTTATTAAACAAAAAATCGTTCTATTGCTAGAACGATTTAATTTTTATTTTAATTTAAATTATTATTGATTTGACCATGACCAATCAGAACCATTCCAATGTAAATTACCAGTTCCTGCTGCAGTAGTTAAGAAGTCAAATAACTTACCAAGCTTAGAATCAGGAGCTGCTTTATAAGTTTTTGCAGAAACTGTACCATCAGCAGAAACAACCATTGCATTAGAACGATTTGGTGTATCAAAATCATCATCAGTATGAGAACCATTACCAACAATGAATAATGCACCAGCAGTTACATCCTGTCCATTTCTATCATCAGTTCCTGGTAATACTTCATTGAATCTACCAACAACAACTTGAGAATTAGTTGCAGAAAGACCTTCACCAATCAATACGCTATTATAACCACTAACAATATTATGATGACCGATTAAGGTAGAATTAGAACCAAATTCAACCTTATTGTGCATACCAATTAATGTATCGTTTTCAAATATAATTTCGGAATCATTATTGAGTTCATTACAATCACCAAGAATATTACAATCAACAAATTGACCAGATAATGTATTACCATTACCAAGGATTGTATTTCTGTCAATAGTATCAGCTATGTCGCCACTAATATTGTTATTGCTACCAGCTATTAAGTTATCTCTATTAACATCAGCACTGATATTATTATGTTGACCTAAGATATAAAGACGTTCAGCAGAAACAATATTATTATCATAACCATAAACTGATGTTTCAACAGAATCTTCAATCTGGTTTTGTCCTAACGAAATAACTGCATTACAGTTACTTAAGATAGGAGAAACATTATTTGTTCCACCACCAAAACCATCACAGAATGCAAGAGAACCATTTGTATTTAATGCACTATAATTAAATATTACATTATTTTGAACTGGATTATTCTTAAATGCTTCAGATTTATTCTTATTTTCATAATTAGATTCAATATAAGAATTAAATGCATAGTTATTAGTAAAGTTTGCAGCACTTGCATCATTTGCACCAAATAATTCACAATTAACAATAGAATTTAATATTAAATTATTACAAAAAACAGAT